>CAZXYP010000057.1:0-19261 GCA_964644955.1 uncultured Anaerolineales bacterium | reverse complement strand
CTTGCGCGACGTGCGTATCCCAACCGCCCACGTCCACACACGCCACTTCCAATCCAACCTCCGCTTTCATCAACGCCGCAACTTGCTTTAGCCCCATGCCCAATTCCGAATCGGGATACTGCACACCGTGACGCGGCGCATACTCTGTCGCGTTCAATTTTTCAATCAACGCCAACGTGTCCAACGTTTCGCGTCCTTTCTCGCCCAACAACGCGTCGTCGCAATACAAACGCGCGAGCGCGCGCTGCATCTCCTGCACCGCCGCGCCGTCGCCCTTGAGATGAAACTCCGCAATCGAACGCAGCGCCGTCGCAGGCACATTGCCTTGCAACATACGCGGCACGCGTTCGCCGATGCTCAACGCGCGCAGCGGCGAATTGTTTTGCGTATCCAGCGACGCCAGATGCCGCCCCAACCAACCCGACGCGGGACCGCTCACGGCTTCGACGCCGCGTTCCATCAGCTCCATCGCCTGAAAATGCGAACGCGATTCATCCGGCGCGCCGCACGCATGTACAAACGCCAATTCTTTTTGCTGCCATGCGGGCAGTAACGGCGCGAGCGCGGGATGCAGTCCAAAGAATCCGTCAAGGTCGCGGGCGCGCAGTTCGCTTTTCACGCGCGCATCATCGGGCCGCGCCACTGCAATCGTCGGGCGTTGGCGATAATATTCCCCTTCCGCATACGGCACGACGATATTCAGCGCGTCCGCAGCGCCGCGCAAAAACAAGCACACCAACACATCCCCGCGCGGCGCGGCATTGTGCGGCGTGAACGCCAGACGCGGCATCCACACCGGAAATACACTAAAAGTCAAACCTGCGAGCGCGGATTGCAAAAACGTACGACGCGAAATCATTTTTGATTTCTGATTGATGATTTATGATTTTACGATTCGAGCTCAAATCAAAAATCATAAATCGCAAATCATCAATTCCTTTCACTTCCACTGGTATTGCGGCGAAGCCAGCACGCATGCCAACGCCGCAGGCAAAGTCAACACCGGGTTTACTGCGCGCCACTGCAATTGCAATTCGTCCACAATTGATTTGGGTAACTCGTAGCCGAGCAAACGCGCGCTGAATCCTTGCAGTGCGCCGCCGAACGAAGCATCGCGCGCGACCTGCGCGAGATTTTCCCAATCCAACCGCGTGCCCTGCATTTCATTTGCCGCCAACGCTATCGCAAATTGCCAGCGCGGCAGCAAATTATTTTTCCACGCGGCTGTCGTGTCGGGAAACCCATCCGGCGTCGCCCATTGAAACAACGGCTGCCCCATTCGCGTCAACGCGTCTTGCAGCGGCGCGCCCGCGTTCGTTTCCGCGTTCAACTGCCGCAGCGCACCCGCGACCAAATCGAGCGGACGTTTGTATTTCGGCGGCGCGTTGCGAAATTCATCGGCATGCAACAGCGCGCGCAAAACCGATTTGATATCGCCGCGCGTTTGCGTGAACGTTTGCGCGACGCGTTCGACCAACGCGGGCGGCGGGTCATCCGCCACAAAGCGCCGCGCCAATTTGCGCGCGATAAAGCGCGGCAGCGCGGGATGCGCCAGTATCGCGTAAAATACCTGCTCGCCGTCGCGTTCCCCCCCCCCCGCCGGAATCGCCGCGCCCAAAACATGTTTGGCGCCGTCGTCATGCTGCGCCGCGTTAAATTCAAAACGCCCGCGCCGCCAGGTTTGATTCACCGTCCAGCCCGTCAAACAGCGCGCCGTTTCGCGCACATCGTCTTGGGTGTACCCCGCGTCCACGCCCAACGCATGAAGCTCCAACACCTCACGCGCATAATTTTCGTTCGGCGCGTGCGCGAAATTTTCTTGATTGTCGAGATAATGCAGCATGGCGGGCGAATGCATGGACGCCCACAACAAATCGGCAAAATTGCCAAACGCGTGTTTGCGAATCACCTCACGGTCGTCCACGCCCTTGAGCCACAAGCAGTCGAATTTGTCAATCGAAATGCTGAAATGGTCGGTCCAAAATTCGACCACATTTTCATACAGCTGCCGCCGCGAGTACACCGCGCGCAGCAAACGCGCGCCTTGCAGTTCGGGCTTGATGCCTTCGGTGCGCACATTCAGCGCCAAATCCGCGTCCATCCACAACGTATCCATGCCGCGCGTACGCGAATCACATTCCCAATCGTCGAGCATTTCGGGGGCGAGTTGTTCTTCGAGCCACGCGTCGTGTCCGATTTCGTTCGCGCGCAAAATTTCCTCTGCGCGCGCCGCGAACGTCAAACGATTCAACGCGCGCCAAATTTCATCGGATGCCGGCGCCGCGAGCGTCAAGTCAGTTTGCCCGCGCGTGCGCTTGACGAGTTCGCGCGCCGGCGCGCACGCGCCCAGCGCGACAGAGGCAGCAGCGATTCCGCTTAACGTGAGAAATTGACGACGCTTCATGGCAGTTGGCATCTCGCGGATGGCTTAACGCGCATCGCTCAATGGAACGCTCGACGTAACCGGCGACGATACGCGATTTGCGACCGGCGATGCGCGCACCCCCCACCGCAAGAACGCAAACACTGCCGCGCCCAATGAAGCCAATGCCACCAAAGGCAACACAATAAACCACCCGACGAGCGGAAACACCATCGCAAATTCCAATGCAATCGCGCCGCGCACCAACGCGCCCGGTGTCGTCGCGTTCACGCCCTGCCCGCGCAAACGTTCGCCCATCATTGCCGCCACACCCGCCGCGCCGATGCTCACAATCGTCAACAGCACAAACGCGCTCACGATGCCAATGAATTGCAGCGGACCTGCCGCCGCGTTCAACAACGCAATTGGAATTCCCGCCACAATCAACGCGCCCGCGCCGAGCAAGAACGATTTCCACGGCGTGCGCGTCACACGCATTTGCGCGCGTTCCACCACGTTCGGCAGCAGCAGCAGCCACGTCACCAACAAGCCGGGAAACACAACCCCCAATGCCAACAGCGTTGCGAAAATTACCGTCACATCACCGATTCCGATACCCATAAGACCTCCGCCGAGAAATGTCTGCTTTTTGATTTTTGATTTCTGATTTCTGATTTTCGATTGCAGCAGTGGCTGATTACTGATTACCGATTACCGATTACGGATTACTGACCTGCGCTTTTTCTCCGCACCAACGCCACGATCACCGCGCCGTAACCGACCAACGTTGCTGCAAGCGGCACCACAATCCAGCCGACCAACGGCGCGAGCGATGCCAATTCCAACACAATGATTCCAAAAATAATTTGCCGCACTGCGCTCGCGTCCGGCGCGATTTTTTCGCCGACCCAACGCGCGCTCGCCGTCAAGCCCAACGCGAGAAAAGAGGACAAGACCAAAACGACGGCAAGCGCCAATAGGCGAATGATTCCTGCGAAACCGTCCGCGCCGCTGTTTTCTGCCTCTTGTGCGATAGCAAACAACCCAAACGCAATCACGCCGAAAAAAAGAAAATTGATGACGCCGACAAGCAGCGCGCGGACGGGCATTTGCGCCGCGACCGCGCGCGCGCGCCGCACAAAACGCGCAAACAGCACATCACACAAAACCGTCAGCGCGGCAATGCCGCCGCCCAACAACAACAATATCAAAATCCCGACGACGAGCTGCTCCAAACTCATTGCGATGCCTCCTGCTGGTGCGACAGTGTGCGCCAAATCAAACGATTGCCAATGAACCAAAGAACAACCGCGCCCGCGAGAATTGCGCCCCACATCCATATTGTCATCGCGGGCAGCGGCAATGAAACATCCGGCATCGCCGGCAGTGAAAACATTTGCGCGTCCCAACTCCACGCGGGCAACAACAGCTGCGGCAGGTTGACGCCGGTCCACACGCGCAGCGCTTGCGGCAAAACCCACGCGGCAAGCAAGATAGCCAACACCGCCTGCGCGCCCAGTGCCGCAATGCCCCAGTGCGCGCGCGTGTGGGGCGCAGGGCGTTGTCGCACACGCGCCATCACCGGCGCGCTCACATCGCGCGGAATCGGTTCGCTGCGCCACGACGCAAACGCGTTCGCCACCGCGGACAGCGCGTCCAATTCCGCGCGGCACACGTCGCAGTGCGCCAGATGCGCGGCGACAGCTGCGCGCGCAGCTGCTTCCAGCGCGTCGTCGAAATACATTTGCAGAGTGTTGGGGTCGAGATGCGAATTCATTCAGCGACCCCCAACAGCTGTTTCAATTTTTGCCGCGCGCGAAAAAGATTGCTTTTCACATCACTCAACGGCAAATCGAGCGCGGCGGCAATTTCGTCATACGACATGTCTTGAAAATGGCGCAGTTCAATCACCGCGCGCCACGTCGGCGGCAGTTCGCGCAATGCCGCGCGCACACGCGCTTGCTGCTCTGATTCCAGTACGCGCTGCGCCGGGTCAGACTGCGGCGACGCGGCGAAATGTTCTTGCAGTTCCGATACAGGGCGTTTGCGTTGCGCCAGATTCAACGCGAGGTTGGTCACTATCGCCGACAGCCACGGCGCAAACGGACGCGACATGTCAAAGGTCGCCAGCGCGTCATAGGCGCGCACGAACGCGTCCTGCGTCACATCCAACGCGTCGGCGCGATTGCCGACCACGCGCAGCGCGACGTTGTACGCCGCCGTCTGATGTCGCCGCACCAATTCGCCGTACGCATCGCGATTGCCTTGCACCGCCTGCGCGACGAGCTGCGCGTCCTCCAATTTGCTCAGGACATTCATTTTGCGGACGAGCGGCGCGCTCCACACCGGGGCGGGGGACACAAGAAAAATGGAATTGTGCATGATTCACTATTCATACACACCGACCTGCCAAAAAGTTGCAGGCGCGGGGCAGAAGTTACAAACGTAGGGTTTGCGCGCCCGGTGCAACTTTTTTTTCGCGCGTGCGTAAATCGCGCAGGAGGAAAACTTACAATGGCAGCGCGTACAGACAAGACCCCGCTTTTGCTTGCGCCGTTGGCGTGGCTGTGGAATTTGGTGTCGTTCATTTTGGGCATGACCGGAAGACTGCTGGCAGTGGTGCTGGGGTTTGTATTCTTGGTGTTGGGCATCCTGGCAACGCTGACCGTAGTTGGCGCCATCATCGGAATACCGCTGGTCATTGTCGGGTTTGCCTTGGTAGTGCGCGGTTTATTTTAGGATTGCCCATTATCAAAACCTTCGAGGTTTCCAGAAACCTCGAAGGTTTGAAAATGAATCTATTTCTTGAGCTGCGGATACTCACCAATTTTTTGCGTTCCGCCAAAATAGCGATTTGCGCGTATAATACGCGCATTTCACAAGGAGCATAGTTTATGAAACGCGGCGCAGGCGGCACTCCGGGCGGCATCGGCATGTTTGTTATTGGCGTCATCATGGCGCTCGCGGGCGGGTACATGCTGATGAATCAAATCATTGTCACCAATACGTTTTGGGGCTGGCATCTGCCGTTCTTGGGACAAGTGTCCGCGTTCGGCGTCACGCTCATTTTTTTCCTCATCGGGGTTGCCATTCTTTTTTTCAATTATCGCAACGTCATCGGCTGGCTGCTTGCGGGCGGCAGTCTGCTCGTCATGCTCATTGGCATTCTCACCAACCTGCAAGTATATTTCGCGCCCACGACGTTGTTTGTCACGCTCGGCATGTTGATTCTGCTTGTCGGGGGACTTGCGCTCATTGCGCGTTCGCTGTTTCCGTCGCGATAGAGAGATGTTTCATCGAAACGTCTCTACGTCCAACCTCCAATTTCCAATCTCTAACTTCCAATCTCCAATCTCCAATCTCCAATCTCCAATTCCATCTGCCACGTCGCATCACGTTCCACCAAGTTGTGCACGCCAACGCCGAGCAAACGCACTGCTTGTTCACGGTCCCAATGTTTGTCCAATAGTTCACGCGCAGTTTTGCGAATCACGTTTTCGTCCGCCATCGGCGCGCGCAGCGTCGTTTGACGCGTCAGCGTCGTGAAATCAGCATAACGCAATTTCAACACAATCGTGCGCGCCAACAATTCTTCGCGCTCCAATTCGCGCGCGACGCCCGCGCTCATTTCGTCGAGATAGTGATACAACACATCGGGCGTGCGCACATCGCGCTCGAATGTATTTTCCTGCGAAATACTTTTCGTCGCGCGGTCGGTCACAATCGGCGAATCGTCCCAGCCGTGCGCGCCTTCAGACAAATAGACGCCGTGCTTGCCGAACGCGGCGCGCAGTTCTTCCAACGGGACGCGCGCCAAATCCCCAATCGTTTCCACCTTCCACCGCGCTTTTAATTTTTCACGCGTCACCTGTCCCGCGCCCGGCATTTTGCCGACGGGCAGCGGCGCGAGAAATTCCGCTTCCGTGCCTTCCGGCACGACGATAAATCCGCGCGGCTTTACCGTGTTGCACGCGATTTTGGAAACGAGTTTGTTAGACGCGACGGCGATGGTACAAGACAAGTGCAGTTCGTCGTGAATGCGCGTTTGAATTTCACGAGCAACGGCAACACCATCGCGCTCTGTTTCGATTTCCAAATATGCTTCGTCAATCGAAACCTGTTCGACCAACGACGATGTTTCGCGCAAAAGATTCATCACGCGCTGCGAGTGTTCGGAATAAATGGAATGCCGCGCCGGCACAAACACCGCTTTGGGACACAGACGCACTGCCTCGCGCAGTGACATGGCGCTGTGGACGCCAAACTTGCGCGCCTCATACGACGCGGTGGCGACCACGCCGCGCGTTTTCAAATCGCCCATCGCAACAATGAGCGGCTTGCCGCGCAGCGCGGGATTGAGCAGCATTTCGACGGTCGCATAAAACGCGTCGAGGTCGAGGTGAAGAATTTGGCGCACGAGAAAAACTCTACAGAATTTGTAACAAATGCATACGTGATGCTACAATACATACTATGAAAACACGAGTCACGCTGACGATAGACCCGCTCGTCTTGCGCCGCGCCAAAAAACTGGCGCACGCGCGCAAGACCAATGTCTCGGCGCTCATCGAGGGATTCGTGCGTGAAGCGCCGCTGCCGGGCGAGAAACAAGCGCGTCCTTTTGCGCGCCGTTGGGCGGGAAAATTCCGCGCAGTGCAAGCGAACGCTGCCGACACGCGACTGACTGCGCTGCGGACGCGTTACAAACTCGATCAATGAAACTGCTGTTGGACACGGACGTTTTGCTCGATATTGCGTTCGCACGCAGCGAATTTTTTGAGGACAGCGCCCGTGTATTGGAATGGGCAGAAGCCGCGCCCGGACAAGCCGCCGTGGCATGGCATTCGCTCTCCAATTTGGCGTATTTGGTGCGTCCTGACGTACGCCCTTTTTTACGCGAGCTTTTGCAATTTGTCGAGGTTGCGCCTGTCAGCACAGAGGAGGCGCGGCGGGCGTTGACACTGGCGTTGAACGATGTTGAAGACGCCCTCCAAATCGCGGCGGCGCAATCCTTTGGCGCATCGTTTATTATCTCGCGCAATCTCACACATTATCGCCGCTCCCCCATTCCGGCGCTCACCCCAAAACAATTTCTGGAAACCCACGTGCGAACAGAGGATTAAAGCACGCGTTCCGTTTCGCCGCGCAGAGTATATAAAATCGCGCGCCCGCGCTTGCCTGCAATCTCCAAAACGCCGCACTGCCGCATCACATACGTCATGGTTTGCGCGCGGCGATAGTTGTTGCGCAAACACGCGGCAAGGTCGCGGTTGGTGAATTCAAGCGGAAGATTATCGGGCAAAAACGCGCGGAGGTCGGCAGTGGATTCCATCACGCGCGAAGCAATGACCGCCACAAGGCGATGGTCGTGGCGGTCCCAATCGCGCGGGAAACGCGTGCGCTTGGCGGGTTTTTCTTGTACACCGCGCACGCGGCGAATTTCCGCTTCATGAATCAATAAAATTTCGAGCGAAAAATTCGGATGGTCGAGCAGCGACGGAATCGAAACGAGCTCGTCGAAAATATCCGCGAACGTCCCGCGTTTCGGCGAACGCCGCCGCGAGATTTCCGTGACGCCATCCGCTGCCACACGCACCAACCATTTTTCCTGCGCAATCGGATGCACAAGCCGCAGGCGGTGATTCTCCAACAGTTTGTGCAGTTTGCGCTTCATCGCAAAAAAATTGCGCGTTTGAATTTCAATGAGCAAATCGCCGCGCACAATATCAATGTGAAATCCTTCGAGCGGCACTTCGATTTCATCGCCCGGCTGCGCGTACCACTTTTTTAGCGCGGCGTGGAGAGAACGTTCTTGCAAGAGACCGATTGTGCGCGGGGAATTCTGGATTTCTGAATTGGGATTTCTGATTTGGGATTTCGGTCTCGCGCTTTTCGCTTGTCGTTTCACTCTTTCGCGCTTTCAATGAATCAATTCGTTACCATGTCCGTTCCAACGTATTCGCAGCTATCGGTTCGCCGCCGAAACATGCCTTTCGCAGTCCGAGTGCGTGCGGTTCGCGATGCAGTTCACTCCGCACAATATCGGTGAGATGCACGAGACACGAGGGCGTGGACGAAATCGTTACACATAGGCGAATGAATTCGCGGCAACAAAAACGCGAAACCTGCCTTCGCAGGTTAAACCCTCAATCGTCGCGGGGCGATTTTGTGTTCTTGTTGCAGCCGCGAATGAATTCGCAGCAACAGAAATGCGAAACCTGCCTTCGCAGGTCAAGCCCGCAATCGCCATACGACGATTTTGTACTCTTGTTGCAGCCGTTTTAACCGCCTGAACCAAAATCAGAATCCTTCGACCACAATCATTTGCGAGGTCGCATAACGATGGCGCAGAGGCGCGATGGCTTGATATTCGGGCGACGCGTGCCATTCTTTCGCGCGTTCAAACGTGGGAAATTCCAAAATCACAAAACGCTGCGGCAGCCAATCGCCTTCGAGCGTTTCGACACGTCCGCCGCGCGCAAGATATTTTCCGTCGTACAATGCAATCGTCGGCGGCGCGGCAACGCGATATTCATCATACGCAACCGGGTCATGCACTTGAATTTGAACAACAACGTATGCCGCCATCACTCCCTGCACTTTACGAAATATTGTCCTTTACCGCGTGGGCGCGGTTTCCGCCATCTCGAATTGTTCGACGGCGCGGCGCAGCGATTCCGGCACGGCAGTTTTTTGCCCGGTCGTCGCGTCCAGCACCACGCAAACGATTTTGCCGCGCGCGAGCCACGCTCCATCAGCAGCGCGCTGCGCCGCGCACGCGAACGTCATGCTCGTCGCGCCGATTTTTTCGACGCGCGCATGGACGTGCAGCAGGTCTTCAAACTCCGCCGGACGCGCGTAATCACATTCCGCGTGAACGTACACAAAATCCAGATTTTGCGCGCGCAGTTCGGTATACGCATGCCCCAGCGCGCGCAGCAGCCCGCTCACGGCTTCATCAAAAAAAGTAAAATACGCGCCAAAGAACGCGTGACCTTGCGCGTCCGTATCGGCGAAACGCACTTGCAAGGGAAAATAGTAATTCATTCCAACTCCATGAGCGCCAATGGGATTTCCATTTCCGTCGGCGTCAAACCGCCGTGATGTCCGTAATACTTTTGCTCGAATTTTTTTTCTTGATACCACCACACGCAATTTTCCGCGTACGGTAGAAGGGTGAGATTGCCGAGCCGCCCCAACAATTCCGCGCACACGGGCAGTCTGCCAAAATAACCCGCGTTCAACAAATCGTTCGTCTTGACGACATCGGCATAACCCGCGAGCGAATTTTTCAACAGCACGTGCGCGTCATCGAGATATTCGTCACGCACGTACAAAAACACATCACGCGGCGAACCGCCCGGCGGCAGTAGATGACCGCGCGCGTCTGCACGAAGCAGCGGCATCAACGCGCGCGCATCATCGCCTAGATTGAGATAGCGCGTATTTTTCGGGGTAACCGCCATGTGCCCGTGGTCGGCGGTCATGGCAAACAACACGCGATTGCTGCCCGCGCGCAGATTCGGCAAAAACCATTTGTCCATCGCATACAAAAACATGTCGAGTTCCGCCGCAACCTGACGCGAGTCGGGACCGTACATGTGACACATCGTGTCAATGTTGCCGTAATAAAAAAACAAGTACGTCGAGTCGTGGGCGCGTTCCGCCTGCCACGCGAGATTGACCAACGCTTCGGTGAGCGTGAAAAAACCGCGCATGTCAGCGCCGCGCATCACCACATTCGAATACGTGGACGGCGTAAAATCGCGGCTGCCGAACGAAAAGGATTTGACGCCCTGCGCCGCAAGCGTGTTATAGAACGTGACCTGCGGATACAATTCTTCGGGTTCGATGTTTGCGTTTTTCAATTGGTCGCGCTGCGGCGTGCCCGCGTACGAATACAGCAGCGGCGTAATCACGGCGTCAAGTTTCGGCTCGTAATACTGCCATTCATAGATGCCGCTCCTGCCGACGGGCAAACCGGTGTGAATGCATGTCACATGCGCGGCGGTGGTCGAGGGAAATTGCGAAGTGATTTTGGACACGCGTCCGTTTTTTTGGAGCAGCTGCAAAAATTCGGAATCGTCCGCGCGGCGCTGAAAAAATTCCCAGCCGAAACTGTCAATGAAAAACAAAATGACGGCGTTGTACTGCGCGGTGTATTCGCCCAACACGTCAGGCGCGAGCGCGGGCGCGCCTTGCCCGGTCAACCAGTATTGAATCGTCGCGGGCAGATTGGAAAAATTGTGTCCGTCGAAACGCGGGGCGATAAATGAGGAATGCAGCATCAGGCGATATCCAACGCGCGCCGCAGCGCACTCACCGCGTCGTGGAATGCTTCCGCGCCGAGCCACGCATGAATCATGCCATCATACACGCGCAGTTCGACTTGATTGCCCGCCGCGCGTAACGCGTCCGCGTACGCAATCGCATCGTCGCGCAGTGGGTCATATTGCGCGGCAGCAATAAACGCGGGCGGCAGATTCGACAAATCGTTCGCGCGCAGCGGCGCGGCGTACGGATTGTCGAAATCCTCCGCGCTGTTGATATAGTGATTCCAAAACCATATCATGCCCGCGCGCGTCAAGCCGTAGCCGGTCGCATTTTCGCGATACGACGCGGTTTCAAAATTCGCGTCGGTGATGGGGACCCACGGAATTTGAAACGCGAGGCGCGGTCCGCGGCGGTCACGCGCCATCAGCGCAACGACGGCGGCGAGATTGCCGCCCGCGCTCATGCCAAACACCGCAAGCCGCGTCGCATCGCCGCCGATTTCAGAGGCGTGTTCGCTCACCCATTTCGTCGCGGCATAACCATCTTCCGCCGCCGCCGGAAATTTGTGCTCGGGCGCTTTGTGATAATTCACCGCGACGACGAGACACTGCGCCGCGTTCGTCCACGCGCGACACGTCGCATCGCCCGTTTCCAGGGCACCGACGACCCAGCCGCCGCCGTGAAAAAAAACGACAATGGGTAAATTCGTCGCGTCGGCTTGCGGATAATACAAACGCAGTTGAATGGCACCGTAGGGTCCGGAAATTTCCAAATCACGCACACGCGCCACATGTTCGCCGGGCGTCAGCGCCGCCAAATGCAGCGACTGTTTGCGCGCGTCCGGCACGGTCAATTCGACAACATCGCGCGCGCCGAGCTGCGCGCGTTGATCAAGAAATTTTTGGGCGTCGGGATGGAGAGGCATGGTTGATTTTTTGATTTCAGATTTTT
This sequence comes from uncultured Anaerolineales bacterium, assembly GCA_964644955.1. Taxonomy (GTDB): domain Bacteria; phylum Chloroflexota; class Anaerolineae; order UBA4142; family SHND01; genus SHND01. The sequence goes on along the minus strand of CAZXYP010000057.1, from coordinate 7,674 downwards.
GATTTCTGATTTTTGATTTCTGATTTAACGATACGCGATTTGCGATACGCCACACGCGATACGCGATTTGCAGCACGCGATTTGCGACACGCGATTTGCGATACGCGATATGCGATACGCGATTATTTCGGAATCAGATTCATGGACGCGGAATTCATGCAATAGCGCAAGCCCGTCGGTTCGGGACCGTCGTCGAACACGTGACCGAGATGGGCGTCGCAGCGCGCGCAATGCACCTCATCGCGCACCATGCCGTAGGAATAATCGCGTTCGACCTCAACGGCATCGTCGCCCAGCGGCGCATAGAACGAGGGCCAACCGGTGCCCGATTCAAATTTCGTTTCAGAATCAAACAACGGATTGCCGCAGCACACGCACACATACGTGCCGGGCGTTTTCGTTTTCCACAACGCGCCCGTGAACGCGCGCTCGGTGCCGTGCTGCCGCGTGACGCGATATTGTTCCGGCGTCAATTGCGCTTTCCATTCCGCATCGGTTTTGATAATTTTATTGCTCATACATAATCCTCCGCGCGTGAGTGAACTGCGCGGCAGAGCTCTTACGTTTTGCAAGAGGATTGTATCTTAATCGCAATGGGGAGAGAATTCAAGCACAGACCCAGGTCTGTTGCAAAGTCGAGCGAATGGAATTCGCAGCAACCGATGGCGAATTCGACCTTGTATAATAAACATTATTCCATCCAACACGATAGACCGTTTCGACCTTGGTCTTTGAGACCGTGACGCAATGTTGGTCGTCGTGTTGCTGACAATCCAACCCGAACAGTTGCCCGGGCCGCTCAGCCCGCATCAACAAGGTAGGGTCACACCGGGAGGTTGTTATGAATGCTACTCTCACCTTTGTCGGAATCGATATCTCGAAAGATCGTCTCGACCTCGCCACCTCGCGCCACTCCGCCCCGTGGACGTGCGCCAATCAGCCGGAGGCGTTTGACGCCCTCTGTCGCGAGCTCCAGGCACTCACCCCCACCTTGATCGTGATGGAAGCAACGGGGGGACTCGAACGGGGAGTCGCCGCGGCACTCGCGGCGGCCGGACTCACCTTGGCGATCGTCAATCCGCGCCAAGTGCGCGATTTGGCGAAAGCCACCGGTCAACTCGCCAAGACCGATCGCATCGATGCGGGCATCTTGGCCCGGTTTGCCGAGGCGCTCCGTCCAGCACCACAGAGGTTGCCCACTGCGGAACAACAACGGCTGAGTGCGGTGTTGGCACGGCGCCGCCAGGTCCACGAGATGCTTGTCGCCGAATGAAATCGGCTCAAGCGCGCACTGCCGAGTGTCCGGGAACGGATTGTCTCACATATCGCTTGGCTGGAAACTGAATTGGATGACTTGGAAACCGAGTTACAAAACTGTCTCGAAGCCAGCCCGCTCTGGCGTGCCACGGAAGACCTTTTGCGGAGCGCACCAGGCATTGGTCTGTTGACCGCCAGCACCCTCATTGCGGAACTGCCCGAACTGGGGCACCTCAGTCATACGAAAATTGCCGCACTGGTCGGGGTGGCACCTTTTAGTTCCGATAGCGGCCGCCTCCGCGGGCAACGACACATCTGGGGCGGTCGCGCCGAGATTCGCCGGATGTTGTATATGGCGACCTTAATTGCCACGCGGTGTAATCCGGTTATCAAGGAATTCTATCAACGCTTGTTGAAAGTTGGTAAACCCAAGAAGGTCGCGCTTGCTGCTGCCATGCATAAGTTGTTAACGATCTTGAATGCGATGCTCAAACATCAAACGCGATGGCAGTCGCCATCGGTATGACGAGTCTTAGAAACCCCTTGACATTTAACACAGTTGCTGCGTCGAATTAACGCATTTTAGTCAACGCAGGTTGACTTGGCGATGTGTTGCTGCGGTTTCTAACCGCCTGTCAATGGACTTTGCAACAACCCTGAGTACAGACCCATTCGAGCGAATCGAATTCGCGGCAACGAAAACACGAAACCTGCCTTCGCAGGTTAGATTTTTCGTGGCGGGAATGCGCCGGCGGTGTCACGATTTTCGGCAACCCATTCGCGGTAAACCGAATTCGCTCGCGATCTTGCGTATCGCCTGTTGCACGCGAATTTCATTCAGCCGAAATTGCGTACATGAAAAATCGTTCGCTTTCGTGTAAAATGGGAGCAGTTGTTTTGGGCGGTTCTCATCGGAATAAATTCAATTGGAGCATTGCTTTGACTCGTCTCGAAGACCTCACGCGCGGCGCCATCGTACAAGGTATCTTGCCCGACCAAAATGTCACAGTGATTGATGTGCAGTGGTACGGCACAAGCGCCGTTGAATTGACATACAAAGACGCGGCAGGACAACCGCGTAATGTCCTGCTCTATCGCTCGCATGAGGCGACGATTGAAATCGTCACTACGGGACATCCGTGGAGTTTTGACGGCGATGGCGAACGCTTTCGTTTGGTTTCGGAAGCGTACCGGATTCATCTCGCGTATTTGTTTGACCCGCGTCTTGCCGTACACACTTCGCTCGTTGACCCGCTGCCGCATCAAATCACGGCAGTGTATGGCGAAATGCTGCCGCGCCAACCGCTGCGGTTTTTGCTCGCCGACGACCCCGGCGCGGGCAAAACCATCATGACGGGTTTGTTCCTCAAAGAATTGCTTTTGCGCGGCGACCTCAAGCGCTGTCTCGTATGCTGCCCCGGCAATCTCACCGAACAGTGGCAAGAAGAACTCGATACGCGTTTTCATTTGCCGTTCGAAATCATGACGCGCGATTTGTTGGAAAGCGCGCGCACGGGCAACGCGTTCAATGAACACAATCTGATTATTTGCCGTCTCGACCAATTGAGCCGCAATGAAGATTTGCAGGCAAAACTCGCGGCGACGGATTGGGATGTCGTCGTGTGCGACGAAGCACACAAAATGTCGGCGTCGTTTTTCACCGGCGAAGTCAAAGCGACCAAACGTTATCGGTTGGGACAATTGCTCGGCGGGCTGGCGCGTCATTTCTTGCTGCTTACCGCAACGCCGCACAACGGCAAAGAAGAAGATTTCCAACTCTTCATGGCGCTGCTGGACGCGGACCGTTTTGAGGGACGGTTTCGCGATGGCGTGCATACGGTGGATACGTCCGACCTGATGCGGCGCATGGTCAAAGAGCAGTTGGTCAAATTCGACAACACGCCGCTGTTCCCCGAACGCTTTGCTTACTCGGTGAAATATCGTTTGTCCGATTTGGAAGCGCACTTGTATGCGCAAGTGACGAACTATGTGCGTGAGGAGATGAACCGCGCCGACCGCTTGGCGCGCGAAGGCGAAGGACGTGCAGGAAACATGGTGGGCTTTGCGCTCACCGTTCTGCAGCGCCGCCTCGCCTCATCCCCTGAAGCGATTTACCAATCGCTCAAGCGCCGTCGCGAACGCTTGGAAAAACGTCTGCGCGAGGAGGAATTGTTGCGACGCGGTTCAGATGCGCGCATTGATACCACCGAAGGATTAGACGCCATTCCATCCGAAGACAACGCGGACGAGTTTTACGACGATACGCCCGCCGAAGAAATTGAAGAAGCGGAAGAAGAAATCGTGGACCGCGCGTCCGCCGCGCGCACGATTGCGGAACTGCGCATCGAGATTGCGACGCTGCTGCGTTTGGAAAAACTCGCGTATGACGTGCGCCGCAGCGGCGCCGACCGCAAGTGGGAAGAATTATCAAAACTACTCCAGCGCACGGGCGATGCCCCGGCGACGAATGAAATGTTTGGTCCCGATAATTCACGTCACAAGTTGATTATTTTTACCGAGCACCGCGATACGCTGAATTATCTCGCCAACAATTTACGCACGCTGTTGGGGCGTCCCGAAGCGGTGGTGACGATTGATGGTTCGTGCAAGCGCGAAGAGCGCCACAAACGCCAGCAAGGATTCACGCAGGACAAGGATGTTTTGATTCTGGTGGCGACGGACGCGGCGGGCGAAGGCATCAATTTGCAGCGCGCGCATTTGATGATTAATTACGATTTGCCGTGGAATCCCAATCGCATCGAACAGCGTTTTGGACGCATCCATCGCATCGGGCAGACCGAAGTGTGTCACTTGTGGAATTTGGTCGCGGTGGAAACGCGCGAAGGCGATGTCTTTGATGCGGTGTTTGAAAAAATCGAACGCGAACGCGCGGCGCTCGGCGGCGCGGTGTTTGACGTGTTGGGCAAAAGTTTTAGCGATACGTCACTGCGCGAACTTTTGCTCGAAGCGATTCGCTATGGCGACCAACCGCACGTCAAAGCGAAATTGACGCGCGAGATTGACCGCGCGCTCGACCGCAAACATTTGCAAGATTTGCTCCAAGAACGCGCGTTGGCGCACGAGACGTTGAGCGCGGCGCGCGTGCAAGAAATTCGCGAGGACATGGAACGCGCCGAAGCGCGCCGTTTGCAGCCGCACTTTGTCGCCTCGTTCTTTCGCGCCGCGTTCGAACTGTTGGGCGGAACGCTGCGCGAGCGTGAAGCGAAACGGTACGAGATTACGCATGTTCCCACCGTCATCCGCAATCGTGACCGCTTGATTGGCACGGGCGAACATGTGCTGCCGAAATACGAGCGCATCACGTTTGAAAAAAATCTCATCGCGGTCATGGACAAACCGCTGGCGGAATTCGTGTGTCCGGGACACCCGCTGCTCGACGCGACGATTGATTTGATTTTGGAACGGCATCGCGATTTGTTGAAACGCGGCGCGGTCTTGATTGACCCGAACAACCGAAGCGCAAGTACACGCGCGTTGTTTTATTTGGAACACGCGATTCAAGATGCGCGCCCCTCACCCCCGACCTCCCTCGTTTCTCTCGGGACAAGCTCTCTCCCACATGGAGAGGGGAGAAGTGGACACGTGGTCTCGAAACAAATGCAATTTGTCGAGATTGACGCGGCAGGACAAGTGACGGATGCGGGCTATGCGCCGTATTTGGATTATCGTCCCGCGACGGACGAGGAACGCGCGTTATTGCAAGATGTATTGAATGACGACTGGCTCACTCGCGATCTGGAAAAGCAAGTGATGGCGTATGCGATTGAGCAATTGGTGCCACAGCATTTGCAAGATACTACGCGCTTGAAAGAGGCGCAGGTACAAAAGACGATGGCGGCGGTCAAGGAACGGTTGACCAAAGAAATTATTTATTGGGACCATCGCGCGACGGAACTGCGACAGCAGGAATTGGCGGGACGCACGCCGCGTCTCAATTCCGCCAAAGCGCAGCAGCGCGCCGACGACCTCACCGCGCGTTTGGATAAGCGCATGACGGAATTGGAGCAAGAGCGGCATCTCTCCGCCTTGCCGCCGAATGTGGTGGGCGGCGCAATTGTGGTGCCGCTCTCACTTGTCATTGCGTTGGAAAATGCCATTGCGAGTGGAGCGATACGATGGAGTTCATCGCCGCAATCTCCCGACGCGGAGGAGATTGCTTCGTCGCAGAGTGCGCTCCTCGCAATGACAGCTTCCCAAGCCGACCGCGAGCGGATTGACCAATTGGCAATGCGAGCGGTGATGGACGCGGAGCGCGCGTTGGGCAACAACCCGCGCGCCATGCCACATTCCAATCCCGGCTATGATATTGAATCGGAAGACGGAACGACGGGGCGTTTGCGTTTCATCGAAGTCAAAGGCAAAGGGTTACATGAAGACACGGTTACAATTTCGCGCACGCAAATTATGACCGCATTCAACAAGCCCGACGATTTTATCCTGGCGATTGTGCGCGTCGAGGGGGAGACCGCGCACGAGCCGCGTTACATTCGCAAGCCGTTCACGCGCGAGCCGGATTTTGGGGTGGTGAGCGTGAATTATGCCCTGAATGAGCTGTTTGACCGTGCTGCCAATCCATCATAGATTACGTCAGACGGAGGTTTCAAATGACAATTCTAGTGGAAGCAACTGCGCCTGAGCATGGACATCTGGCGGTGCGAATTCATGCGGACGTGGAGATTATCATTTCTGCAAAAGAAGCGCAGCAGCGTGTCACCCGTTTTGTGCATCAACAGGTTAGCAGTCAGATGCATGGCGGCGAGCCAACTTTGTTTTTGGGCGAACGCGCGTATTGGCAAGTCCCGATTCATTTGACGTTTCCTGCCATCGGCGACGCGGGCGTCGTCGGAAATTTGCGCGTTGACACAGAGACGGGCGAACTCATGAGCAATGCCAAGACCCTTGCGGAGCTCGAAAACAATGCCAACGAAATTGCTAACCGTTTCGCGTTTACCACAACGCGGTGAAGGTGATTGTCTGCCAACGTGCGCTGAAATGGTGTTGTCCTTCTTGGGACACGCGGTCTCGTACGATGATTTGTACGCGCGCCTCGGGACGCGTTGGTTTGGAACGCCGGCCGCGAATATCTTGCACTTGACCTCTTTCGGCGTTGACGTTTCGCTCGATGAATTAGACCTCGATGCAATCGCCACACGTATCCAAACGGACATTCCTGTCATTGCTTTTATCAGCACTGCCGATTTGCCCTATTGGAACGTTGACACCGACCATGCGGTTGTGGTGATTGGTGTGAACGACGAAAAGGTCTATCTGAATGACCCATATCATGCCGCAGAAATTCAAACCGTCTCGCACGCGCAATTTTCTCTCGCGCAACTCCGCTTTAACAATCTGTGCGCGGTAACGCAGAATCCATGAAAAAACTTATCGAGGTTGCCCTCCCGCTCGAAGCCATCAACGTCGCGTCGGCGCGCGAAAAATCCATCCGCCACGGTCATCCGTCCACCTTGCATTTGTGGTGGGCGCGGCGTCCGCTCGCGGCATGTCGCGCCGTCTTGTTTTCTTCGCTCGTGGACGACCCCGGCGAATATCTCAAAGATGAAAAGCAAGCGCACGCCGAACGCGAACGCTTGTTTGATTTGATTACGGAACTGGTGCAGTGGGAAAACAGCAACGACGAAGAGGTGCTCGACCGCGCGCGGCTCGAAATCGCGCGCAGCGTCGCGCGCAATCTCGGCGTGGATGTGCCGGTGGGCAAAGCGGCGATTCGTGAATTTCTCGCGACCAAAGCGCCGCCTGTGCTCGACCCATTCGCAGGCGGCGGCTCGATTCCGCTCGAAGCACAGCGGCTCGGTTTGCGCGCGTATGCGTCCGACTTGAATCCCGTTGCCGTGCTCATCAACAAAGCGCTGATTGAGATTCCACCGCGTTTTGCAAACATGCCGCCGGTGCACCCGAATGCGGAAGACGGAAGGGTGAAGGATAAAGGCAGAAAAAAGAACTCCCAAGCAAACCAACTGCGGCTGGAAAAGCAAGAATGGAAAGGCGCGGCGGGGCTGGCGGAAGATGTGCGCTATTACGGCAAATGGATGCGCGACGAAGCGGAAAAACGCATCGGGCATTTGTATCCCACCGTCTCTGTCATTGCGAGCGGCGCGACGCTATCTCCAACCTATCGCCATGCAACAGCCGACGAAATCAAAAATCAGAAATCCAAAATCAAAAATCTCACGGTCATTGCTTGGTTGTGGGCGCGCACGGTGAAATGTCCGAATCCGGCATGTGGGGCAATGATGCCGCTCGTGCGCTCATTCTGGCTTTCCAAGAAGAAGGGTAAAGAAACGTGGGTTGAACCTGAACCCAATTTTGAAAGTAAGAGTGTTCGGTTCAAAGTTAAGACTGCAAATTCAGGAGAACTCGCGCCGAGAAATGTTGACT
>CAZXYP010000056.1:0-19434 GCA_964644955.1 uncultured Anaerolineales bacterium | reverse complement strand
CCGTGCTGATGGGGCGTGCGGGGCTGCCGCAGGGTCGTGCGGAGTTGCTTGAGGGTTTGATTGCTGGCTTGAATGAGATTGGTCAAGACCGTGTTGGGCAAACTGCTCCGGGCTTGTCGTTCCTGTTCAAAAATGATTTGCGCTTGAATTTGTGAGGTAATGTCTTGCCCGTCCGCATGGTCGAGGACCGTAATATCGTCGCCGCGCCGAATCATGTCCGCAATATCAAAGAGGGTGACATAGCGTTTGGCGTGCGTATCGTATAATTTGCGATTGTTGTATCGTTTGATGATGGGCATAGGAAAAAGACCTCGTCGCCGCGGCGGGGTGGTCCGGGCGCTTTGTGACGCAGCGCGTCAAACGCAGTATAACGCGAGTTGACGAAAAAAGAAAGAGGAGGAACGCGGCGGGCGTCCCTCCTCCGGAGAGAGAGTCAAGTGTGGTCGCAGCCCGCGACCCCCACTTGAGACAATCAACCATCAAGCGACTTGCATGTTGTGCGCTTCCCCTCTGGCAGCGTCACCGGATGCGTACCGGTCTCAGGCGATCGCTTCGACTTTTTTGACGGCGTGTTTGACGGTTTTTTGCGCTTTGTGGACTGCCGCTTTTTCTTGCTTTTGCAAATTGGCTGCCAGTTTGCGCGCGTGTTTTTCTTCGCGCTTGACCATCTTGCGCGCGTCTTTTTCAATCACCTCGCCGCGTTCGACAAACAGTTCGAACCATTCGTTCAATTTATCTCCCGCGATGCCAAACATGCCGACGTACGCCAAGACGACTTTGCGTCCGAATTCGACCAGGGCGTTCTCTTCTTTGCCCTCGATTTTTTTGGTTGCCATGTGAAATGCCTCCTGAGCAAATTTCCAATTTATGACGCAGTGCGTCATAACTGTTCAAATTATAACGCACTGCGTCATAAATGTCAAGAGGCAATTTTTTGCCGACTCTGTGCTACAATAGAAGGCAGTTCAACGACGAAAGGAATTTGCACATGGGGATTTTCAAAGACAGCCAACAATTTTATGACACAGTGGGCGAACTCATGGAGCGCGCCAAAACCGACCCGGCGATTGGTCCCAAAATTGCCAAATCGGGCGTCATTCTTCAATTCAAGTACACCGACCCCACTGCCATGACAACCGTCAACGCCAAGACCAAACCCACGCAGCCCGGCGCCTTTGTGGACGTGATTAACGGACCGACGGATTTGAAGCCCGATATCGAGATGACGATGGCGGCGGATGTGGCGCATCATTTTTGGCAAGGCAAAGTCAATCTCGTTGAGGCGCTGATGAAAAAGAAAATTCTGCTCAAGGGGAATCAGCTCAAAGTATTGAGTCTCTTGCCCGCCGTCGAGCCGCTGTACAAGAAATATCCCGAGCTGCTGAAAGAAAAGGGCTACGGCGATCTGATCGGGAAATAAGTTTTCTCCCTCACGCGCCTCCCCGTGTCACGTTCGGCGCGGGATACTGCGGAAACAGGACGAATGACTCCGCCTTGTCGGGTCATTCGTCTTTTATTTTTTTGCGCGCGCGGGCGCATAATGGACTTGCAGCTTGGCAACGTCACGCTGTCGGTCGCGCCTGCGCGGCGCGAGATAAATTTTTTTGCGGTGGGGCACTCTATGAAGCAAATTCTCTGGCTCGACCTGGGGGTTGGCGATGAAACGCGCGTGGTTTCTTTTGCCGGACAATCGGTCGGGCTGCATCGGGTCGGCACGGACGGAAATTTGGAATTGACGCGTCAATTGCTGCGGCAGGCGGACGGGCAGGTGGACGCGATTGCGGCGATCGCGTTGGAAGGCATGCCCGCGCAGTTGAAGCTCGGCGCGGCGACACACGCACATCCCGAAGGCGTCGCCTTGCGCGAGGCGGTGAAACTCACACCTGTCGTAGATGGCAGCGGCGTGCGCGATGGATTGGAACGTTGGGCGGTCATGCTCGCCGACCGCGCGCAGCCGGGCATCTTTGCGGAAAAATATCTGTTGATGGCGCCCGGACTGAATCATTCCGGTTTGACGGATGAAATTGCCAAGCACAGCCCTGCGCTGCGTTTCGCGGACCCTTTTGTGTTTTTTAATTTGCCTGACTTTCCCGGTGTCGGCAGTCGCTCGACACTGGAACAGGTCAGTAACGCGACGCTCGAACAATTGGCGCATTTGCCCTTTAAACGTGTGCATCCGCTCGCGGGCACGCCGCGCACGCACCGCGCGGAATCGCCGTTTCATCACGCGGATGTGTTGGTGGGCGACATTGGCGCGATTCGCCGCTATGCGCCGCACGAGTTGAAACGCAAGACGATTGTGGTCGAGTACGCGACCGAAGAGGACATTGCCGATTTGCAGGCGCGCGGCGCTTCGATTGTCGTGACGCTGATGCCGGGATTGAACGAACGCGGCTCATTGGGTGAATTGCCCGCGTCGGTGATGGAAGCGATTTTTGTCGCGTGCCGCGCGAACGCGGACCTGCCATTGACCGAAGACACCTATCTCGACATGATGGCGGGCTTGGATTGGACGCCGCACATTCGCTATTTGCGCGCGGACGAGGTGGGCATCAACCGCTTTGCGTTTGTGATTCATCCGCTCGACGTGCGTTTTATTCACCAAAACAAAATGTTTCGCTGGACGAAATATCTGCCGGATGAGTTGGTGGAAAAAGCTGCCGCGTATATGCCGCCGGTCTATCTTTCAAAAATTACCGGCGCGCAATCGCCGACGACCGGACAGCGCGTGGAGGGCTATTTGTATTCGCTCGGCGCGACACCGCGCCAGATGATGCAGCAAAGCGAAAAATTTACGTATCAACAATTGAACAAATGCGCGCGCATGGCGGAACGCAAAGGCGCGCGCATCATGGGTCTGGGCGCGTTCACGAGCGTGATTGGCGACGCGGGGATTACGATTGCCAATGAAGCGGACATTGCGATTACGTCGGGCAACTCGCTGACGGTTGCCGCGACCTTGGAAGCCGCCAAACAAGCGGTGATTCAAATGGGCGCGACCGATTTGACCAAGGGCAAAGTAATGGTCATTGGCGCGACCGGTTCCATCGGTTCGGTCTGCGCGCGTTTGCTGGCGCAAGCCATTTACAATGTCGTGCTGGTTTCGATTGAACCCGCGAAATTGATTGAACTCAAACGCAAGATTCAAACCGAAACGCCGGGCGCGCAGGTAACGATTGCAACGGTCGCGGGCGATTTGGTGAGCGACTGCGATTTGATTGTGACCGCGACCTCCGCGTTTGGACAGCGCATCATTGACATTTCCAAATGCAAGCCGGGCGCGGTGATTTGCGATGTGGCGCGTCCGCCCGACATTAGCGCGGCGGAAGCGGCGGTGCGCCCCGATGTGTTGGTCATCGAAAGCGGCGAAGTGCTGATTCCGGGCGATATTGATTTCGGGTACGACATCGGTTTGCCGCCAAAAACATCGTATGCGTGTCTCGCCGAAACGTGTTTGCTGGCGATGGAAGGGCGCTTTGAAGATTACACGCTCGGACGCAATATCGAAATCGAACGCGTCAAGGAAATTTACCGCCTGTTCAAAAAACATGGGTTCAAATTGGCGGGACTGCGTTCGCACGGCAAATACATTACCGAAGAGGATGTCGCCCGGAAACGCGCGTTGGCAGAAGAATTGCGCGCGTTACAGCGTCGGGACGAAAAAGAATACGCGCTGGTGGTGCAGCAAGCGAGCGCGGCATTGGCAAAGCTTCCGAAATCGTCCAAAGGGGTCAAAAGCGCGAACGGCAGCCGAAAAAAATGGTTGGCAATCGCGGCAGGCGCGGGTATAATTGCAGTGTTTGCAACGCGAACGATCGTCCAACGCCCGCGCGCGGCAAAATAAAACGCGTACGGCTGTGTGACGGACGAAGCAATTCGACCAGAATTGCTTCGTTTTGTATTCTTTTTGATTGAACCTGCAATAGAGAGGTGGACATGGCAGACGAACGTGTAATCGTGGTGACCGGGGTAGCAAGCTATTGGGGCAATCGCGTCGCCGCGCGGCTTTTGGAACAGGATGATATTCATGTCATTGGCATTGACGATGAGACGCCGCAAAACAATGTGGACGGGCTGGATTTTATTCAAGCCGATTTACGCAACCCACTGCTGGTTGAACTCTTGCAGCAGGAACAGGTGGAGACCGTTGTCCATTTGGAATTTCGCGAGACCATCACGCCGAGTGAAAGTTCGTTTGAAAAAAATGTCATGGGCACGGCAAAACTTTTGGGCGCGTGCAGCGAAGCCGGTGTGCAGCGCGTCGTTCTCAAGAGTTCGCTAATGGTCTATGGCGCGCGTCCCGACAATCCAATGTTTATGCGCGAAGACCATCCGCTCAACGGCACCAAAAAATATGGTTACTTGCGCGATTGGATTGAAATCGAAAAGTACGCCGACAGTTTTCACGACCAGAATCCCGACACGGTGTTGACGGTTTTGCGTTTTGGCAATATCGTCGGACCGCGAGCCGATTCGCCCATGACGCGTTTTTTGCGCGAAGAAGAAGCGATTACACTGCTCGGGTTCGACCCGATGATGCAAGTGATTCACGAAGATGATGTCATCAGCGCGTTGGTGCATGCGGCAAACGGCGACTATCCGGGTGTGTTTAATGTCGCGCCCGAAAAGGGCATGCCGCTTTGGAAAACGCTCGGGTTGGCGACCAAGCTGCCGATTCCGATTTTGCATCCGTTTGCCTATTGGAGCGTTTCGCTGGGAGGTCCGCGCCTCGCGCCGATGCCGCTCGATTACGTGCGTTTCCCTTGCATGGGCGACATGACGCGCATGCGTGAGGTACTGCAATTCACGCCGCAGTACACGCCCGAAGAGACCGTGCGCGAATTTTCTGCCCAACAGCGGGTGCGTAAACTGTTGGGGAAAAAGAGCCGCGAGACCTTCGAGCAAGACCGGCTGCGTGATACGCTGCAGCGCCGCAAGCGTTTGCGCGAACGCGAAGGCGGACACAAGCGCACGCGGCACAAGGCAAAATCGGTTTAGAAGGAGCAGCGTATGGGACAGGTGAATGAACTCGATGTGCTGAATAACGGCGCGGAATTGGCAACTGCTTTTTCCAACGGCGATGAAACGTCAGACGAAATGATGGATGCGGTCACAGCCGTGACCCAGCCCGTGAAAAAGGCGCGCAAGAAAACCGCTTCCAAGAAAGCGCCTGCCAAGAAAACGACAGCGAAAAAGACGCGGAAGACGACGTCGCGCGCGCGCGCGGCATTGCGCGAGCAAATGCAATCCGCTTCGGTGCTTGACGAATTGCCGGATGTGCAAGCCGAACTCGAAGCTGACACCGAATTGCAAAAGCGCAATCAGGCGCTCGGCGAAGAATTACTGCATGAAGTGGAGATGGCAGTCAAGCGCTTGATGCGGCTCAGCCCTGCTTACAAAACAAATCTTGCCGTGCCGCAAGATGTGCAGGAAGCCATCGGTGACAATATCGAAGCGGTCGCGTCCAGTACGGGGGGCGCAAGCATTTTGAAACGGTTCCAAAAACTCTTGCCGGGTGAAATGATTGACACGGACACCTTAAAAGGGATGTGGACGATGTTGAAATTCACCGGCGAGTATCAAGTGGACGTTTTGAAACGCCGCTTGAAGGGCGATTACGAAACCGACGAATGGGGCATGGACCAGGAATTTATTGACGCCATTCGCCCGTTGTTCGATTTCATGTACAATCGCTATTGGCGCGTGAGCATGTCGGGACTGGAAAATATTCCCGACGATGGGCGCACCCTGTTGGTTTCGAATCATTCGGGGCAATTACCTTTCGATGGCGCAATGCTTGGCATTGGCATTTTGCAGAGTCATCCCGCGTCGCGCATGATGCGCGCGTTGTACGCGAATTGGTTTCCGACACTGCCGTTCGTTTCCGATATTTTGACCAAGACCGGGCAGGTGATGGCAAATGACGAAAACGCGGAACGACTTTTGGCGCAAGACCATTTGGTCGCGGTTTTTCCCGAAGGATACAAAGGCGTCGGCAAATTGTACAAAGACCGCTATCATCTCGCGCGTTTTGGGCGCGGCGGTTTCGTACGCGTTGCCTTGAAAACCAAAGCGCCCCTGGTGCCCGTCGCGGTGGTCGGCGCCGAAGAGACGTATGTGTCGCTCTACAAGTCGCAGACGATGGCGAAATTGATTGGCTTTCCGTACTTTCCCATTTCACCCACCTGGCCCTGGCTCGGTCCGCTCGGTTTGATTCCCTTGCCGACAAAATGGTACATTGACATCGGCGCACCGATTCGCACGGACGAATTTCCCGAAGGGTCCGAAAACAATTTGATGCTCATTTCACAGCTCACCGACCAAGTGCGCGATACAATACAAAACATGATTAATGACCGCCTGCGCCAACGGAAATCAATTTTTATGGGATGAGCGTTGAACGTTCAACCTTGAAACCTTCAAACGTCATCACTCTGAGGAGTCTGCAATGCCCATTTTCAAAGATGCCGAAAAAATGTACGCCGTGATGCGCGATATGTTTGGCGCGGTCGCGGAAAAAAATCCCAAAGCATTTGACGACATGGTCAAGAACCGCTTGACTGTGCGTTTCAAAGTGAATCAGCCGAACGGTGAAGTAACGATTGACGGCAAAACGCGTCCGCCCAAAATGACGTACGGCGCGTACAGTGGACGCCCCGACATTGATTTGGATTTGACGGGCGATGTGCTGGATAAATTGCTCAAGCACGAAATTTCGGCGCAAAAATCCGTCATGGACGGAACGATAAAATTCAAAGGCAATCCGCTGAAATTGAATGCTATGCTCGCTGTGCTCAAAGCGAGCAACGCGTTTTATCCGGATGCGCTCAAAAAGAACGGACTGTAAAAAAATCAACCCCGCCGAAATTTTTCGGTGGGGTTTTTTTATATCAAATAGCCGCGCTCGCGTACCTGCGCGATAAATTTTTGAAAACGCCCCGCGCGGATTTTTTCGTGAAATACACTGCGTTCCAAATGATACACGTCGGAAATAATGCGCCCGTATTCGGGATACACCTCGTCGTGCGTGCCGACGCATTCAAAACCGGCGATGCGCAAAAAGGACAGCGGCGCGCGATTTACAATCGGATATTTTACCGTCGTGACAAAAATGTGGTCATGCGTTTCGAACGCGCGATGTACGCTTGCGAACGCCAAGTATTTTGCATACACGCGCACCGCGTCGTCGTCCAAAAAACCCAACTGTTCGTAATAGGCAATGCGCGTGTGCGGCAAAACATTTTGGTCGAAGGATTGCCCTTCAAGAAATTGCGCAAAGAAATGATTGTCCCAACGCACCTCTTGCGCGCGCAGCCACAGCGTACTATTCAACACCGACGCGTGTTTCAACACAATTGTAAATCCCACGATTTGATGCCCCGCGATACATTCTGCAACCAACACATCGTCGTGCTTTATAAAATATTCGTACTGTTCCCGCGACGTGCCCAACAAAAAACCGCCGTGTGGCTCCCCGTCCACAGCAGCGGGCAAACGAATCTGCTCCTTGACCTGAAAAATTCCCGTCGCGTCGGACAGCATTGCAGGTCGAATGCGCACTTTTATCTTTCCGTTTTCATCCTTCATCCTTCATCCTTCGGCTAGTCTTCCCAATGCACAAACAGCCACGGCACGGGATTGTTGTCACCTACGTACACCACAAGCGGTCCGCGCAGCTGCTTCAAAATCGCGCGCAGCACCGAGGTTTCGGTCGGATTCTTTTCCGCATACGCTTGAGGCAAATCGGTTCGGCGGTCCGGCAGTTCGTACCACGGAATGTGGGGGTACATGTGATGCGTCACGTGGTCGTTGAAATTCATCATCAGCCACGAAAAGAACCAGTGGCGTCGAATCGCGCGCACGTTATAGCGTGTCTGCGCGCCGAGCGTGGTGTGATAATGAAACACATACACGAGCAGCGACCACACCCACGCAAAACTCAACAGCGGCAGAACGAGCGTAAACAACAAAACTTGCGTGCCAAAGAAAAAATAGACCGCACAATACAACAGCGCGCCCGCGAGAAATTGTCCCCACGCAATCGCGCGGTCGCGCGGCGTCCAATGTTTGAACGCGGGCGAAATCTTTTGCGCGGTGCGCGTCGGCAGAAACAAAAAAATGACGATGGACACGAGCGAATGTATAAAGAAACCACCGCAAAACACGCCGAGAAACCACAACGCATAACAGCCCGCGCGAACCAGCCGCGTCACGCGCCACGGCACGACGAAAACATCCAGCGCGGACGTATGCACATCGCGCCGATTAAAGCCGTGATGAAAATTGTGAATCGCGCGATACACTTGGAGTGGCACGAGCATTGGCAGCAAAACCGTTTGCCCGATGAAATCATTCGCGCGCAAATTGTTGGGCGCGATTTTTTTATGCGCCGCTTCGTGCGCAATGAAATAAATCCGCAGCAGCGTGAACGCTTGCGCCAGCAAAATCAACAGATACGCCGCGCTTTCCCACCATGTTTCGCCCCAACGCGGACCGAGCCAATTTGCCAACACCGCCAAGAGGAAAAAACATCCGACCGTTTCGCTCAATGTGCGAATCGTCAGCCACCGGTGGCGCGCGCGCAGCTGTTTGGTCGTCAGCGCAAAATAATCGGAACGTTGCATGTTAACCCTCCACTTTGGCAGCCCATTTCGAGAGCATTATTTTCTGCGTCTCTCCAATTCTCGTTCCACCGCGCTCCACTCCACATTACGCGCCGCGAGCAAAACGAGCAAATGATACAACAAATCCGCGCTTTCCGACGCCAAGCGTTCATCGTTCTCTTTGTACGATGCGACAATGACCTCGATCGCTTCTTCGCCAACTTTTTTTGCAATTTCCACATCGCCTGCCGCGAACAATTTCGCCGTGTACGAATTGGGCGGCGGATTCAACTTGCGCGCGCGAATGGTTTCGTACAGCTCAGTTAGAGTTTCACTCACAATCTCTAGTCTCCAGTCTCTGCTTTTCGCGGTAACGAGAGCGCGCGATAAAAACACGACACTTCGCCCGTATGACATGTCGGTCCCGCCGGGGCGCACAAGAGCAGCAGCGCGTCGCCGTCGCAATCATACAAAATTTCGCGCACGCGCAGCACATTCCCCGACGTTTCGCCTTTGCGCCACAAGGTTTCGCGGCGGCGGCTCCAAAACGTCGCGTACCCCGTTTCCATCGTCGCGCGCAATGCGTCCGCATTCATGAACGCAAACATCAAAACTTGTTTCGTGCGCGCGTCCTGTACAATCGCGGGCAGTAACCCATTCGCATCAAATTTAATTTCTTCGTTCATTTTTGCCTTTCGCGTATCGCGTATCGCAAATCGCAAATCGCAATCTCCAGTCTCCAATCACCCAATCCCCCAATCACCTTCTCACCACCACGCCTCGCTCTGCCAAATAATCCTTCACCTCTCCCACACTCATCACGCGGTCGTGGAATAACGACGCGGCAAGCACTGCGTCTGCCTTGCCGATTGCCAACGCATCATAAAAATGTTCCAATGTTCCCGCGCCGCCCGACGCAATCACGGGAATGTTGACCGCGTTCACAATCGCGCGCGTCAATTCCAAATCATACCCGCCTTGTGTGCCATCGCGGTCAATGCTGGTCAACAAAATTTCGCCCGCACCCAATCGTTCCACTTGACACGCCCATTCCACCGCATCCAAATCGGTTGGTGTTCTGCCTCCATGTGTAAACACCTGCCATCTGCCCTCGTCTGCCGTCTGTCGTCTGTCGTCTGTTATCCTTTTCGCATCAATCGCGACGACAACGCATTGCGTCCCGAATTTTTCCGCGCATTCGGCAACGATGTGCGGGTTGGTCACAGCGGCGGTGTTGATGCTTGCCTTGTCCGCGCCCGCGCGCAATAAATCGCGAAAATCGTTCGCGCTGCGTACCCCCCCCCCCACAGTGAACGGAATAAAAATTGTATCCGCCACGCGTTCGACCATGTGCCGCAGCGTGCCGCGCGCTTCGACCGACGCGGTAATGTCGAGAAAGGTCACTTCATCCGCGCCCTGTTCCGCATACCAGCGCGCCTGTTCAATCGGATCGCCCGCGTCGCGCAAGCCAACAAAATGGATGCCTTTGACGACGCGCCCGTTTTTTACATCGAGACAAGGGATGATTCGTTTGGCTAACATTTCCGCATTCAGTAACCGGTAATCAGTAATCGGTAATCAGTGAAACAGCCGCGTTGAGATTCACCGCGCCCGTATACAACGCTTGCCCCACAATCACACCTTCTACGCCACTCGTTTCATGCCGCAGCAAATTGCGAATGTCGTCCAGCGATGCAACGCCGCCCGACGCAATGACGCGCAAATCGGTTTCGCGCGCAAAATCTGCCATCGCGTTCGCGTCAATGCCTTGCAGCATCCCATCGCGCGCAATGTCGGTCACAATCGCGCGCGTGATACCCAACGCGCGCATCTGTTTTCCAAATTCTTTTGCGTTTCTGCCCGAACCGTGTACCCAGCCGCGCGCAGCAACAACGCCATCACGCGCGTCAATCGCCAACGCGACGCGTTCTGCGCCAAACTCTTGAACTGCCTGCTGCGCGATTTCGGGATGTTCAATGGCGGCAGTGCCAAGGATGATGCGCTTGACGCCCAAGGCAAAGGCGCGGCGCATGGCGCCCAAATCGCGCAAGCCGCCGCCAAATTGAATCGGAATGTTCACCGCCGCGCGAATTTTTTCCAACGCGTTCGTGTTCAACCCATTGCTTTCGCCGAACGCGCCGTCGAGATTGACGACATGCAGCCATTCCGCACCCTGTTGTTCCCATTGGTGTGCGATTTGCGCGGCATCCTCCGAATAGACCGTTTCGTTTTCCGCGCGTCCCTGTTTCAAACGCACCACGCGCCCGCCGCGCAAATCAATCGCCGGATAAATCGTGAACAAATCTCGAGTCTCCAGTCTCTAGTCTTGCGCTTTTACGCGCTCCAAAAAATTTTGCAGCATTTTCAATCCATTCGCGCCGCTCTTTTCGGGATGAAACTGCGCCCCCCACACGTTTTCGTGTTCCACGACTGACGCATAGGCAATCCCATATTCCGTGCGCGCCGCAATCACATTTTCATCCTGCGCGTCGCAGTAATACGAATGCACAAAATACGCAAACGCCTTTTCCGCCACGCCCGCCAAAAATTGGGACGACGGTTTGCTTTGCAATTGATTCCATCCGATTTGTGGAATTTTGCCTGCGCTTTGCGGAAATTTTTTCACCGCGCCGCGCAAAATGCCCAATCCTTGATGCGCGCCATTTTCTTCAGACGTTTCAAAGAGCAATTGCATTCCCAAACAAATGCCGAGAAAAGGCACGCCGCGCGCAATCGCCGCATGAAACGGTTCGAGCCAGCCGAACGCGTGCAGATTTTCCATCGCCGGACCGAATGCGCCGTCGCCGGGCAACACAATCGCGTGTGCGTGTTCCAAGTCGCGCGGCGCAGCAATAATGCGCGCGTCCGCGCCGAGATGTTCGAACGCGTGCCGCACGCTCCGCAAATTCGACATGCCGTAATCAATAATCGCAATCATAAAGCAAAGGATAAAGGCAGAAGGCGGAAGGATGACGCAAGAATCATTTGTTTCAATTCATCCTTCATCCTTCATCCTTCATCCTTCATCCTTCATCCTTTGAGTGTCCCTTTCGTCGAAGTCACCGCGCGGCGTGAATCGTGTGCCACCGCCATTTCCAGCGCGCGGCCCAATGCTTTGAACAAGGCTTCCGCTTTGTGATGGTCGTCGCGCCCGTACAACACCTGCGCGTGCAAATTCATTTTCCCGCGTTGGGCAAGCGTTTCAAAAAAATGCGCGACGAGCGAAGTGGGAAATGCGCCAATCTGCGGCGTCACAAATTCACCGTCAAACACCGCATATCCGCGCCCGCTCAAGTCCACGACGACACGCGCCAACGCTTCATCCATCGGCACATAGCTGTGTCCGACACGCGTAACCCCTTTGCGGTCGCCCACGGCGCGGTCGAGCGCCTCACCCAACACAATCGCGACATCTTCAATCGTATGATGCGCGTCAATGTGCAAATCACCTTGCGCGCGCACATTCAAATCAAACAAGCCGTGCACCGCGACATGATGCAGCATGTGGTCAAAAAAACCAATGCCCGTTTGAATGTCCGCTTGCCCCGTGCCATCCAAATTCAGCGTAAGCTGAATGTCCGTTTCTTTCGTCTTGCGTTCGACGGTTGCAATCCGCGCCATCTCCGGTCTCCAATCTCTAGTCTCCAATTCCCGCGAGCGCATTCAACACTGCGTCATTCATTTCCGGCGTGCCGATGCTGATGCGAATGTATTCGCGCAAACGCGGCGCCTTGAACGCGCGGATCAAAATATGTTTCTGCGCGAGCAATTGCTTGATTTGCTGTGGGTCGCGTTCATGAACCCGCATCAACAAAAAATTGGTATAACTCGGCAGCGGTGCGAGCCAACCGAGCTTCGCCAATTCACCGCGCATTCGTTCGCGTTCTTGAATCGTCGCGCGGACATTGTTCAACAAATATTCCGCATCGCGCAATGACTCGCGCGCCGCAATCAAGCCCGCCCAATTCACATTATACGGCGCGCGCAATTTGTGCAGCGCGTTTGCGAATTCCGGCGCAGCGACGATATAGCCGACGCGCAGTCCCGCTAACGCCGCCCATTTGCTGAACGTTCGCACAATAACCAGATTCGGATGCTGCGAAATCAAATCCACCGCGCGCGTTCCCGCGAATTCAAAATACGCTTCATCCAGCATCACCAACGCGGGCAATTCCAGCAACCTTAATAAATCCGCGCGCGGCAATACATTCCCGTCGGGATTGTTCGGCGACGCGAGACAAATCACTTTGGCAGGTGAGGTTTGCGCGGCTTGAATGACCGCATCCGTGTCCAACGCGAAATCCTCGCGGCGGGGAATATCAATGACGCGCCCGCGATTCGCCAACGTAAAAATGCGGTACATTTCAAACGACGGCGGCGCGTCAATCACGGCATCGCCCGGCTCCAACACCGCGCGCAGCGTCAAGTCAATGGCTTCGTCGCCGCCGTTTGTGATGACGATATTTTCCGGCTTGACGCACGCGTACTGCGCTAACGCGTCGCGCACATCGTCCTGTCCAAAATAATACTGCCACGTGCGCGTGTCCGCGAGCGCGGCGAGAACGCGCGGCGAAGGACCGTACGCATTTTCATTCGAATCGAGTTTGATGACGCGTCGCGGGTCGGTCACGTGCGCGGGCGTATAGTCAGGCAGAGCATGTAGGTCAGCGCGTAAAAATGATTTCATCCTTCATCCTTCATCTTTTATCCTTTGCTTTAACGCGTTCGCGTGCGCCGTTAATTCTTCGCCGTTCGCCAACACTTGCCCCGGCGCGCTCAATTGGTGCGCTTCCTCCGCGCTCGCAAAAAACACGCTCGTGATTTTTACAAAATCATTCACGTTGAGCGGCGACATGAAACGCGCCGTGCCGCCCGTCGGCATGACGTGACTCGGACCGAGCATGTAATCGCCCAACGCCTCCGACGATTGTTCGCCGACAAAAATGCCGCCCGCGTTGCGCACGCGCGGCACGAGCGACCACGCATCACGCGTGAGCAAACACAAATGCTCCGGCGCGTACGTATTCGCGATTTCCAGACACTCATCCATGGAATCCAAAACACAAATCGCGCTCTGTCCTTGCAATGCTTGTTTGATAATGGCGCGGCGCGACAAGTTGGGCAGCTGCGCATCAATTTCGCGCGCGACGCGTTCGGCAAACTCGCGTGAGGGTGTGAGCAAAATGCTTGTCGCCAGCGCATCATGTTCGGCTTGGGCGAGCAAATCCGCCGCCGCGTACTTTGGATTCGCGGAATCGTCTGCAATCAAAACCGTTTCCGTCGGTCCGTACAAACCGTCAATGCCGACCATGCCGAAAACCTGTCGCTTGGCGAGCGTGGTAAAGATGCCGCCCGCGCCCAGAATCTTGTCCACGCGCGGAATGCTTTGTGTCCCAAATGCCAACGCCGCAATCGCTTGCGCGCCGCCGAGCGCATACACGCGCGAAACATTGGCGACACGCGCGGCGGCGAGAATGACCGGCGCGATTTTTCCGCTGCGCGATGGCGGCGACATGATAATGATTTCGTTGACGCCTGCGACTTGCGCGGGAATGGAGGACATGAGCAGCGAGGAAGGTAAGGGCGCGACGCCGCCCGGAACATAGATGCCGACGCGCTCAAGCGGCTGGATGATTTGTCCGAGCGCCCCCCCCCCTTGCGTCCAATCGAGCCAGGACCGCGGCTTTTGTTTTTCGTGAAACGCGCGAATGCGATTGGCGGCGAGATGCAGTGCTTCGCGCACGGCTTCGGGCGTTTCCTGATACGCGGTTTCAATCTCTGCCTGACTCACCAAAAATTTGCCGCGCGCTCCGCCGTCAATTTTTTCATTCCACATGCCGACGGCTTCATCGCCGCGCGCGCGAATGTCGTCCAAAATTTTCTTGACGGCTTGTTCGGGCGTCAACGCTTCGCCAAAAATTTTTTCCGTGCGCGTCATGCTTTCGGGTGTCATTGTTTTTTCGGTTAACGCGCGCTGCCGCGCGATTGTTTCGCGTGCGACGTGGATGCCGAACAACATTGGAATCATATACACCTACTGATAACTGATTACTGATTACTGATTACCGGAGACTGATTATTCGTTACGCGATTCACCGCGTTCATCAATGCGTGTATCTCTTGAAAGCGCAGCGCGTGACTCGCGCGATTGACAATCAATGCCGCTTGCGAATGACACAGCGTTTCGAGTTCCACCAAACCGTTTTCTTTTAACGTGCGCCCCGTGTCCACAATGTCCACCAACAAATCACTCAATCCCAACGCGGGCGCGATTTCGATGGAACCGTGCAGTGGAATAATTTCGGCGGACCAGCCGCGCTCAACAAAAAATTTGCGTGTGACGCGCGGATATTTGGATGCAATGCGCAAGGAAGTTTCAAGCCGCCAATCCGTTTGCGCGCGTTCGCGGCGCGCGGCGAGAACGATGCGGCAGTGTCCGAACGGCAGCGCGAGCGGTTCAAACACATCGCTTTCATTTTCCAACAACACATCCTGTCCCACAATGCCGATATCGGCCGCGCCGTATTCCACAACCGTCACCACATCAAACGGTTTGAGCAAAAGAAAACGCGCGTTGTGTTTGGCATCGGGAATAATCAATTTGCGCGTATTGTCGCGCAGCGCGCGCACGTCAAAACCGACGGCTTCCAATACATCGAGCGCGTGCGGCAGCAAACGTCCTTTGGGCAGCGCAAGCGTCAACGCGTTCATGCAACATCCTCCGCGCTGCCATCGGCAAACCAAACGCGTTGTGCGCCGCGCGCGCGCGCGTACGCAATAATTTTCTGACGCGGACTGTTTTGCAGATACCACTCGACGCGTTGTCCTTGCGCGCGGGCTTGTGCCACGCGCTCCGCCAATGCGCGTGCGCCGTCCAATTCCGCTACAATGCTTGGCGCAAGCGAAACCACAGCGCTGTTTTGCCATTTCAACGCGGCGAGCGCGCGTTCGACGCCGATGGCGAAACCGCACGCGGGATGATCGCCGCCGAAATGCGCCAACAAATTATCGTAACGCCCGCCGCTCAAAATGGAAAAACCGATCCCGCGCGCGAATCCTTCAAACACAATGCCGGTGTAGTACGCCATCCCGCGCACCATGCCGAGGTCGAGGGTCACCGCGTCGGCGGCGCCCAACGCATCGAGGATTTGCCAAAGCACGCGCAGGCGTTCAATGGCGCGGCGTACCGCTTTATTCACCGCGCATTCTTGTGCCGCGCGTTCGAGGATTTCCGCATCCCCCGCCAGCGCCGGCAGCGCGGCAAGCGCGCGGCGCATTTCCCCCGTCATGCTCACGTGACGCACCGCGTCATGCAGCGCGCCTTCGTTTTTGCGTTCCAACGCCGACTTGATTTGCGCGCGCTGTGATTCCGACAGATGCAAAGGGGCGAGGAGCGAATTCACAAAATCCATCGCGCCGAGGCGGATACGAAATTCCTTCAACCCCATCGCGCGCAGCGCGGTCACCGCAAGCGCAATGATTTCGGCGTCGGCTTGCGGCGTGCCCGCGCCAATCAATTCCACGCCCGCCTGCGTAAATTCGCGCCGCAGCGAGGCTTTGGGTTCTTTATGGCGAAATACATTCGCGATGTAAAAAAAACGCAGCGGCAGCGTTTGGTCGTACAGCTTTGTGCTGACGAGCCGCGCAATCGGAATCGTCGGGTCGGCGCGCAGCGCGAGCATTCTGCCGTCGCGGTCGGGGAAACGATAAATTTCTTCGCGCACTTGCGGACTCGCTTCGGCGGCGAGGGCTTCATAGTATTCGAACGTCGGCGGAATGACCTGCGTGTAATTCCACCGCGCGAACGTTTCGTGCAGGCGCGTTTCAAGCTGCGTCTTGTGCGCCGCTTCCTGAAAATACAAATCGGCAACGCCGTGCGGCAGTTGGCGTTCGACAGAGAGAGTTTTGAGCATGGTGAAAACAAAAACGGGGCTTGTCGTGAACCGACCAGCCCCGGGGTGAGTCAAATAAAAAATCGGAAATGTGCGCGACCGTCAGCGCGGTGCGACATGCCTCACCCCGTACACGTAATGATGCCGCGCGCGATAATGCGCGTGGGTGTTTTGTCGGGGCGAGCCAAACTGTTTCATTGGACGCGGATTTTACGCCAAATGCGTCCCGTGTCAAATCCTTGTCACAGGACAGGCAACGCGAATTTTATAGCCACTCGCCAAAATTGCGTTTCTCGCGTTTTGTTTGTTAAACCCAGTTATGACCTGTTTTGGACGCGGCGACACATGTCGCATGGCGATACTGAACGGCAGGCATTGCGCGTTTCAGTTTTATGACGCAATGCGTCATCCTTTTTGTCAAAATCAAAGAATCAGCATACACTATAGCTGAACAGCGTTGTCTGCGCCCGCGGAGGGCACATATTCACCAAAGAAGGTGATTCCTCATGGCTTCATCCAAACACGCGCGTCGTTCCAAAACAGCACTGGTCCTCGCCGGCGGCGGTCTGACCGGCGCAGTGTACGAAATCGGCGCCTTGCGCGCCATTGATGATTTACTGCTCGACCGCACCGTGAACGATTTTGATATTTTTGTTGGCACGAGCGCCGGCGCATTAGTGTCCACGTTTCTGGCGCACGGGATCAGTCCGCATGAAGTGATGGACGCGATGGCGGGCGAACACGCTTCGGCGCCGCCGATTCAACGGGGCGATCTGTTTTCGTTCAGCCGCAGTGATTTGCTGCGGTGGGGCGTAAAAATTCCCCGCACCATCGCCGGCGCGTGGTCTCACTATTTGCGCCACATGACGGACATGACATTTTTTGATGTCATTTGGCTGTTTTTGGATGCGCTGCCTGCCGGTTTCTACGACAACAAAGCGCTGGAAAAATATATCGAACGCGTCCTGACGAGTCAAGGCAAAAGCAATCACTTTGAGGACCTCGACCGCGAATTGTATATCATCGCCACCGATTTGGACAACGGACAGCGCGCGGTCTTTTCCAAAGAATCACACGCGCACGTGCCGATTACAAAAGCGGTTGCCGCGTCCTCGGCAGTGCCGGTGTTGTACAAGCCGGTGCGGATTGACGGGCATGATTATGTGGACGGCGCGGCGCGCGCGAACGCATCGTTGGATATTGCCATCGAACACGGCGCGAAACTGGTCGTGTGCATCAATCCGCTCGTCCCGATTGACAACAGCGCACACAGCAACATTCCCATTCTCGGTCCCGATACGCAATTCCTGAGCGACAAGGGCTTGTCGGCGATTGCGTCCCAAATCACGCGCATCTCGGCGCACGGGGCGCTCCATTACCATATCAAACAATTACGCAAAACACATCCCGATGTAGATATTATCTTGATTGAGCCGTCGCGGCACGATTACAAAATGTTTTTCTATAACGCAATGCGGTATTCCGCGCGTTTGATTTTGGCGCGGCACGGGTTTGAAAGCGTAACGCTGCGCTTCGCCGAAGACTATGCGCATTTCAAGACGATGCTGGAACGACACGGCATTCCCATCACGCGGCGAATTCTTTTGCAAGAGCTGCGCGAATTGCAGCAGGACAGCGGCTCTACCAGCACCCTGCGGCGTATCTTGGAGAATCCGCCCGAACAACCGCGCCTCAAACGGCGGCGCGCGGCAACGCGCCCGCTGCGGCGCGCCTTGACCGAATTGAACGCAACGTTGGAAAAACTGGAAATTTCTGCCCAGCCAAAGGAGCAAGTATGAGCCATCCACAGATTCCGGACAATGTAGATTTGCACGGCGCGTTGGATGAAATCGGCGAACAGGTCTTGAGCACCGACGCGCTGCGGTTTATTGTCGCGCTGCAGCGCGAATTCAATCAACGCCGCATTGCATTGCTGCAAAAACGTGTGGAACGGCAAGCGCGGATTGATGCCGGTGAGGACCCGACGTTTCTCGCCGAAACCGCTGCCGTACGCAGCGACCCGCATTGGCGCGTCGCGCCGATTCCCGAGGCGTTACAGCGGCGGCATCTCGAAATCACCGGACCGACCGACAAGAAAATGCTCATCAACGCGCTCAACAGCGGCGCCGACATGTTCATGGCGGATTTCGAAGATGCCAACGCGCCGACGTGGAGCAATATGCTGCAAGGGCAGCGCAATCTCACCGATGCCATCGAGCGCACGATTTTTTTGCAGACCCCTGAAAAAGAATATCGCTTGAATGAACAAGTGGCGACCCTGTTGGTGCGCCCGCGCGGTTGGCATCTGGAAGAAAAGCACATGCAAGTGGACGGACGCAACATGTCCGGCTCATTGTTTGATTTCGGCTTGTATTTTTTCCACAACGCGCGCCGCTTGCTCGACAAGGGCAAGGGACCGTATTTTTATCTGCCGAAATTAGAATCGCATCTTGAAGCGCGCTTGTGGAATGATGTATTTGTGTTTGCGCAAAATTATGTCGGACTGCCGCAAGGCACCATCAAAGTGACCGTGTTGGTGGAAACGATTCTTGCCGCGTTCGAGATGGAAGAAATTCTGTACGAACTGCGCGAGCACATTGCGGGGTTGAACGCGGGACGCTGGGACTATATTTTCTCGTGCATCAAAAAATTCCGCGCGCGCAAGGAGGTGTTGTTCCCCGACCGCATTCAGGTGACCATGACAGTGCCGTTCATGCGCGCGTACACCGAACTGCTTGTCCGCACGTGCCACAAACGCGGCGCGCACGCGATGGGCGGCATGGCGGCATTCATTCCCTCGCGCAAAGACCCCGAAGTCAATGCGAACGCGCTCGCCAAAGTGCGCGAAGATAAATTGCGCGAATCACAAGACGGTTTTGACGGCACCTGGATTGCGCATCCCGATTTGGTGCCGACAGTGCGCGAGGTGTTTGACGCGG
>CAZXYP010000055.1:0-19502 GCA_964644955.1 uncultured Anaerolineales bacterium | reverse complement strand
GATATTGCGCGCATAAAGCAAATTCAAAACAGAGGGAACCAGACACAAGAAAAAGAGAAGGATGACCAGCGGATACAGCGGACCCGGCGCATTACGATAATCCACCGAATTGGTGCTGACGGGGATAACGACGAGACGGGAGAGCAAGCCAATCGCAATCAAGCTGGTCGTGTACAAGTACATGCACGGCACGGCAATGCGATTAAAGGTCTGCCAACGCGTTCTGTGTGAAACACCGCGCGGCTGCGCCAACAGAACGCTGATGTGAAACCACAACGGCGCGACGATAATAACCACTTGCTGCGTCCACGCAGAACCGCGCCCAACCGTTTCATTCACCGCAAGCGCGGTATAGAAAAAATACGCGCCCAGCGCCCACAACGCGAGCGCGGTCAACCACGACAGCAAACTGCGCGGACTGCGTGTGACAATATAGAATCCGAGCCACTCGGCAGCTGCGAGTGAAAACAAATTAACCAGCGTAGTCCAAAAACCTAAATCCAACATGCCGCAATTTAATCACACGCGGCGGTCTTTTGCAATGGGGTTCGCGATACAAATTTTTTTCAGGACCCGCGCGGAGAATTTGACTTGACGCGGCGCATCGGCACGCGCAGCTCGGTTGGCTCTGCTAACTTTTCGGTCAAACCGCCCCCGCTACTGCCAGTACCGGATAAATTCACAAATAAAGCCAAGACGAACAGCAGAGCACCCACAACAAGAATTCCTCTATCAAACTTGCTGAAAGTTCGTATCTCTATCATTGACGGACTGATTTGTGCTTCAGGTTCCCAGCCGGACGCCTTGACATTATTCAACTCGACAAGAATTTGGTCCCCATAACTCTCCCACACCAACTGCTGAATTTTCGTTTTCGCGAGGGAGGCAGAAACACTCCATTCGTTGTGCGCCCATCTGAATACAAAATCGGCATGTTCGGAATCGCCTTCCAGAGTAACAATCGTTCCGCGCGATGTCTCAGGATGCGCCAGCACGATGGTATTCTGCCCAAAAGAAAATCCCGCCAGACGCCGCTGGGTAATATCAAAATCCGCGTCGGGTTCTTGAACGGGCAATTTTTTCTTCCAGACCAAGAGCGCCGACTGCGCCGCTTCGCGCACGTAATCCATCGGGTCATGCGCTGCCAATACCGTGACCGCGCCCAAAATATGTTCCTCCGGTTCGGACAATTGTCCCAATGTATTGAGCGTTGCCCAGCGTCGCTTTGCTTCCGAACTCTGAAGCCGCTTTATCACTTCTTCCGCGTCGTCCAGTAATTCATCTTCTTCTTTGCTGAGCGTTCGTTTCGGAAACGGTTCGGGCGGTAATTGTTCCGTCGCAATACTATTTTGAAATTGCGGGCGCACAAGCTCCCCCACAATCATGCCGGCGATGCCGAAAAAAATTGAAAATAATCCAAAAATAATCAACAGCTCGCTTGACTCTGCGGTGGCGCAAAAACCGAGAACACCTAAGGGGACTCCGGCGGCACAGCCATACCCGAAATTTACCAACCGATAGCGAATCAACAACATTGAACCGCTGGCTTCTCCGTGTATCAGCGCGCGCTTGAGTACGCCGCGCAGTGTGGTGTGCATCGCGCCAATCAAGGCACCATAGACCGCTGCATTCAGTCCATAGAACCCTGCACACAACCCCGCCAAGAGACCGCCGACAGGTACATCTTCGACCCTGATGTCAAAGAGTTCCGGAGCCAGAATGAAAAAGATCAATGCCAAAATCAACACGAGTCCCGTAGTCAGCGCAAAGAGTACCGCGCACCAGAGGACGACAAAACGGATCACCGAAGGTTGTCGAGTTCGGGTTGTCATTTTCAAGTGCCTCTTGCTTTTTTTGTTTAATCTCGGGTTTCTGCCACTTGAACAGACCGGTCTATAGCTCACCCATTTCGATTCTTGCGATGATTACAGCACAGTGCCCCTGCCAAAGATAGTAAAGATGCCGCCAAAGACCGCCAAAATACTCGAAAGTGTGGCGAAAGCTTGCGGGCGGGAGATGTTTCCGTTATCATGTGCCCCGACAAAGAGTAAATCGCCATTCAGGAGTGACTGTGCCATGAAACCAATCCAACGCTGCGAATGGAGCGGCAGCGACCCGCTCTATGTGCAATATCACGATACAGAGTGGGGCGTCCCGGTTCAC
Organism: uncultured Anaerolineales bacterium; assembly: GCA_964644955.1. Taxonomy (GTDB): domain Bacteria; phylum Chloroflexota; class Anaerolineae; order UBA4142; family SHND01; genus SHND01. The sequence continues at coordinate 17,339 of CAZXYP010000055.1, read as the reverse complement.
GACGACCAAAAATTATTCGAGTTTCTCGTGCTCGAAGGCGCACAGGCGGGGCTTTCGTGGCTAACGATTTTGAAAAAACGCGAAAACTATCGCAAAGCATTTGATAATTTCGACGCGCATAAAGTCGCGCGTTATGGCGATAAGCAATTTGCGCGTTTGATGAACGACGCGGGGATTGTGCGCAATCGTTTGAAAATTCAGGCGACCATTGAAAATGCGCGCGCGTTTCTCAAGGTGCAGGACGAATTCGGCAGTTTCGACAAATACATTTGGGGCTTTGTCAACGGCAAACCGATTGTGAATCAGTGGGAAACCCTGCGCGAGATTCCCGCCAAAACACCGTTGAGCGAAAGCATCAGCAAAGATTTGCTCAAGCGCGGCTTTCGCTTTGTCGGACCGACGATTGTGTATGCCCACATGCAGGCGACGGGGATGGTCAATGACCATGTGGTCAGCTGTTTTCGCTACAAGACGCTGAAGCGAATGCGTTAACACAAAATATCGGATGTAATGTGATTCAAGGCGTGAATCCGGGCAAATTGCGCAACGGAAATATGCGCTTGGAAGAATCGCGCTAACGATGGCTGCCTGTCATTTAGAGAAGCGAGTCAGACTCCGGGCAATTGCATTAGTTTGAGCGCAGCGCATAGTAGAACACGCGCAAACCTGCTGCAACCTGCGATGCAAATCAAAGTCGGAGATAGATTCACGCCGATACCGGGGGTGATGAACGCGAATCGTATTACCGTTGACAGGTCCTATTTTGTATGCTATTCGTTTTGCCTAGTTTTTATACGATAGATTCAATATCCACCCAGAGAAATATCTATGGCAAATCAGTCCGCTGAATGGTTGACATTGACCCAAGCCAGCGCGCTGTTGGGAATTCATCCGATTACTCTGCGCAGTTGGGCAGATGCCGGATTGGTGCGTATGTTTCGCACGCCCGGCGGACATCGTCGTTTTCGCCGCGCAGAACTGCTCGCGTTCGTCGAACAGACACACCCCGCGCAAACACGCGAGATTGTTCCGACAGCAGACCAAACGCTCGCGCGCATCCGTTCCGAATTGGAAAGCCAGCCGATTCGACAGTCCGGCTGGTACGCAAAACTCTCCGACAAGCAGCGTGCGCTGCACCGCGAACTCGGGCAGCGTTTGTTGGGATTGTTGCTCCAGTTTGTCAGCCGCAATGAAAATGCAGATGAATTTTTAGAGCACGCGCGCAACTTGTCACGCCAATACGGACTGGAGTTGGCGCACGCCCAGTTGGGCGCCAGCGAGCTCGCGCGCGCGTTTCTCTTTTTTCGCCACGCCATCATCAATGCGACATATCACCCTTCCGGCGCACACGCGCAAGGCGATGCCGAAGGCGTCCGCTTGTTGGGACGAATCAACACGTTTATGGATGAATTGTTGGTTGCCGCTTTGCATCATTATGACCAGGCAATTTTGGCACAGCAGGCGAATGCGCCAAACAAAAGCATCACTAAAAAATCGCCTTCCTCGAAAGAACGCTCCGCGCGCCCGTCACGTCGCAAGCTGTACTCTTCACGCCACAAATAAATCCGGTTACCGCCAAGCCGCAACATGTTGACGCTGCACCGTACAAAACGGACGCAGCGTTTTTTTGCTTTTATTTTCCTATAAAATATAATATAAATTATTAAAAACTACTAAACAATGACGTTCCCGTAACCCAATTCTGACTTGCTGCCTGCATCATCAAAATACCTTTACTGACCGCCGTACGGTCATCCCGGAGTAACGAGTGCTTCCAACAATCCTGCTGGTGGGATTGAATCATACAACTGCGCCTGTACACGTCCGTGAATACGCATTGCCGTTTGTCTGCGCGCGCGATGACGTATCACACCGCGTCCACGCGATCCTCGACCCCACCCTCTTTTCCGAATCTCTGGTTCTCGCAACCTGCAATCGCACCGAAATCTACGCGGTAACGACCGATGTTGCACGCGCCGCCGCTGCACTGCGCCGCGCGTTCGCGCTCGAAAGCGCGTTGGACGCGTCCGTACAAAATTATTTGTACGAGGCGACGGACCGCGCGGCGATTGAGCATCTCTTTGCGGTCGCGGGCGGCATTGATTCGCTCGTGCTTGGCGAATTTGAAATTCTCGGGCAGGTGCGCCGCGCGTACCAAGAAGCAACCGCGCAGCAAACCGTCGGTCCGCTCTTGCACCAACTGTTTCAGGCGGCGATGCATGTCGGCAAACGCGCGCGCGCGGAAACCGAAATCGGGCGCGGCGCGCAATCCGTCGCATACGCGGCGGTCGCGTTGGCGCGTCAAAAATTGGGCGACTTGTGCGGTCGTCCCGCGCTCGTCGTCGGCGCGGGAGAAATGGGCAGACGTGCGGCGGAAAATCTGGCGCAAGACTGCGGGTGCGCGGTGGTCGTCGTGAGCCGCACGCTGGCGCACGCGCACGCGCTCGCGCAAAGCATGCACGCGCACGCGCTGCCGTTTGAAGAATTGGAAAGCGCACTCTCACAAGCCGACCTCGTAATTGGCGCGACGCGCGCCCCACACTTGATTCTCTTTGCAGGAACGATTGGGCGCGCGATGCAAACGCGCCTCGCGCGCCCGATGCTGCTCATTGACATTTCCGTGCCGCGCAATATTGACCCCGCGGCGGCTATGCTTCCCAACGTTCAACTCTTCAACATCGACGATTTGCGCCAAGTGGTCGAACAAACGCGCGCCGCACGTGCGCAGGCAATACACCAGGTGCGCGCCATTCTCGAGCAAGAAGTGCAAGAATTTTGGCAGTGGTATCTCACGCGCCGCGCCGCGCCGCTCATTGGCGAGTTGTATGCGCGCGCCGAGGTGATTCGCCGCGCCGAATTGGAAAAGACACTGCGCCGCTTGAATCATCTGGATTTGAACGAACGCGAACGCAACATTATCGCCGCGCTGTCGGCAGGACTCGTCAGTAAATTGCTCGCTGCGCCAACTGCCAATCTCAAAGCGCAGCTGGAAACCGGCAACGGACAAATGTATCTCGAAGCCCTGTGCGACTTGTTCGAGCTGCACACGCGCGCGAGAGATGAGAACGCATGATGGCACCGACAAAAATATCAAGCACCGAAACCTCACAAGAATTGTTTGCTCGCGCGCAAGAAATCATTCCCGGCGGCGTCAACAGTCCGGTGCGCGCGTGGCGTAGCGTTGGCGGACAACCTCTGTTTATTTCGCGCGGGCAGGGCGCACACATCCGGGATGCGGACAGCAATGAATTGTTGGATTACGTCTCGTCGTGGGGTCCGCTAATTCTCGGACACGCGCATCCGCGCGTCGTCGCCGCGATTCAAGACGCCGCGACGCGCGGGACGAGTTACGGCGCGCCGACGGAATTGGAAATCGAACTGGCGCAGCGAGTCACGCGTGCAGCGCCTTCCGTCGAAATGGTGCGCTTTGTGAATTCCGGGACCGAAGCGACGATGAGCGCGCTGCGCCTTGCGCGTGCATTCACCAAACGCGAACTCGTCGTGAAATTCGAAGGCGGTTATCACGGGCACGCGGATTTTCTTCTCGCGAAAGCGGGTTCGGGGCTCGCAACGTTGAGTTTACCCGACAGCGCGGGCGTGCCGTCAAACGCGGCGGAAACTACACTTGTCACGCCGTACAATCATCTCGAAGCGCTGCGCGAAATTTTCAGAATTCACGGCGAAAACATCGCGGCTGTGATTGTCGAACCCGTCGCGGGCAACATGGGCGTTGTACCGCCGCTGCCCGGCTTTTTGCAGGGACTGCGCGACATTACGCGTGAATACAACGCGCTGTTGATTTTTGACGAAGTGATTACGGGCTTTCGCGTCGCGTACGGCGGCGCGCAGAGTTTGTATGGCGTCCAAGCGGATATCACTTGTTTTGGCAAAATCATCGGCGGCGGGTTGCCCGTCGGCGCGTATGGCGGACGCCGCGAAATCATGCAGCTCGTCGCGCCGCTCGGTCCGATGTATCAAGCGGGCACCTTGTCAGGAAATCCGTTGGCGATGGCGGCGGGCATAGCTACACTCGACGCGCTCGCACAAACGCACAACGCGTACGCGCAGCTTGAAGCGCGCGCGGCACAATTGGAACGCGGTTTGAATGACGCGGCAGCGCGCGCCGAAATTCCTGTCACCATCAATCGCGTGGGTTCCATGCTCACCGCGTTCTTTACGTCGTCGCGCGTTACCGACTACACCAGCGCGAAAACCGCAGACACAAAACGCTTTGCCAAATATTTTCACGCGATGCTGGAACGCGGCGTTTATCTTGCCCCATCGCAATTTGAAGCCGCGTTTGTTTCGCTTGCCCATACCCAATCAGACATTGCATTCACCGTCGAATGCGCCGCACAGGCGCTCGAGTCGTTACGTCATGAATAGAATCGCAACTCAGCCCTCAGTCCTCAGTCCTCATCGCTCGCTCATTATCGGCACCCGCGGCAGCGCGCTCGCGCGTTGGCAAACCGAATTTGTAATCAACGCGCTCTTGCATCTCACCCCCGGTTTGTGTATCGAAACGCGCGTCATCAAAACGGCAGGCGATCAAGACCAGACGCGCCCGCTCGCCGAATTTGGCGGACTGGGCGTATTCACCAAAGAACTGGAACATGCGCTGCTCAAGCGCGAGATTGATATTGCCGTTCACAGTTTAAAAGATCTGCCCACCGAATCGCCGAACGGTTTGCGCGTCGCCGCGCATTTGCCGCGTGAAGATGCGCGCGAAGCCATTGTATCGCGGCACAAGATCGGTTTGATGCAGCTGCCGCGCGGCGCGCGCATTGGCACATCGAGCGCACGGCGCACCGCGCAAATTCTCGCGCTGCGCCCCGACGCAAAAATTATTCCGCTGCGCGGCAACGTGGACACGCGTTTGCGCAAAGCGCACAGCGACGAATACGACGCGATTGTGATTGCGGCGGCAGGATTGATTCGACTCGGACTCGCGCATGAAATCACGGAATATCTTTCGTTCGATACACTTTTGCCCGATCCGGGACAAGGCGCGCTCGCCGTACAAATTCGCGCGGACGATGAGCCACTCGCGCAGCTGCTCGCACAGCTCGACGATGCGCCGACACGCGCGGCGGTGACTGCCGAACGCGCGTTTCTTTATGCGTTGGGCGGCGGTTGTCGCACGCCAATGGGCGCGTATGCGGAAATGGATGGCGATGCATTGCGCGTGCGCGGCATGGTCGGCGCGCTCGATGGCGCGCAAATCGTCAGCGGCGAAATTCGCGGCGCTGTGAATGACGCAGAGTCATTGGGGCAGACGTTAGCGAAACAATTGTTGCAAAACGGCGCGGCGGAAATTTTGAATGCGGGGGCGTTGAATGCAGGGAGATTAAATTCAACGTCCCTACAAAAAAAGCGCATCGTGGTTACACGCGCGCACGAACAGGCGCGCGAACTCGCAGAAAAGATTCGCGCACAGGGCGGCGAGCCAATTGAGTTTCCGACCATTGAATTCGCGCCGCTTGAAAGTTATGCCGTGTTGGATGACGCACTCGCGCGCGCAAACAAATTCGATTGGGTTGTCTTTACGAGCGCGAACGGCGTGCGCGCGGTGGATGAACGAATACGCGCATTGAATCTCACAAACGCAATCTTTGTAAAAGCACGCGTTGCCGCCATCGGTCCGGGCACGGCACGTGCATTGGAACAAATCGGCGTGCGCGTGGATTTTATGCCGACGAAATTTTTGGGCGAACAGGTGGCGCGCGAACTGCCGATTGAACAAGGGCAGCGCGCGCTGCTGCTGCGCGCGGACATCGCGTCGGAGGTATTGGCGGAGATTTTGAAAACGCGCGGTGTGAATGTTTTTGACGTGGACGCGTATCGCACGGTAATGCCTGCAAAACGCGAGATTGATTTGAAAAAGGTGGATGCGATTACATTCACCAGCTCGTCCACCGTGCGAAATTTCATGGCGATGCTTGACGACGAGGCGCGGCAAGTTTTGCAGACACGGGATTTTTTTTGTATCGGTCCTGTCACAGCAGAGACCGCGCGTGAATTGGGTTTGAATGTTTCCGCAAGCGCAGAGGAACACACGCTCGACGGATTGGTCGCAGCGATGGTGAAATTTTATGGAGGAAATTGACGCGATGTTGAATCAAGAATTGGAATTGGATTTTGCAAAACCATCGGCGCTGCGCGTGCGCCCGCGCCGTTTGCGCCGCACGGAAAACTTGCGCGCGTTGGTGCGTGAAACGCGCGTGAGCGTGGACGATTTGATTTATCCGTTGTTCGTCGTGCGCGGCAAAAATGTGCGCGAGGAAATTTCTTCGATGCCCGACGTCTTTCATCTTTCGCTCGATGCGTTGCAGCGCGAAATTCAAGAAATCAGCAAATTGAATTTGCGTGCGGTGATTCTATTCGGCTTACCCGAAACCAAAGACGAATGGGGTTCAGAAGATTATGCCGAGCGCGGCATCGTGCAAGACGCGATTCGCGCGTGCAAACAAGTGAATCCCGATTTGGTCGTGATGACCGACGTGTGCATGTGCCAATATACGTCGCACGGACACTGCGGAATTATTCGCGACGGCGAAATTGATAACGACGCAACGTTGAACTATCTCGCGCGCACGGCGGTGTCACATGCGGCGGCGGGCGCGGACATTGTCGCACCGAGTGCGATGATGGATGGACAGGTCGGCGCGATTCGCAGCGGACTCGATGCGGCGGGATTTTTCGAGATTGCCATTCTGGCATACGCGGCAAAATTCGCGTCGGCGTTCTACGGCCCATTCCGCGAAGCCGCCGATTCGCCGCCGAAATTTGGCGACCGGCGGCAATACCAAATGGACGCGGGCAACGCGCGCGAAGCACTGCGCGAAGTTGAACTCGACATTGCCGAGGGCGCGGACATGGTGATGATTAAACCCGCGCTGCCGTATCTCGACATCATTCGCCAAACGCGCAACGCATTTCATTCTCCCGTCGCAGCGTACAACGTGAGCGGCGAATACGCGATGCTCAAAGCTGCCGCGCGCAACGGTTGGCTCGACGAGCGCAAAGCGACGCTGGAACTCTTGACCTCGATCAAACGCGCGGGCGCGGATTTGATTTTGACATATCACGCGAAACAATTTGCCAAATGGGAGAAAGAATGAGCGAAAAAAATTTTGTCCAGTATTTGACGTTCAAGGTGGACCGCGCTTGGCGCAGCTTGTCCGAAGCGGCGCGCTGCGACGGACGCGCTGAATTTGCGAACGAACTCGCGCGCGCGCACGAAATCACATCGTACCTATACAGCACGCTCGGTTTGAAAAACGACGCCGATTTGCTTTTGTGGCGCGTCGCGGATTCGCCCGAAGGATTACAGGAATCGTTGAGCCGTTTGTTAATGACGGGGCTGGGGAGATTTCTGGAGCTGACGCACACATTCAACGGCTTAGTACGCCCATCGAGTTACATGCGCGGCGCGACGACGCAAGAACAAGCGCTGTTCGAGCAAGACCGCCGGCGTTATTTTATCGTCTATCCGTTCACGAAAACAATTGAATGGTACTTGATGAGCAAAGATGCGCGGCAGGGTATGATGAACGAACACATTCGCATCGGACACGAATTTCCCTCAGTGCGTCAACTGCTCGTGTATTCGACGGGACTGGATGACCAAGAATTCGTCGTCGCGTATGAAACGCATGACCTCACTGCGTTTCAAAGTTTGGTGATTGCGCTGCGCGATACAGAAGCGCGCCGCTATACCTTGCGCGACACGCCCATCTTTACGTGCATTCATCGCCCGGTTGTCGAGACATTGGCGTTGTTGGGATAAGAAAATGAAACGAGTTGCAATTATTGGCGGCGGCATCGCGGGACTCGCAACCGCGTACTATTTGCAAACACGCGCGCAGGGGCAAGTACAGTACACCTTGCTCGAAAGCGCACCCGTGCTCGGCGGAAAAATTGCGACGGCGCGCGAAAAAGGATTCGTCGTCGAAGGCGGACCTGATTCGTTCATCACCCAAAAAACAAACGCGCTCGAACTGTGCCGAGAATTGGGTTTGCAAAAAAATTTGGTCGGAACGAATGACGCGGCGCGTCAAGTGTTCGTGTGGAGCCGCGGCAAACTACATCCGATGCCCGACGGCGTTATGCTCATCATCCCGACAAAAATCATGCCGTTCGTGAAATCGCCGCTGATTTCGTGGCGCGGCAAATTGCGCATGGGCATGGACGTGTTCATTTCCGCGAAACGAGATAACGAAGATGAAAGTCTCGCGCATTTCGTGCGGCGTCGCTTGGGCGCTGAAGCGTTGGACAAAATCGCCGAGCCGATGATTGCGGGCATTTATGTCGCCGATGCGGAAGAACTGAGTTTGTCAAGCACGTTTCCGCGTTTTCTCGACATGGAGAAAAAATACGGCGGCTTGTTGCGCGGCGTCGTGGCGCAAAAACGCGCGGCGGCGCAAACGCGTTCTTTATCCAATGGAAATGGAAATGGCACAGCGCCCGTTTCGATGTTTATGACCTTGCGGCATGGCGTACAAGAATTGACCGAAGCGATGATTGCGCAATGCGACGCAGACGCGCTGCGCGTGAATCAACGCGTCGTGCGCGTTGAACGCGTGGGCGACGAATACACGTTGGTAATGGACGACGGCGGGATGTTGTACGCCGACGCGGTGGTGTTTGCGACACCATCGTATGTCACCGCCGAACTCGTGCGCGGTTTGGATGCCGAACTTGCCGCGCAATTATCAAGAATTCGCTATGTATCCACTGCCACTGTTTCGCTCGGTTACAAGCGCGCGGAAGTTTCGCACCCGCTGCAAGGGTTTGGCTTTGTCGTGCCGCGCAGCGAAAATCGAAAAATTCTCGCGTGCTCGTGGTCGTCCACCAAATTAAGCTATCGCGTTCCCGCCGAACACGTTTTGATTCGCTGCTTTATCGGCGGCGCGCACAATGAAGCGTTGGCGGAACAAGACGAAGCGACGTTGATTCAATCCGCGCGCGACGAATTGAACGCGATGATGGGCATTGACGCGGAACCCGTCATCCAAAAAGTGTATCGCTGGCACAAGGCGAATCCGCAGTACGAGGTAGGACATCAAGCGCGCGTCGCGTCTATCGAACAGCGCGCATCACAACACGGGAATTTATTTCTCGTCGGCAGCGCGTATCACGGCGTCGGAATTCCCGACTGCATCGCGGATGGCGCGCGAATCACACAATCCATTCTGGAATCAACCAATCATTCGTCGTTCGTCAAATGTGAAACGGCAAGGACAAAGGAGCTGGCATGAGTGTCGTAATTCATCCCCACGCGCAGCACGCGCACACAACGCCGCGCGATTTGGCGCGCCATCCGATGATTATTTATTGGGAAATGACGCAGGCGTGCGGTCTCGCGTGTCGTCACTGCCGCGCCGAAGCGGTGCTGCAAAAACATCCAAACGAATTGAATTACCAAGAGAGTCGCAGGTTGCTGCAGCAAATCCGCGCGTTCGGCAACCCACTGCCACATCTCATTCTCACAGGCGGCGACCCGATGATGCGCGCGGATGTGTACGAATTGATTGACGAAGCGGTATCGCTCGGCATTGAGGTTTCGATTACCCCTGCGGCAACACAAAACCTCACGCGCGAGGTGATCGAAAAATTGCAAGCGCATAAAATTCAGAGTCTCGGATTGAGTCTCGACGGCTCTGACGCAGCGCGGCATGAGGCGGTGCGCGGCATTCAAGGATGTTTCGATTGGACAGTGAACGCGATGCGCGTCGCAGGCGATTTGGAAATTCCGATTCAGGTGAACACGCTTGTCTCTGCCGAAACGGCGGACGACTTGCCCGCAATTTATGATTTGCTTTCGACACATTGCGTGATGCGCTGGAGTTTGTTCTTTTTGATTTCGGTTGGGCGCGGCAAGATGCTCGAAGCGGTGTCGCCCGAACGCGGCGAAGACATTATGCGCTGGTCGCTCGATGTGTCGCGCCGCGCGCCGTTCGCAATTAAAACAACCGAAGCGCCTTCGTATCGCCGCGTCGCGCTGGAAAGAATGCGCGCGAGCGGAATGCCGCCCGAAGCCATTCGTCGTTCGTCGGTCTATCGCGGTTTTGGCATTCGCGACGGCAACGGCATCATGTTTGTTTCGAATACGGGCGATATGTATCCTGCGGGCTTTCTGCCTGTGACCGTCGGCAATGTGCGCGACGACAATTTGGTTTCAACGTATCGCGAGGCGCCGTTGATGCGTTCGCTGCACGACCCGAACACATTCAAGGGGAAATGCGGTTATTGCGAATATCGCATCGTGTGCGGCGGCTCACGCGCCCGCGCATTCGCGCACACGGGCGACGCGTTGGAGAGTGATCCGTTTTGTCCGTATGAGCCAGTGAGAGGTGCGCGTGAACTCGTTCAATGATTCGTTTTTGCGCGCCTGTCGCGGCGAACGCGTCGAGCGCACGCCGATTTGGTTGATGCGGCAAGCAGGGCGCTACATGGCGGAATATCGCGCGCTGCGCGAAAAATACGATTTGCTGACGATGTGCCGCACGCCCGAACTCGCGGTGCAAGTGACATTGCAGCCGATGCAGCGTTTGGATTTGGACGCCGCGATTCTGTTTTCCGACATTATGATTCCACTGCGCGGCATGGGTGTTGAATTTGAAATCCGCGAAGGCGTTGGACCTGTCATCGCGCAGCCGATTCGGAATCAAAACGATGCGGAAAAATTGCGCGTGTTGAATCCCGACGCGGATGTGCCGTACGTGATGGACGCACTGAAATTGCTGCGACGCGAGTTGGAAAACAAAATTCCGCTCATCGGTTTCGCGGGTGCGCCGTTCACGCTGGCGAGTTACATCATCGAAGGCAAAGGTTCGCGCGATTTGATTCTCACAAAACAAATGATGTACACACAGCCCGCCGCGTGGCATACGTTGATGAACACACTCGCGGAATCGCTCGCGCTGTACCTGCGCGCGCAAATCAACGCGGGCGCGCAAGCGGTGCAGTTGTTTGACAGCTGGGTCGGCGCGCTCAGCCCGCGCGATTATCGTCGCTACGTTTTGCCGTACTCCAAAAGAATTTTTGACGCGCTGCAAGATGCGAAGGTGCCGCGCATTCATTTCGGTACTGGCACGGCGACGCTGTTGGAATTGCTGCAAGAAGCGGGCGGCGATGTGATCGGCATTGATTGGCGCGTGCCGATGAGCCAAGCATACGCGCGTCTCGGAAATATCGCGCTGCAAGGCAATCTCGACCCCGTTGTGCTGTTGACGAATCCTGAAGTGGTTCAAGAACAAGCGCGCGAAATTTTGAGCGCGGTGGACGGACGACCCGGACACATTTTCAATTTGGGACACGGTATTTTGCCGAATACGCCCGTCGAAAATGTGGAACACTTGATCCAAGTCGTGCACGAGTTTCGGAAGAATTGAATTTGTGGCATAGCGCCATGTGCGCGTTTTCGGACGCTGTTTACGCCTGCAAGGCGCTATACTACATTTGAAAAACGATGACCCAAACCGCAGTGTTATTGATGGCGTATGGCACGCCGAATTCGCTTGACGAAGTGGAAGCGTACTACACCGATATTCGCGGCGGACGAAAACCGTCGCCTGAACTTTTGCACGAATTGAAAGCGCGGTACCAACGCATCGGCGGAAAAACGCCGCTGCTCGAAATTACCTTGGCGCAGGCGCGCGGCGTACAAAACGCGTTGGGCGACGGCTATCGCGTGTACGTCGGTATGAAGCATTGGCGCCCGTATATCGCGCAGGCGGTTGAGGAAATCGCGCAGCGCGGACACACGCGCGTGATTGCGCTTGCGCTCGCGCCGCATTACTCCAAATTCAGCATTGACGGCTACATACAGCGCGTGCGCGCAGCGATGGAAAAAATCGGCGCGACGTTTGACGTGACGTTTGTGGAAAGTTGGAACGACGAGCCGTTGTACATTACGAGTCTCGTGGAACGGATGCGGGATACGCACGCGAAATTTTGGATGAGTGATTGGAAGGATCTTCACGTCATTTTTTCCGCGCACAGTTTGCCCGAACGCATTTTGCAAGGCGGCGACCCGTATCCGCAAGAATTGCGCGAGACATGCGAATTGGTTGCGGCGCAGTTGGGTTTGAGCAAAAACAATTGGCATTTTGCGTACCAGAGCGCGGGGCGCACGGGCGAAACATGGTTGGGGCCCGATATTTTGGATACGCTCGATGTTGGGGCGCGAGAGGGATACAAGCGCGTCATGATTGCGCCTGTAGGTTTTGTCGCCGACCATTTGGAAATTCTGTACGACATTGATGTGGAATGCGCGGAACGCGCGCACGCGTTGGGCATCGAGATGCAGCGAATTCCTTCCGCGAATGCGACGCTGACGTTTGTCGCAGCAGTTGCGGAGGTTATTGCCAAATATACGCCAGAGGGGCCTGCGAGTTATGCCGTTTCACCCTAACACGTTTCATCCCCCCACGCGCACGCGCAGCCCCAACTGTTCGAGCGCGTTTTGTATTTCTCGCAAACGCGCGGGCGCAACGGACGGGTTTGGCAGCGTGTATGCGCGGTCAAGCGCCGCGTATTTCGGAACGCCATACGTGTGATACGGCAGTAAATGCATTTCATGCAAACCCCACGCGCGCGCCATTTTCCCGATCATGGTCATGTCCGCAACCGTATCGTTAAAGTTCGGAATCACCGGCGTGCGCAGTATCATCGGCACGCCCAGTTGGGAAGCCGCCATCGCGTTTTCCAAGATGCGCGTGTTCGATTTGCCCGTGGCGTCCGCGTGCGCTTGCGCGTCCCAATGTTTCAAGTCAAACAAAATCAAATCGGTTTGGCTCAAAACGCGCGTTGTATTTTCCACATTCGACCAACCACACGTCTCGACCGCCGTATGAATTCCGCGCGCCCGCGCGAGCTGCAGTAACGCCAACGCAAATTCCGGCTGCTGCAACGTTTCCCCGCCCGAAAGCGTCATGCCGCCGCTGCCGTGCGCATAAAACGCCGCGTCGCGTTCGACCTCGCGCAGCACATCGCCCGCCGTAACAACGCGTCCCGCAATACGCAGCGCGTTCGTCGGACACGGCGCTACACAATCGCCGCACGCGGTACAGCGCGCGCGGTCAATCACAATTTCGTTCTCGCGCAGCGTCAATGCTTTTTCGGGACAAATCTTTACACAGTCGCCGCACTGCAAGCAGTTCGCGCGGGCATACATCAATTCGGGCGACGCGCATTGCGATTCGGGATTCGCGCACCACGCGCAGTGCAGCGGACAACTTTTCAAAAACACAATCGTGCGGATGCCCGGACCGTCATTCACACTAAAACGCTGAATGTCGAAAATCGTGCCGCGCGTGGACGCGAACGCTTCGGGTTCACCCGCCGTATCGCGTTCAACCGCCGTGTTCGGTGCGTCGAATAATTTCATCCTGCACTTCTCTCGCCAATTCCACAAAATACGCGCTGTAACCCGCCACGCGTACGACGAGCCCGCGATATTCTTCGGGATGCGCCTGCGCCGCGCGCAAGGTGTCGCCCGAAATGACATTGAACTGCATGTGACACACGCCCAATTCTACAAACGCGCGCAAGAACGCGGTGAACCAATCGAGCGCATTGTCTTGTTCAAAAAACGACGGCAAAAATTTCAGATTGAGCAGCGCGCCGTTCGATACCAGCGTTTGGTCCACTTTACCGACGGAACGCAAGACGGCGGTCGGTCCCTTGATATCGCGTCCCGCTGTGGGCGACATACCGCCGTCCGCCAAGGGCGCATGCGCGAAACGTCCGTCCGGCGTCGCGCCAACATTTTTGCCGAGCGGGACATGCGCGGACACGGTATAAAAACCGGGATGAAAGGTGCCGCCGCGCGGGGTCGGATACTTGGCAACCTCGTCGCAGAAAAAGCGCGCCCACTGCCGCGCCAAATCATCTACCGCGTCGTCGTCGTTGCCGTATTTCGGCGCATTGTTCAACAAACGCTGGCGCAAAATTTCGTTATCCTCAAAATCTTTTTGCAATGCATTCATCAAATCGTTCGCGCGAATTCTTTTCTGTTCAAAGACGAGCGTCTTGAGCGCAGCCAGCGAATCCGCCACGTTCGCAATTTGAACGCCCTGCACGCCGGAAAAATTATAGTGCGCGCCGCCCGCCGTCACGTCCAATCCGCGCGCAATACAATCGTCTATCACGGTCGAAAGAAACGGCGTCGGATTGAGGCGCGGGTGCAGTTGGTCAATCACATTGCATCCTTGCACCATCAACGCGATGAAATGGGCGAGTTGCGTCGCGTACGCGTCTTGCAATGCGTCGAACGATTGCATTTCGGTCAGCGGTTTCGTTGCGGGACCGATTTGTTCGCCCGTTTCCGGGACGCGTCCGCCGTGCAGTGTAAATTCCAACACGCGCACGAGATTGAACATGGATGCATCGCTCCAGCCCAACGCTTTGCCGGGAATGGACAATTCGACACATCCGACAATGGCGTAATTCAGCGCGTCGGCGTGCGTGACGCCGCGTTTTTCGTACGCGGGCACAATCACGGCATCGTTAAAGACTTGCGGCATGCCGCCGCCTTTCGCAATCGTGCGCGCGACCGCGTTCAAAAATTCTTGCGGCGAATGGCGATGCAAACGCGCGGATAAATTCGGCTGCGGTAATTGCAAATCGGCTTGCGCCTGCAAACACATGTACGACAATACATTCGTCGCGTCCGTGCCGTCCGCGCGCTGTCCGCCAATCGCAATATTGAACCCAATCGGAAAACCCGCAAAATACCGCGCGCCTTCCGCGCTGCGCAGCAAAATGATTTCGTTAAATTTGCACCACAGACTTTCGAGCAGCTCTTGCGCCGTTTCCAAATCCAACGCGCCGCGTTCTGCGTCGCGTTCCAGATACGGATAAAGATATTGGTCGAGGCGTCCCGGCGAAAAGGAACTCGCATTCGATTCGATTTCCAACAGCACAAACAAAAACGCAACAGCTTGTAACGCCTGCCAAAAATCGTCGGGCGGATTTGACGCGAGGTGTTGACAGTTTTCGGCGATGCGTTCCAATTCCGCGCGGCGCGTTTCGGATCTTTCGCGTTGCGCGAGCTGCTGCGCGAGTTCTGCATACCGCGCCATGAATTCCATCGCGCCGTCGAGACAAGTCAGCGTCGCATGATAAAATTCGCGCTGCGCGTCGGACAAGTCGGTTTGGCGCGCGCGCGCTTCCAACACTTTTTCTTTCAGCCCGAGCGGACCGAGCGCGAGCCACGCTTCGACATCGGGCAAGATATGTCCCTGCGCGTGGTCGGTCTGATTGATTTTGAACGCCTTGGCTTGAATCGCCGCGCGCACATCATCAGGCACGTTTTGCGCCCACGCGTCTTCGAGCGTCTTGCCCTGCCAGTACGGAAAAATGTCGCGGCGCAGTTCCGCGATTTCTTCCGGCGATATATGGAACGGGTCTTGCGGGCGCGTTTCGAGCGTGTCCAATTCGCGGTCAATCCAATGCACCGCCGCCGACGGCATGATGACGCCCATGCGCGGTAAAAGCGACCGATTGCCCACAATCAATTCGTTTTCATAAATCTGAATCGGTAATTTTCGGCACTGGGCGCGAAACGCGTGTGCGCGGCGCAAGATAACCGGTTCGCCTTCCGTCTGTTTGTAACTCGCCGTCTCGATGCGCGCCGTGTCGAGAAACACCTTGCGCGGCGTCGCCAAAATATCGCGTTTGCGCTGCGCGATGCGTTGTGCGGGCGCGTGCGCGTCGCCGCGATAGATGGGAATTTGGGGAATCCACGCGTCAAGCGGTTCGATTTTGGGGAGAGAATCGGTTAGCATAAATTTGCGAATCTTTCTGTGCATCTGTATATTCAACCTGTGAGCATAGTCAATCACGGTCAGGTTTTGGTCAAAAGCCAACGGCGCGGAATGCACCAAAAACAGACATTCCGGCGAGAAAATAGTCAAAAATGTATTTGCTTTCGTGCGCGCACAGAAACATTCCCCCCGTGAGTGCGTAGATTGGGTGTAAATTCTTGTGAGGAAGAAAAACAATGAGTGTGATGCAAGATGTTGAAATCAAGCGCAATACGAAACCGCCGCAAATGCGCGGCATGCCGATTTTGGGCAGCGCGTTGGATTTGATGCGCGACCCATTGGCATTTTTTGTGCGCGGTTATCACGAATTGGGCAGTGTATATCGCGTGCGCGCGGCAAATCGAGATTTGTATGTATTGGCGGGACGCCAAGCCAATCAATTCATGACACAAAAAGGCGACGGCGTTTTGCACAGTCATGAATTGTTTGGCGATTTTGCGCGCGAAATGGAATCGGAAATTTTTATGGTGGCAATGGACGGCAGTGAACATCGTCACCTGCGCGGCGAAATGCGCGACGGCTATGCGCGCGAAGCGTACACGCGTTACTTGCCCGAAATGGGCGCGTTGATTCAAGCGACCGCGCGCACGTGGCGCGTCGGCGAAACGATTCCGGTGACGCGCACGTTACAGCGTCTCATTTCGCGCCAACTCGGTTATGCCGTAGCAAATTTTGACCCCGACCCGTATTTTAACGACCTGTCTTTGTTTCTCAATACCATCATGAACGCGGCGGTTTTGAAAACGTGGCCCCGCATCATGTGAAAAATCCGCGTTACGTGCGCGCCAAATTGCGCGTGATGGACATGGCGCGCGAAATTTTGCGGCGACATCGCGAGGAACCGGTCACGGGACGCGCGCCCGATTTGATTGACGACCTTTTGCGCGCAACGACGCTGGACGGCAAGCCGCTGCCCGAAGCCGCGCTGATTGCGGCGACGGTCGGTCCGATGATTGCGGGGATTGATACGGCCGCCAACACTTTGAGTTTTCTGTTGTATTCGCTGCTGAAAAATCCCGATGCATTGGCGCGCGTGCGCGCGGATGTGGATCGCGTGCCAGCGAACGAAACTCCGACCTTCGCGGATTTCAAAGAAATGCACGCGCTGCACGGCGCGGCGTTGGAAACGCTGCGCATGTATCCGGTCGCGTTCGCGGTGCCGCGCACATCGGTCGCGGATTTTGAATTCGACGGTTTCGCGATTCCCAAACATCAAGAAGTGTTTGTGGCGTCGGGCGTGACGCATTACCTGCCGGAATTTTTTCCCGAACCGTACAAATTCGATATCGAACGCTATGACGCGCCGCGCAATGAACATCGCAAGGCAGGCGTGTTTGTGCCGTACGGACTCGGCGCGCACACGTGTCTCGGCGCGGGCATGGCAGAAGTCATTATCATGTTCACGACCGCGCTGTTGCTGCGCACGGTTGAAATAACACTCGACCCTTCTGATTACATTTTGAATGTTCGCAATTTGCCCCTGCCGCGTCCCGATAATCGTTTCGG
>CAZXYP010000054.1:0-19516 GCA_964644955.1 uncultured Anaerolineales bacterium | reverse complement strand
TCGTGTCCGATGAAATGAGTCCGATACCAAATTCTTGGTACGTCTATTATACAAGGGGTGAGGGGGTGAAGGGGTGAAGAGGTGATAAGGTGAAGAATTGCCATTCGCCAAACGTCAATCAAAAATCTCCAATCTCCAATCTTCAATCTTCAATCTCCAATCTCCAATCTCCAATCTCCAATCTCCAATCTCCCAAAGGAGTTTCCCATGACGATATCCGCATACGGCTCCAACCTCCAACCATTCGCAGGCATCACCACCTTCATGCGTCAACCCGCGACCCGCGATTTAGAAAATGTAAATGTGGCGCTTCTCGGCGTACCGTTCGACAGCGCGACGAGTTATCGCAGCGGCACGCGTTTTGGTCCGCGCAAAATTCGTGAGGTGAGCGCGATGTTGTGGGGCAGCAATCAAGCGTTGCGCGTCGCGCCGCTCGAACATTTACGCGTGATTGATTACGGCGACGTAGATGTTGTGCCTGTGGACATTCAAGTCACGTTCGAGCGCATCACCAACGACGTAAAGACGATTCTCGACGCGGGCGCGACCGTCATCGCCCTCGGCGGCGACCATTCCATCGCGTTACCGTTGTTGCGCGCGCATCACGCCAAGTTTGGAAAAATCGCCGTCGTGCATTTCGATTCGCACGGCGACATGTGGGACTATGATTTTGAAGGATTCAAATACAGTCACGGCACGCCGTTTCGCCGCGCCGTCGAAGAAAACCTGATTGACACCAACGCATATTTGCAAATCGGGATTCGCGGTTCCACATCGGACCTGAACGATTATGAAATGGCGAGGAATCTCGGCGCAAAAATGAT
Organism: uncultured Anaerolineales bacterium; assembly: GCA_964644955.1. GTDB lineage: Bacteria > Chloroflexota > Anaerolineae > UBA4142 > SHND01 > SHND01. The sequence goes on along the minus strand of CAZXYP010000054.1, from coordinate 18,692 downwards.
TACGATTGGCGAGGCGCTGAAAATGGGCACCGAAAGAATTGGCGAGGCGATTCACCAAACGGTTGGAAATCGTCCGGTGTATGTTTCATTCGACATTGATTCCGTTGACCCCGCGTATGCGCCCGGCACGGGAACCCCTGAAGTCGGCGGCTTTACAAGTTTTCAAGCGTTGGAGATGGTGCGCGGGCTGCGCGGTTTGAATCTCATCGGGTTCGACATTGTTGAAGTGAATCCGTCTTTTGACCACGGCGAAATCACATCCCTGCTGGCGGCGAATTTGGTGTTTGAATTTTTGTCGTTGTTGGCATTGAGCAAACAAGCCAGACTGAAATAATGGCTGCGGTTGTTTCGTCCCATCAAATTTTGCCGCTGCTGCGCGCGCGACGCGCACACGAATTCCACGCGCGGCTGTCACCGGACTTGGGGCTGTCGGAAGTGAATGTGATTTTGGAGGCGGACGGCTTTTTGCTGCCGGACGGAGTGCGTGTCGCGTGGAGCGACGCGGAAAAAATCGCGCGCGACGAAAATTCGTGTTTCGTTTTGAACGCCAACGGCATTTCCAAAATCAAAACGTTTTCGGAACTTACGAATCGCGCCTATTCCCTCTTTCCCACCGCGTCCGCGCCCACAATGCTGGTTGCGGGCTTTCCGATGCACCGCATTCAAGACATTACGCCTGAACGCGCGGCATCCGCAATGGCAAAAACACTCGCGCCGCTTTCGGGAAATGTTTTGGACACCGCGACGGGATTGGGTTACACCGCGATAGAAATGGCGAAAACGGCGCGGCAAGTGATTACGATTGAACTTGACCCCACCGCGCAAGAAATCGCGCGACAAAATCCATGGTCGCGCGAATTATTCACCAATCCAAACATCGAACAGCGCATGGGCGATAGTTTTGAAATTGTGCCTTCCTTTGATGCCAATTATTTCGACGCGATTCTGCACGACCCACCCACCATGTCGCTCGCGGGCGATTTGTATTCGCAAGAATTCTATCGCGAACTATTTCGCGTGCTGCGGCGCGGCGGAAAATTATTCCATTACATTGGCGACCCCGAATCAAAATTCGGCGCAAACACGACGCGCGGAGTGATGCAGCGCTTGAAAAACGCCGGCTTTAGAACCGTAAAGCCCGCGCGCCAAGCGTTTGGCGTGCTTGCGTTGAAATAAATCGGCGGCGATTTTTTCGCCGCCGTTTTTCAATTGTAATTTCATTTTCCAACCATCCGGACGCGCCATCCTCCTTGGAAAGCATTTTTCGTTTTTGGATGTGTGCGCGCGGGACTATTTGGAATCTGTCATTTGGCGTACGAGCCACACACTAAAAAGTCCCGCCAGACCGAAAATGGTTCCGGTGGCAATAGCGGAAAATTGATTTGCGTTCAGGATAAACAAGCCGCTCAGAATTTGGTACATGCCATAAAGCACGAGCATAAAACCCGTAATCGTCCCCGCGCGAACGCTCCACGCTTTGTTGCGATGAATGCTGTACGCCGTGATGGCGGCAGAGAGCCACACGCCCGTCGAAAGCAGAATCAAACTGCCGAGTCGCTGTGCTTCTTGTTCAGGCGTGATTCCGCCGAATTCCGCAAAGGCATTCAATTCGGCAAAGCCGAGCGCCTCGCCAATGACCTCAAGCAATTCGATGACGGCAACGGCAAGATAAAACACCAACGCAAACGCGCGCCAGCCGCGCAGTGAATCTTGCTTCATGCCAATTCTCGCTGTTTGAAACGCAACCCCCGGATTATTGATACAAATTGATGACGTCACGCAAAACGGCTGCGGCAGTCGGATAGGGATTCTCTTCATGAATGCGCGCAAAAATTTGTCCGTTAATGTCGCTTTCGTACAACACGCCCATATAGCCGCCGGGAACCTGCACTAACGGGTGCGTCGCGTCGAGCCATTCGGGGCGCACCGTGAATTTCCATGTGCCCAATTCACGCACCGCGCGCGCAACCAATTTGATGACCTGTCCTTTCGCTTTTGCTTCGGCGAGATGTTCAGGCGTCACGCCGCGAATGCCTTCCACGCGTACGTCGCTTAACTTGGTCGCGCGATGCAAACACGCGTTGGCGACAATGACCAGCTTGTTGGCGGCATCCCAGCCGTCCACGTCGAGCGTCGGGTCCGCTTCGGCAATGCCCAACTCTTGCATGTGTTGGAGCGCGGTTTCGAATGAATCGCCGCGCGACATGGCATCCAAAATATGATTCGTCGTACCGTTGACAATGCCTTCAAATTTCGTAATATCGCTCGCGCCCAAATCGCGCCGTCCGAGATTAATCACAGGCAATCCCCCGGCGACCGTCGCGCTGTGCAAAATTTTTACGCCGTGTTCTTTTGCCAACGCAAACAATTCTTGATATGCCAGCACGAGCGGACCTTTGTTTGCCGTGACCACATGCATCTTGCGTTGGATGGCTGCGCGCATGGTCGAAAGTCCGGGTTCGCCGTCCTTGAGATTGGTGAGCGTATTCTCGACGAGAACGTCCGCTTCAGCGCCGCGCATCAATTCCAGCATATTTATTTCGCCGCGTCCGTGGGTGGGGTACGCTGCCATACCTTTGCCGCTGTGTTTAAGTTCGAGGATGGTGGAAATGTCGAGGGCTTTGAAATATTCCGCGCCGCCGGTGGTATCTCCGGCTGCCGTGACGATGAGGTCGAGGTCGTAGCGATGTCGTATCAGGTCGTGTTTGGTTTGCACGAGTTCGAGAAAACGTTTGCCGACATTGCCCAAGCCGATAACGGCGAGACGTACTTGCATGGTTCCTCCTTTGCGCGAGGTCAGAATGGAAAAGCAACGGATAAAACAAAACCTGATTTTTGAATTGTGCGGCAAGGGTGCCGCGATTCAAAAATCAGGTTACAAGGGCGAATCGAAGGGGCGCTAACCGCCGAACAATTTTTGCCAGGGCGATTTGGCGGCTTCGCTGCGCATCATATTTTCGAGACGCATCATGCGTTGTTCGACCGTCAACCGATAATCTTGGTCGCGCTTTTTCATTTCCGCAAGCTCCTGCTCCAATTTTTGCATTCGTTCGCGCAGTTTCGCGTTTTCTTCTTTCAGGTTGAAATTGTCCTGAATAATGACGCCGAGCAAATTGCGATTGACCTGCAAACTGTTTTGGACCGTCTGCTGATTTTCAATCATGACGCGCAGCGTATCCGTCAAGACGCCAAAACCCTGTTGGGCGTTGGGAACGGTGAGCGCGCCGCCGGCGCCATTGCCATTGGTCTCGACGCCATAGCCGTCCGCGCGTAACTCTTCGGCGGTCTCGTCAAAGGTCAGCCCGGCGGCGAGATGGTCTTTGATGCGCTTTAGCACAAACACGTCATCATCGGAAAAATGACGACTGTTTTCGCCGAGCGGTCCGGCGGGCGAGAGGAACGGCGCAAAATCGCGCGTCCAATTTTTCAACGTCTGCGGCGAGATGCCCAACTCAGAGGCAATCTCGACATGCGTTCTCATTGCGGTTTCGGGCATTGCATATAAAGTGACGGGTGACGGGTGTCGCGCGCGCGCAAAGATCCCGGCGTGCTTTACTTGTCACAGGTCACTTGTCTTCGTCCACGACGCGATAGGAACCGTCCACGTACTCGTCGCCGGTGAACTCAGGTCCACCGCCGAGCGCGCGCCGGTGTTCGGCTACCACATCGGGCGGACAAAGGTTAATGAAAAGTTTTGTGCCAAAAAACAGCACTGCCAAATCGTCCACCATTCCGAAAAACAACAGGAATCCTTCCGGAAGAAGGTCAATTGGCGAAATCAAATACACTGCGACCAACGGGACAATGGCTTTGGTAAATGCCGGCACCCGCGGGTCCAACATCAAACGCCAGACGAGCTGCATCGAACGCCAAATTTCAAAAAAGACGCTCGGGTCACTACTCTTGGGGGTCGGCGCTGTGCGACCGGTTGAATCTGCCATGATAAACCTCTCTCTGGTTGCGTCGGTGCATGGAATCCTCCATACACACTCTTGTCATACCGACTCTACGTGCCGTTGACGGGGCGGGTTACATCGCAGCAGTAGAGGTTATTCTACCATTGGCAAAGGAAATTACCAAACACCTATGCGGGGGTCAGTCCGTACAATACCTGAAGAATCACCCACAACGACACCGCGCCGATGAGACAATCAATGCTGAGACGCATCAACCGAAATTTGCGCGCGGCGATTTGGGACGTGTTGTGGACTTCGGTCAAAATCGCGTGGCGCATTTCATGCGTCTCTTGCAGTGCAAAACGCTCGACAAACTTGGCGTGGTCCATCCGCGAAATCCGCCCAAAGAAAAACAACGTGCCTTCGTCATTGCGGACTTTGAGCGCGGGGCGCGTGGCGATGAGCGCCGCGAGGGTCGAAACCAAGAGCAGTACGAAAATCGCCAGAATCACAAGCGCGTTGATGCGTGCGGCGAACGTGGCAGTCGGCGTAAACAGCGCCAGCAGTGTGCCGCGACTGACAAGCAGCAGAGCGGTCGCAAACACGCTGTCGGCGGCAATGACCAACCCTGCTTTGGTGTCGGCGCGCGTGATTTGGGCTTCGACGATGTTAAAGAGATACGCGGCGGTATCGTATTCCGCGCGTTCCGCGCGTTCTTGTTCGTCGGGCGCGATTTGGGTTTCAGTCTCGTGGTTCATGGAAGTTTACCCCTGCGCGTTAGGATTCCGGTGTCAACAATTTGCGAATGTCATCGGGAAACGCAACGGGTCTGCCGTGGTCGTCAATATTCATGTGCGTGGTGCAGCCCGTGCACAGTTTTTTCCCGTCGCGCGAAATTTCGTATTGAATCGTCATGGCGCGGCTTTTTACCTCGCCAATCCACGCGCGCACGGTCAGCAAATCGCCATAGAACGCGGGCGCGTGATAGCGCAAGTGCGCTTCGGTCAGGGGCCAGTGATAGCCGCGCGCTTCAATGTCGCGTCCATAATCCATGCCTTGCTGCCAAAAAAATTCGCCGCGCGCGACTTCGAACCAGGTGAGGTAATGCGCGTTATACACGATGCCGCTCTTGTCCGTTTCGGCATAACGCACGCGGATTTGCGTTTCAATCGCTTTCATGGGCAGGTGTCGGGAAGCAGTCGCCGGGATGCTCCATCCGGAAAATGCAGCTTGATTATCGTTCGATGTTTGCTTGATTTCATTGCACGCTTTGTTTCGACGTTGAATTCCATTCGATGGTTGGCATGTTCGACCGCGTATTATCTTGATTCCAACGCGCCGATGGCAAATCGGTTTGCCACATTCGAATCAAAAAACAAATGCAAGCGATTCAGCCGCTCGCTCCATGTGACGGCAAGTGGATACGTCTCCCAACCTTGTCGCAATAGAATTGGTTGTGCCGCGCCGTCGTTGATTTGGGTTTGAAGGGTCGCCTCGTTTGCGGCGCTGTACAAATCCAATGCCATTTGCGCCGCGTTCGTTTGCGGAATATACACCTCCGCGCGCGCCGCGTTGGCGTAGCGCCCTTGTGAACCCTCCACATTTGCCAACGGTTCCGTCTGCCAGCCGCGCCCAAGATACATCAAAGTGGCGTTCGACGCCAAATCCAACGCGCGCGCTTGCGCGGTGAAATCCGTTTGCGGCAGTTCATAGGCAATCACCCCGTCGGCGTCGTCTATCACGCGCGCATGCAGTGTCTCGCGCAGGTATTGGTCAAGCTGTGTAACGCGTTCGGCGGGCAATTGATTGCGATGCAAGACCGCGTAGCGTAAATTGAAAAACGCGAGCGTATCCTCCAACACACTTGTGTCTTGAGCGATTTCCTCGTCCGTCAAAATCCCTTGTTCCGCGCCTTCCAAAATTCGCAAGCTGCGGACCACAATCGGCGTTTGCCGCAGATTGAAATATTCCGCGAGGTCGGGCGCGATACGGTTTGTATAAGCGCGCAAAATCCGTTTGTGGTGAATTGCCTGATACGCTTCATTTTGCGCCGCATGGCGCCAATTGAACGACGGAATTTCCAAAACGCTCACGTCGTCCGCCGATTGCGCAATTTGTTCGTAAATGCGCGGCACGCGAAATTCCAGCGTCGGATACGGCAGTACCATCGTCTCCGCGAGCAGCAGCGCGACGATTGGCACAAACAACCACGCGCGCCATCGCACGAGAACGAACGCGCCCGCGCCCGCGAGCAGCGACGCGCCAAAAAACACCATCAAGCCGTACCGCATCGGAATGCGAATGTTGTTTAGAATCGGCACAGGATTCATGAGCGCGAACGGCAGTGGAATGTTTGTGTTGATGCCCGCGAGATGCAAAACAGGCCCGAGCGACAAGACTGCAAACAGCAATGTTACCAAAATCCAAAACAACAGTTTGCGTCCGAACCGAATCGCGCCGACGACAGCCAATGCCAAAAGCGTAATGCCCAAAAAACTCTGGCGGTCGGGCGACAATTCCGATTCGTCGGGCGTGCGAACAGACGCGTTCACGTTTTCGACGCGCGGCGCGGGCACGTTTTGATACAACGTGCTGCGCGCGTTCGGCAGCGCATACGCCAACGCGTCGTACGAACGCTCGGCAGAATAGCGCAGTGGAAAGACGCGAATGTAATTGCCGCCTTCAATCGCAAAGTCATTCAACACCAACCCGAGCATGGGTAACACGACGACGCCTGCGACGGCGATGAGAACCAGCGCGCGCAAAAGCGGATTGGAACCATTTTTTGCGCGGAGATGTAGAACGCTGCGCGATTTCTGAAACAACATGCGCGCGCCCAAAAACAAAAACCACAACACGGTCAGTAATGCCAAAAACGCGGCGATTTGAAAATCCACGTACGCGTTCAATCCAAAAAAGAGACCTGCCATGACCGCGTTTTTCCAACCCGGCGCGCGCGTTGTTTTCAGCAAAAACAAAACATAAAACGGAATGAATTCAGTGTGGAATAAATTTGTAAACGCCAACCCATAGCCCAGACGCAGCGCGCTGAATGTGAACGCCAGCCCCGCGATGAACGCGGCAAAGTTCAAATTTCGAAATTTAAAATTCAAAAATCGAAATTCATATTTTGCCAACAAATACATTCCGTATCCCGTCAACACACTCGCGGCGAGATAGACCAGATTGAATGCCGGTACCAGTCCGAACGCGAGCTGCAGCGGAATGGACGCGAACGACGGCAGCGCGGTGCCCCACAACAATTGCGTCGCGCCGCCGAGCGGATAGAAAACATAGTCGGTGTGAAAGGGATTGGTGGCGAGATTCAGCGCGGCGACGCGCGCCCAGCCCATTGCCCAGAGATAACTCCAGACATCGCCTTCCACGCCGGCAATGTGCGTACTGAACTGTGTGACCAGTGGGAAACTCGCCAGCGCCGCGAGCAAGGTGAGCGCGGCGGGGACAATGAAATGTTCGGAACGCACCAATGCGGACAAACGTGCCATGCTGGTGGTCAAGCCATCCGCGCCGCAAGCGTTTCAATCGCCGCGTTCACTTGGGAAATGTCTTCAATGCAAATGTTTGCGGTGGGGGGACATTCGACGGGTTTTTCTTGCGCGGCGGGGTCGCCGAGTGGCGCGGTTGGCTGCGCACGCGCGTCGGGATGCAAAAGCAATATGGTTTGAATGCCCAATTCGCGCGCGGCGGACAAATTGCGCGCGGTATCTTCGACCAAAATACATTCATCGCCGCGCGCGTTCAATGCGTTCAAGACGCGTTCGTACGCGCCGCGCGCGGGTTTGCATTCGTATTCAAAAAACACAATATCAAAGATGCGCGCAAATTGGTCGGCGATGCCCAATTGCGCGAGCACGCGTTCCGCGTGCGGCACATCCGCATTGGTGACAATGACTTTGGTGTACGGAATTTGCGCCAATTGCGCGCGCAGCTGCGGATTGGGTTCGAGATATTGCGTCACATCCACATCATGCACAAAATCGAGATAGTGGCGCGGGTCAATTTCGCGTTCGAGCATCAGCCCGCGCAGCGTCGTGCCGTACTCGTGCCAATAGCGTTTTTGCAATTCGTGCGCGCGTTCCGGCGGCAGTGCATATTCCTGCTCCAGATATTGGCGCATCCGATTGCCAATGGCAGGCATCAAGCCGCTGGTTGGCGCGTACAGAGTTTCGTCGAGGTCAAACAATATATACTTGAGCATTTTTTGTTTATGCAATCTCCAATACTTGGCGAAAGCGCGCAACGTCAATGTTCGCGCCGGTGATGATCAGGACGACGCGTTTGCCGCGAAACAACGCGGGATTTTCCTTCAAGGCGGCGAGACCGACCGCGCCCGAACCCTCCACCATCATTTGTTCACTGCGCGCAAATTCGGCGACGGCTTGATGCACCGCCTGTTCGGACACAATCACCGTTTCGTCAATCATTTTTTGCTGCGCGATTTCAAAAACGATTTTGCCGATGCCGCCTGCCAGTCCGTCACAAATGGTGGGCGCGGCGGTGTATTCTTCGTAACACACGCGGTCGCGCAATGAATCGTGTAGGGACGGCGACGCGTCCGGTTGAATGCCGATAATGCGCGTGCGCGGCGCGAGGTGTTTGTACGCAAGCGCCATGCCCGCGCCGAGTCCCCCCCCCCCAACGGGAATCAACACGGCGTCCGCGTCTTGCATTGCGTCCAAAATTTCCAGCGCGGTCATGCCTGCGCCCGCGACGGTGCGCGCGTCGTCATAGGCATGAACAAACGTCGCATGGTGCGCGCGTTGATATTCATCCGCCGCGTGATGCGCGTCGTCATAAGTTTCGCCAACCTCATGCACGTTCACGCCAAAGCGTTTCATTTTGGCAATTTTTGCGCGCGGCGTATTGCCCGGGACAAAAATGTGCGCGTTGGGCAGCCGCAATTGCTGCGCCGCATAACCAACCGCCGAGCCGTGATTGCCCGCCGAGGCGGCGACCAAGCCGCGCGCAATTTCATCGGGCGCGAGCTGCGCGAGCAGATTGAACGCGCCGCGCACTTTGAATGAACCCGTCGGCTGCCAATTTTCCAATTTTAAAAAAATCTCGGCGTCGCATTGTTCCGACAGCGCGAGCGATTGGCGTAACGGCGTCGGCGCGAGAAACGGACGCACGCGCGCGCGCGCCTGCCAAATTTCGGAAAAGGTGGGTGGTCGTTGAAACATGAGACAGCTATTGTACTTGAGCAAAGGGAATTTCAAAAATTTATTTGCAAACACCTTGACGCGCGCGTGTGGAAACGCGTATAATCTGCGCAATTCCGGAAATACCCCGGAGCATACACCCCAAGGAGGAAAGAGATGAAACGAAGAGAGTTTTTATCCACAACCGCCAAGAGTTCGGCGATTGCAGTCACCGCCGGGGTTATGGCAGCTTGTGGCACGCAATTGGCGACGCCCGCAGTGTCACCTTCCGCGCCCACCGCAGCGGCGACGAATGCGCCCGTCCAGTCCACGGTAGCCGCGCCGACGGTGATTGGTCAAGCCCAGCCCAGTTTCGATTGGCAAATGGCGACCAGCTGGCCCGTTTCGCTGGATACCATTTTCGGCGGCGCGCAAATTTTCGCAGAACGCGTGGGCGCAATGACCGGCGGCAAATTTAAAATCACCCCGCGCGCGGCGGGCGAACTTGCCCCGGGCACCCAAGTCCTCGACGTGGTTTCACAGGGCGCAGTTCCGCTCGGGCATACGGCATCGTACTATTATGTCGGTAAATCACCCGTGACCGCATTCGGCACCGCGCTGCCCTTTGGGTTCACGGCGCAGCAGCAGAATGCGTGGCTGTATGACGGCGGCGGTTTAAAATTGCTCCAGGATTTTTACCAGAAAAAGTTCGGTGTCATTCAATTCCCTGCCGGCAACACCGGCGCGCAAATGGGCGGTTGGTTCCGCAAGGAAATCAATACGCCGGAGGACCTCAAAGGTCTCAAGATGCGTATCCCGGGTTTAGGCGGACAGGTGATGACGAAATTGGGCGTCACCGTTCAAGTCCTCGCCGGAGGAGAAATTTTTCAGGCGCTGCAAACGGGCGCGGTGGACGCCGCCGAATGGGTCGGTCCGTATGATGATGAGAAACTTGGTTTCTACAAAGTCGCCAAATACTATTATTATCCGGGTTGGTGGGAACCGGGGCCATCGCTCGAAGTCGAAGTCAACTTGAACGAGTGGAACAAGCTGCCGCCCGAATATCAAGAAGTTATCAAGACCGCCGCCGCGCAAGCCAACATCGAGATGCTCGCGCGTTACGACGCGCGCAATCAAAAGGCGCTGCAGACACTGCTTGGGCAGGGCGTCGAACTGCGACCGTACAGTAAAGAGATTTTGCAAGCGGCAAGCGACGCGGCAACCGCGCTGTTTGACGAGTTCTCCGGTAAAGATGCGGATTTCAAAACGATCTTTGCCGAATGGAAAGCGTTCCGCGATAACGTGCGTGCGTGGAACAAGGTGAACGAAGGCAGTTTTGCCAATTTTGTGTACGGGACGAGCTAAACAGAAAAAAAACGGGCGACATGCGGAATGTCGCCCGTTTTCGTAAAGAGGGTTTCAAGGCGCTCCGGCTGCCGAAGCGTTGACCAGAAATTGTACCGTCCCCGGCAGTAGAATCACGAGAACGAGCACCACCAGCTGCAAGACCATGAATGGAATCGCCCCTTTGTGAATATCCAACGTCGGCACTTCTTTGGGCGCGACGCTCTGCAAGTAAAACAGCGAAAAACCGACCGGCGGCGAAATGAACGCGGTTTGCAAATTGATGGCGACGACCACGCCGAACCAGACGAGGTCAATCCCCAACGCGCGCGCGGCGGGCACGAGAATCGGCATTGCAATGAATGCGATTTCCGTAAACTCTAAAAAAACGCCGAGCAGAAAAATCACAATGTTGGCGACGATGATATAACCCCAATAGCCGCCTGGCAGATTCACCAAAAATTCCGTTATCAACTCGGTGCCGCCAAGCCCGTCAAACACCAGACTAAAAAACGTGGAACAAAACAGAATCGTGAGTACGAGCGCGGTAGTCCGTAAGGTTGCTTCCGCGGACCGGATGAGCATGCTCCAGCTGAAGCGCCGATTGAGAATGGTCAAGATGACCGCGCCCACCGCGCCCACCGAACCCGCTTCGGACGGCGTTGCCAGCCCAAAGAAAATACTGCCGAGCACAGCAAAAATCAAAATGAAGGGCGGCACGAGCGCGCGCAGCGTTTTGGTGAATAATGCTTTCCCCTTGAGCGTGCGCGCTTCGGGCGGGAGCGCGGGCGCGTCGTGCGGACGGAGGATGCTGATAGCAATCACGTACAGCGTGTACGCGCCCGCCATCATCAGCCCCGGAATCAGCGCGCCGACAAACAAATCGCCCACCGAGATACCGATTTGATCGCTCAACACGACCAACACCAGGCTCGGCGGAATCATTTGCGCCAATGTCCCGGAGGAAGTTATCACGCCCGACGCCAATTGTTTGTTATACCCGTACTTGAGCATGGTCGGCAGCGAAATCATGCCCATGGCAATAATTGTCGCGGCAACCACACCCGTCGTCGCCGCCAACAATGTGCCGACGACAATCACCGCGAGCGCAATTCCGCCGCGTATCGGTCCAAATAATACCCCGACGGTTTCCAGCAATTCTTCCGCCAGCCCCGATTTTTCCAACACCGCGCCGAGAAAAATAAAAAACGGAATCGCAATCAGCTGAATGTCGGACATGGTGCCGAACCAGCGGTTGGGCAGCAGCAAAATGAGCGTTTGGTTAAAGGCGCCGAGCGCAAAGCCGATGCCGCCAAAGATCAGTGCCGTGCCGACGAACGAGTAGGCGACCGGATACCCTGTCATCAACAGCATAAAGAATCCAGCAAACATCGCAATGGCGAGCCACTCGAATGTCATAATGTGCTCCAATGAAATGGGATTGGTGACACGAGAAACGCGAAGCGAGAAACGTCAGACGCGCAAGCGCAAATTTGATTGGTGCGTTTTCTCCCCAAGAATTCCAAAGTTTGCGAAACATTGGAATTCTGCACCCCACACATCATCCGGGAATTCGCCCCGGTGCGCGAAGCAAAAAATTTGCGACCTGCAAGGTGTGACTCATGTTTCTGCAGGTGGTGCATTCGGCGCAACTTCGGCAATCGCTTGTTCTGTGCGATGTCCCGTGATAATGGCGAGCATTTTGATGGCATGTGAAATCGCCGCGAGCAGGAGCAGCACAAAGGCGACAATAATCATCGTCTTGATGGGTGCGCGCGGCAAGCCGTCCGGGTCAGGAGAAATTTCCCACGTGCCGAACGTGCCGTCGGGCAAACGTCCCCATGACAACAGGACCGGATTCAGCGTGGCATAAATCCCAATCACGCAAAAGGGAACGAGGAACAAGACTGTGCCAATCAAATCAATCCAGGCGCGACGGTTCGCGCTCCAGTACGCGGACAAAAAATCCACGCGGACATTGACATTGTGTTTGAGGATATATCCAAAGCCCAAAAAGAACATGACCGAATAGAGGTACCATTGAATTTCAATCCACGCGTTGCTGGTGAGCCGCATCCCGGCAAAGCGTCCGCTGTAGCGCGCGACGACATTGGTAAAGCCGATCGCAATAATAACGAGGACGAGATATCGTGCAATGGTCCCCGCCAGCTCGGTCAACAAATCAATCCGCGCGGCAATTCGCAGGAGGGTGTTCATTCGATGGACTCCTTGAGCTTGACAAAGCTCGAATTGGCATCTGTTAGGGGAAAGATTGGGCAGAGTATAAACTATCCCGATGTTTTTTACAACAGTGTGTGATACAATTTCGCGCAGGGCAGGCACAAACGACACATGTCCATCCACATTCTTTCCGACGACCTTGCATCCAAAATCGCGGCGGGCGAAGTCATCGAACGTCCCGCGTCTGTGGTCAAAGAGCTCATTGAGAATGCGCTCGACGCGGGCGCGCGTGACATTCGTCTCGAAGTGCGCGGCGGCGGACAGCGGCTGATTCGCGTCGCCGATGACGGCAGCGGCATTGGCAGCGCGGATGTGCCAACCGCGTTCGCGCGGCACGGCACGAGCAAATTGAATTCCGCCGACGATTTGTTTGCCATTCACACACTCGGTTTTCGCGGCGAAGCGCTGCCGAGTATCGCGTCCGTCGCGCGCGTGACCATGATTACGCGCGCGGCAGAGGATGCGAACGGCACGATTTTCAAAGTCGAAAACGCACAGACGCTTTTGTATCAGCCGCACGGCGCGCCGCGCGGCACGGTGATTACGGTCGAGGATTTGTTTCACAACGTCCCCGCGCGTCTCAAATTCTTGAAATCGCCCGGCGCGGAAAACGGACATATTGCCGAATTGGTGCATGCCTACGCGTTGGCGTATCCGCAGGTCCGTTTTTCTCTCGTCACTGACGGCAAACTCGTTTTTCAAACGGCGGGCAGTGGTAAATTGCGCGACGTGTTGGTCAAAGTGTTTGGCGGCGAGACCGCGCGCGAAATGCTTGGCGTAACGAATTTCGAGGACAATCAATCCGATTCGAGTAATCTCCAATCTCCAATCTCTACTCTCGTCGCTGTTCACGGTTTCATCACCCCCCCCTCGATTCATCGCGGCAATCGGCGTTTGCAGTATCTGTTTGTCAACGGGCGTTGGATTGAAGACCGTTCCATCGCGTACGCTGTCACGGAAGCGTATCACACGCTGTTGATGGTCGGACGTTTTCCGCTGTTTGTGCTGAATATTCACCTGCCGCCCGACGCGGTGGATGTGAATGTGCATCCGACAAAAATGCAGGTGCGTTTCCGCGAACCGAATGAAGTGTATCGCGCGGTGCAGCGCGCCGTGCGGCGCGCGTTGAATGAAAAATTTCCCGTGCCTACCTTTTCGACGACAGACCACAGACCGCAGACGACATTTCAGACCAATTCGTTTGCATCTCCATCGAGCCCCGCGCGCAATCCCATTCCGCCAACGAATGAACAACAAGCATCGCTCATTGACGGCGTTGCCGACTCACCGCTTCATCCCTTCGCCGCTTCATCCCTTCCGCTGTTGCGTGTGTTGGGGCAAATTTTTTCCACCTACATCATTTGCGAAGGTCCCGACGGTTTGTATCTCGTGGACCAACATGCCGCGCACGAACGCGTCTTGTACGAAAAATGGATGAGTGAAAAGGAAATCAGTACCGCGAATCAAGTGATGCTGGAAGCGATGACGATAGAGTTGTCGCCCGCGCAATATGCCGTATATGAAAATGAACGCGAAAATTTGGAACGCGCGGGTTTTCAAATCGAACCGTTCGGCGGTTCCACAATTCTCTTGCGCGCGATTCCCGAGATTTTGAAAAAACAAGACCCGCGCAAAGCGTTCTTGGAAATTTTGGATATGACCGACGAGGGCGGCAATCCAATCCAGACGGCCGCTGAAGCGCGTTTGATTATGAGCATTTGCAAAGGCGCGGCAATCAAAGGCGGGCAAGTGATGGCGCTCGAGGAAATGCGCGCGTTGATTCGTGATTTGGAAAAATGTGCGTCGCCGCGCACGTGTCCGCATGGACGCCCGACGATGATTCAGTTGAATTTGAATACGTTGGCAAAAGAGTTTGGACGATTGGGTTAAGCCCACGCGCGCAAAGCGGCAGCTTATTCCGGCGTTTGGGTCGGCGACATGATTCCAAACTTGCTCATGTCCAAAGGCACGGCATTTTCCGGCGCGCGGATTTCAAAGTTCCCGTCGAAATCGTACAGGTGCACCGTTGCGCTCATGCCGACGGTTTTGGATGGATTATTTTTATCTTTGCCCTTGATTTGCAGAGTCATTTGATGAAAATAACCGTCCTCACAGAGCCAGAATTTGGTTTCGGCGATTTCCACATTGTCCGGGTCAAAATCGGAAGGGAGTTGGTCCGTTGCGCTGCCAATGGCTTTGATGCCGCCCAGCGTCGCAAATTTGTCGGCAACATAAACCTGACAATTCAGGCCGTCCAATTGTTCCGTTCCTGCGGCTGTGATGCCTTGCCAATCCAAATTGCCCTCGATGCCGGAAAGGATTTGGTCGGGCGAAGCATTGTCGGGCGTGAGCGAGGATTCGCCCGACGAGACATACCATTTGTCGTCCGTGATGCCCAAAAAGGTGAGTGGCCCGCGCAAATACGTTTTTCCGTCAACGGTAATGAATTCAATCCCTTTGACCGGGTCCGCGCCAAGCATCGCCGAAAGCATTCCTTTCAACGCGACATGCGTATCCTTGTCTTTGGTTTTGCCGCTCAGCGCAAACAGCGCCACCTTTCCATCCTGAACATACGCCGATGGAATTTCGGAGCCGAAATCGCCTTCCATTACAAAATCCATGGTGAAGCGACCTTGATTGGTCTCCTGCGATTTTTTCATTGCCGCGTCAAATGCGACGGCGACCGGATTGTTCGGATCAATGGTCGCGCGCGGTTGTGCGGTGGCAGACCCGACGTTCGGATTTGTGCCGGAACGGTTTCCCACGACGGGGGTTGTGGTTGCGGGGTTTGGGGTTGGCGTGTACGTTGCGGGATAGACAACAGTTGGAAACGGGGTTGCGGTGGGCATTACGGCAACTTGCGCCGCGCGGTTTTGTCTCACCAGCGACAGAAATGCAATCATTACTGCTACGAGAACCACAATCACCAAAAACGACATGATCCCGACAATGATTTTTTGCGCGCGCGTCATGGGAACCTCCGTGAAACATCAAGCTCGCAGGTAGCGCAGATTCCGGTTTACTTGGTGGGTTCTCATCCAAGAATTCTAAAGTTTGCGAAACTTTGGAATTCCGAAACCCACACATCATCCAGGAATTCGCTTCAAGATGCCAAAGCGAATCGGATTCGTTGGTGTAAAATGTAATGCAATTCAGAAAAAAACACAATGGAGGTGTGATGAGTAATTTGCTGCTGGCGCCGCGCGCTGAACCCAAAATCAAATTCGGTTATCTCGGTGTGCCGTACGACGCGTCTACTTCGATTGCGAATCCCGGCGCGCGGTTCGGTCCCGCCGCGCTGCGCGACCAGTTCCGCGTTTTGCTTGCCAAACGGGTGGTAGATGGTCAAGTGGTGGACATGGATCGCGGCGAACCGATTGATTTGTCCACGGTCGAGGTCGCCGATTTCGGCGATGTCGCAATCTCGTACTATGACCCCGAAAAAGCCATCAACCAAGTGACCAACGCGGTGCGCGAGGTGATTGATTCGGGATTTATTCCGCTCGTCGTCGGCGGCGACCACGGCGTCACTTATCCCGCGTTTCGCGCGCTGCATGAAACGACGCGCGGCAATCTCGGTTTGATTCAACTCGACGCGCACTGCGACATGTTGGATTTTTCCGAAAAGCAAGGCGCGATTTCGGGCAGCAGCGGCATGGTGCGTTCGCTCGAACTCGGACGGCTCGCCGGAAAAAATATGGTGCAGGTTGGACTGCGCGGCTACGCGACGACCCAGCAGTGGGGTGTCGGCGTGAAATACGGCGTCAAACGAATTCTCGCGCCGGAATTTCAAGAAATGGGCGCGGTCGAAGCCGCAAAGCAATCGTTGGCGTGGGCGCGGGCGGGACCCGAAAAAATCTATCTCACGGTTGACATTGATGTATTGAATCCCGGCGAAGCGCCCGGCACCGGTTGGCCCGAACCGGGCGGCTTGACGGTGCAACAAATGCTCGATTATGTGCGCTATCTCGCGCCGCATGTGGACGCGTTGGACATTGCCGAATTGAATCCCGTGTTTGACAGCGCGCCGAAACATACCGTCGTCATGTGCGCGCGTTTGTTGTTTGATTTCATTACAGTCAAGGCACGCGCGTCGACAGCGGCGGCGTCCAAAACCCGAAAAAAGAAATAGAACATGTACACGCACGCGCCCGAAAATTATCGCTGTCCGCTTTGCGCGTTGGTGCAGCGCGTGGAAAATCCGCACAATCATTCCCACGAGAGCGACATTGTGTATCAGGACGGGTTTGTGACGGCGTTGGTTGCCCTGCACCAATATCCGCGCAATGCGCCAAACATGCTGATTATTCCGAACACGCATTACGAAAATATCTTTGAATTGCCGCCCGCGCTCGGCGCCGACATTCAACGCGTCGCGCAGCGCGTCGCGTTCGCATTGAAACGCGCGTACGCATGCGACGGGATTTCGACGCGTCAACACAACGAGCCGAGCGGCAGTCAAGAAATTTGGCGTTATCATTTGCACGTGACGCCGCGTTTTCGACATGATGGGTTTCATCGCAACATTTATGACAAGTTCATCATGTCAACCGAACAGCGCGCGGAACATGCCGCGCGCGTGCGCGCACATTTACAAATTGAGGTTGTGGAGGATTCTGTATGAGCGACTATTTGTCCATCATTGAAAAAGGAATGGAACGCACCCCGCGTTCAAAAAAAATCATTGTCGTCGGCGCGGGAATGGCGGGCTTGCCTGCCGCGTATGAATTGAAACACGCGGGGCATGAGGTTGTTTTGCTCGAAGCGCAAAACCGCGTCGGCGGGCGATTGCAAACCTACCGTGAACCGTTCACGCACGGCTTGTATGCCGAAGCCGGTGGAATGCGTTTGCCCGCGTCGCATGAATTGACGATGGCGTATGTGAACAAATTCAAGCTCAAGACCGCGCCGTTCACGATGGGCAATCCGAATTGTTACGTCTTTATGCACGGGCAAAAAATGCGTTTGCATGAATTTCGCAAGGACCCCGGCGTATTGGGTTTTGAGTTGAAGGAAAGTGAACGCGGTAAAACTGCCGCGCAATTGTGGGATGAAGCGCTCGCGCCGATAGAGGCAAAGTTGCACGAAAAAGGCGAGGCGGCGTGGGCCGAAATTCTCGCGGAATACGACAATGACTCACTGCGCGAATTTTTGGAAAAGCGCGGCTGGTCCGAAGGCGCGATTGAAATGTTCGGATTGTTTCAGGGGTACGAAGGTCGCCAAAACGCGTCGTTCATTGACATTATCCGTCCCGAAATCGGCGGCTCGTTCCGCGATTTGGTCGAACTCGAAGGCGGCACCGACCATTTGCCCAACGCGTTTTTGCCGGAACTTGCGCGCAACATTCACTTTGGCGCGAAAATGGTTGCGCTTGACCAATCGCCCGACGACGTGACGGTGTATTACAAAACGCGCGCGGGACGTTTTTCCGTGAGCGGTGATTACGCGATTCTCACCCTGCCGTTTCCCGTCATGCGCCACATTGAAGTTCTCAAACCATTTTCGCGAGAAAAACAGCGCGCGATTCGACAGGTGCATTACGACGCGTCCACCAAAGTGCTGCTGCAATGCAAGCGGCGTTTTTGGGAAGAGGATGAGGGCATTCACGGCGGCGGCACCGTGACCGATTTGGCGATTCGCAATTTATATTATCCCGACCATGGAAAAGAAACCGGGCGCGGCGTTTTGCTCGCAAGTTATACGTGGGCAGAAGACGCGCAGCGTTGGGGTTCGCTCACGCCCGAAGAACGCATCGAGCAGGCGATTGAAGACGTGGCAAAAATCCATCCGCAGATTTTGACCGAATACGAAGCGGGCGCGTCCAAAGTGTGGCACGACGACGAATTCGCGGGCGGCGCGTTTGCCTTGTTCGAGCCGGGACAATTTACGCGTCTGTATGACGCGATTTGCAAAAACGAAGGACGCGTCTATTTCGCGGGTGAACACGCGTCCGTGTACCATCGTTGGATTCAAGGCGCGATTGAATCGGGCTTGCGCGTGGCGAATGAAATTCATCAAATCTCACTGCAAGGATGAGGGATGGTGGCGACGA
>CAZXYP010000053.1:0-19747 GCA_964644955.1 uncultured Anaerolineales bacterium | reverse complement strand
ACCATTCGCATTGACAAACATGCAATGGGGCAAAAAGCATTCGAACAGGTGTTGGAGGCGATACAACACCCCAACGAGAGACCGCCCGAAATCACACTCGAGGTCGAGTTTGTAGCGCGCGAAACGACCCTCGCGGACTGAAATCCCCCCTTTTTCTGTGTTTTTTTCGAAACCCTCTTGACAAGGGGCAAAGTTTCATTTATAATTCCGTTATCGGTAACGTGACCGATAACAATAGCGTGGATTCGGGATCCCCAACCATAAGCCCGAATTCGAGACCGCTGAGCGCCCTCATACTACCGAAGGGAGAACCGACATGGAAGCGCAAACTGTGTCGGGTGCTATTGCCACCCGCAAAACAGGGTTCCGGACACACAAGTACTGGAACTCGGAGACCCTAATTGCTTTCCTCTTTGTCTTGCCCAGTCTCATTGGCTTTATTGTCTTTTATTTTGTGCCCACCGTGCGCGGCTTGTATTTCAGTTTTACAAACTGGGATATGCTAAAGGACCCCACCTTTGTCGGCGCGGACAATTACTCCAAGCTGCTGAGTGACCCGCAATTCTGGCGCTCGCTTCAGGTCACGTTCTATTACGTCCTCTTGAACATCCCCATTCAAACCGCGCTCGCAACCGGATTGGCAGTATTGATGGACCGCATCGCCAAGTCCTCGCTGATACGCGGCATTTTTATCATGCCGTGGCTTTTGCCGCCGGTGCTCGTGGCAATGGTTTGGCTGTGGATGTTGGACCCTTCGCTTGGATTCGTCAATCAGGTGTTGCAAGCCATCGGCATTCCGCGCCAGCCCTTTTTGGGTTCGCCCGCGCAAGCCATGCCTTCGATTGCGTTGATTAACAACTGGCAGTACACGGGCTACACTGCCCTGCTCATTTACGCGGGGCTGCAAACCATTCCCAAAGAAGTGTACGAAGCGTCCTCCATTGACGGCGCGAGCGAGCTGCGTACTTTTTTCTCGATTACGGTCCCCCTCTTGCGTCCGGTCTTGGTCTTTGTGTTGGTCACATCCATCATTGGTTCGTTCCAAATCTTTGACACGATTGCAGTAACGACCAAAGGCGGTCCGGTGGACGCGACGCGCGTGATTACGTGGTACATTTACGAATACGCGTTCAGTCGTTTCCAGATGGGCTATGCGACTGCGATTGCGTTTGTGCTCTTTGTCATTTTGATGGTCGCCACGTTGGCGCAGATGCGCATTTTGAATGCGAATCAATCCGACCTGGCTTAAGTGCAACGGAGCAGACCAATGACAACCGATACCCTTTCTACAACCCAAACCGCCGTCGCCACACATCGCCCGCGCAAAACATTCCCCGCCGGCAAAGTGATTGCATGGATTGTGCTTGTCTTTGCCATTCTCGTCATTCTCTTTCCGATGTGGTGGGTCGTCCGCACGTCGCTCTCGACCAAAAAAGAAGTGATTGCAAATCCGAGTTCGCTCTTGCCCGTCGGCTTTACCACCGAAGCGTATCAACGTGTGCTTGGGTTGGTGGATACCAAGACCGCTGTCGCGCAAGGCGGTTCGGGTCAAAAAATCAACTTTTGGCTCTATTTGCGCAACTCGCTCATTGTCGCAGGACTCGTGGTCGTCGGGCAAACATTTTTCAGTGCGCTCGCGGCGTATGCCTTTGCGCGACTGCATTTTCCGTTTCGCGACCAACTCTTTTTGCTGTATCTCGCCGCGCTCATGATTCCAGCCATTGTGACGCTGATTCCCAATTTCGTGCTGATTCGGCAGCTGCATTGGGAAGACAGCTTTCTCGGCATCGTCGCGCCGACGCTGCTCATGTCCCCCTTCGCGGTCTTTTTCCTGCGCCAATTCTTTTTGGGTATCAACAGGGAATTGGAAGAAGCCGCGCGGCTCGACGGCGCGGGAACGTTCACCGTCTTTATGCGCATCATCATGCCGATTAGTATGCCGCCGGTGATTACGCTTGCCATCCTTACGTTTGTGGCGACATGGAACAATTACCTCTGGCCCTTTTTGGTGGGCAAGTCGGAAGAGGTGCGTGTGCTCACCGTCGCCCTCGCCGTGTTCCGTTCGCAAACGCCGCAAGGCACGCCCGACTGGCCCGGTCTGATGGCAGGCGCGGTCATTAGCATGATTCCCACGCTCATTATCTTTATTCTGTTGGGTCGCCGTATCGTCAACAATATCCAATTTACCGGATTCAAATAGTTTGATGCAAGGAGGTGTCGCAACCCAGATACGCTGATTCGTTTCATTCCGCCGATAAACCAATTCACAAACCACTCCAAGAGGAGGAGAACATGTTTAGCAAGAAATCGTTCGTGTTGGCAATCGCGTTCGTGATGATTGTTGTCGTTGCGCTCGCCGCCTGCGCTTCACCCGCAACCCCGGCGCCTGCGCCCACACAGGCGCCCGCGCAACCTACCGCCGCGCCCGCGCAACCCACCGCCGCGCCCGCGCAGCCGACTGCCGCGCCTTCAAGCGAAGCCGTCGAAATTCGGTACATGCTTTGGGATTCCGCGCAGCAGCCCGCGTATGAGGCGTGCGCCGAAGCGTTCCATGCCAAGAATCCAAACATCACCGTCAAAGTAGAACAAGCAGGTTGGGATGATTATTGGAATGCAATTCAAACCGGTTTCGTGAGCGGCACCGCGCCTGATGTCTTTACCGACCATCTCGCCAAATTCCCGGAATTTGCGGTCAAGGGTCAAATCATGGACATTCAACCCATGGTAGATGCGGACAAGGTGGACACGAGCATTTATCTGCCCGGTTTGGCGGACCTCTGGGTGCGCGAAGGCAAACGCTACGGGCTGCCAAAAGACTGGGACACGGTCGCCATCATTTACAACAAAGAGATGCTGGAAAAAGCCGGCGTTGACCCCGCCGTCATGAAAGATTGGACGTGGAATGCCAAAGATGGCGGCACGTTCACCGAAACCATCGCCAAACTGACGCTCGACAAGAACGGCAAAAACGGTCTCGACCCCGCTTTCGACAAGAACAATGTCGAACAATACGGCTTTATCCATCAGGGTTCGGGCGGTTTCGCCGGTCAAACCCAATGGAGCATGTTCGCCGCCAGCAACGGTTTCAAATTCACGGATGGTCCGTGGACCAAAAAATACTATTACGACGACCCGAAACTCGCGGAAACGATGGACTGGTACGTCGGTTTGATTGAAAAGGGCTATGCGCCCAAACAAGAAGATGTGAGCTCACTCGGCGCCGCCACCTTGTTCCAATCCGGCAAAGGCGCCTTGACCACCGACGGGTCGTGGATGATTAATAATTATCTCGAAAATAGCAAGGGCCCCATCGGTTTCGGTCGTCTGCCCATCGGACCCGAAGGACGCAAGAGCATGTTCAACGGGCTTGCCGATTCGATTTGGGTCGGCACCAAACATCCCGCCGAAGCATGGCAGTGGGTGAAATTTGCCGCCTCAGAAGAATGTGCCAACATCGTCGGTGACACCGGCGTCGTGTTCCCCGCAATTCCATCCGGCGTCGAACGTTCGCTCAAAGTGCGCGTGGACAAAGGCATTGACATCAGCGCGTACACCGACCAGGCGTTGGAACCCAACGGCACGTTCTTGTTCCCGATTACGGATAATGGTTCGGAAATCGCCAACATCATGGGTCCGACCATGGACAGCATCTTGCTGTTCCAGGCAAAACCCGCCGAGGCGCTCAAAGCGGCCAACGAAAAAGTGAACGCCTTGTTCCAGTAAAACATAAAGCATGGGCGGGACAACCCAGAGACGGTTGTCCCGTCCATTCCAACGAGAACGCGCGCAAAATGTCGCACCACTTTCACATTCGACTGCCACTCGGCATGGCGCTCCTATCGCTCATGCTCGCGGCATGCAGCGCAGCTCAAAACACATTCCCGCCTGCCGCGCGTTCTCGAATCGCAGCCGACCCGCCGCGCGTTCACGTTCCGGTCGCGCAAACCGAAATCCGTTTGGCGCAATCGCAAACTTGCGCGAATACGTTTGTCGCGCATCTTTTGGACCACACCACGAACGTTCACGGCAATGCGGTGCATCAGTTTGAAACCAACGGCGCGGGCGTCGCCATCAATGATTTGAACGACGACAATTTGTTGGACCTTGTTTTTGCCAACTTGAACGGAACCGCAACGATTTTTTGGAATCGCGGCAATTTGGATTTTGAAAAACAGATTTTGGACGAAGACAACACGCGCGCAGTCAACATTGTGGATGTGGACGGCGACGGCAAATTGGACATTGTGTTCACGCATCTCGCCAGCGGACTCACGCTTTGGCGCAACACGGGCGCAACTGACCACGCGAGACAAACCGTTTTCGAGCAACAAAGCATGCGCGGCATCAATCGTCCCGCACATTCGATGGCGTGGGGCGACTTGAATGGCGACGGCGCGTTGGATGTGGTCACCGGTTCGTACGACGCGGAATTGCATTTGCAGCAAGGCAGCGCGTTTTTATTCACCGACGGCGCGGGTGTCTTTTTTTATGAAAATCGCGGCGGTGAGTTTTTCGGACAGCGCCTCGCGCCAAAAGCACAAGCATTGGTCATTTCGCTGTTTGATGTGAACGACGACGCGCAGCCCGACATTCTCGTCGGCAATGATTTTGATACGCGCGACATGGCGTGGGTGAAACGCGATGGCGTATGGCAGAGCGCGGAACCGTTCGCGCAAACGTCACAACACACCATGAATTTTGATTGGGGCGACATTCAGAACAACGGAAACCCGGTATTGTTTGCGACCGACATGAAACCGTATGACATTAGCGTGGCGACGTTGGCGAATTGGCTGCCGATGATGCAAACGATGTTGCATCGTGTTCCGAAAGGCGACCCGCAAATTGCCGAAAACGTTTTGCAAGTGCGCGGCGCCGATGGAAAATTTTCCAATCAAGCGCCGGCACGCGGCGTCAGCGCGAGCGGCTGGAGTTGGTCGGGTAAATTCGGCGATTTGGACAATGACGGTTTTTTGGATTTGTATGTCGTCAATGGCATGCTCGACACAGATTTGTTTTTTTATTTGCCCGGCGATGAATTGGTCGAAGAGAATCAAGCGTTTCGCAATCAGGGCGACGGAAATTTCGTCCCCGCGCCGGCGTGGAATCTAAATTCGCGCGCGAGCGGACGCGGCATGAGCATCGCCGATTTGGACAATGACGGCGACCTCGACATCGTAGTCAACAATTTGCGTTCGCCCGCGCAGCTGTTTGAAAATCAGCTGTGCGGCGGCAACGCGCTGCAAGTGGAACTGCGCCAACACCATTCCAAAAATCCTTTTGGGCTTGGCGCGAAATTGTTCTTGCATACGAGCGCGGGAACATACACGCGCGACGTGCGCGCGAGCAGCGGTTATTTGAGCGGCGACGCGACGCGCGTGCATTTTGGTTTTCCAAAAAACGCGACGCTTGAAAAATTGGAGGTGCGGTGGAACGACGGGCGCGTTTCGACCACCGATGCTTTACACGCCAACACGTTGTTGACGTTGACGCGCTAGCGCCCGGCATTTTGCAGAGCGTTTTGAGAACTCGACAAGATTTCGTGCGCGGCTTGCAACCGCAGTTTCACCTTATGAACCATTCTTTTACCCTGCGCCTGCAACAAATTTTTCCTATCGCCGTGTTACTGCATCCGCGCGAACACTTGGTGCCGTTGGCGCTTGCCGCCGCATTCGGCGCGGGCATCGGCGTCGCAGGCATGGTGTGGTACGGCTGGCCCCTGTGGGTCGCGGCGGGAATTTTTCTCGCGATTCTATTCGTGCCAAGCGCAGTGAAATGGCGCGCGGATTGGACGCGTTACGGCTGGATTGCGGCGGGGCTGAGTTTTTTGCTGGTAACGCAGGGGTTTCACAGCATCGAACATTTGGTGCAGTGGACGCAGTATCACATTTTGAATTGGACGATGCAAGCGTCGTCGGGCGTCTTGTCGCCTGCCAACAGCGAGTGGGTGCATTTCACCTGGAACTGGCTCGTGTTAATTATTCTGTTCGCGTTACTGCTTGGCGGTTTTCAGAATGTATGGGTGTGGCTCTTGCTGGCGTGGGCAGCCGCACACACCTTTGAACATTCCTATATGTTTATTCGCTATCTGTTGGTGTTGGAGCAATTAAAGCAGCTCGGTTTTGAAACGGTCTCGGCGCAAGGACTGCCCGGTATTTTTGGTCAAGGCGGTTGGCTCGCGCAAAGTGAATTGACGCGCGGCACATTTTTCTGCCGCCTCCCCGGACTAACGACGGCGAATCGCATTGACGTCCATTTTGTTTGGAACAGTGGTGAAATTCTCTTGCTGTTTTTGGCGGCGCACACATATCTGCGTCGGCACACGACCTTGTTGACGCCAAACCAAAAATCTTGATTCCCCCACGTGGACTTGCAAAGGGAACCATTTGGCGCGACGAACTGCTTCGGCAGTTCGGTTCTCCCGTTCGAGGGTCGTTGTTCGGTTGGGGACGACGACCCTCTTTACAGCAAGACAAACGCGCGATTCAAAGGACATTATTCTCTCCTCCTCTCCGGGGGCGTCACTCGCGGGTGGCGCCCCCCGCGAGAGTAATAACAAACACATGAAACGCATCGTTTTTCTCGGCGCGGGCAGCACCGTGTTCGCGCAGCATCTGATGGGCGACATTCTCGCGTTCCCTGCGTTGGGCGACGCCGAAATTGTTTTGCACGACATTGACGCGGAACGGTTACGCACGTCTGAAATCGTCGCGCACAAAGTGGCGCGCGCCTTGAACGTCAAACCCAAAATTACGGTAGAGGCAAATCGCCGCGCCGCGCTCGAGGGCGCGAACTTTGCGATTGCGATGATTCAGGTCGGCGGATATCAACCTGCCACCGTCATTGATTTTGAAATTCCCAAAAAATACGGCTTGCGTCAAACCATCGCCGACACGCTCGGCATCGGCGGCATCATGCGCGCACTGCGCACGATTCCCGTATTGCTCGACATGACGCGCGACATGGAAGAATTGTGTCCCGATGTGACGTTTCTCAATTACGTCAATCCGATGGTGATGAATTGTTGGGCCATCGCGCGTGCGTCCAAAATTCACACGGTCGGTTTGTGTCACAGCGTGCCGCTCACGGCAATGGATTTGGCGCACGATGTCGGTGTGCCGCCCGCGCAAGTGGATTATCTCGTCGCGGGCATCAATCACATGGCATTCTTTTTGAAGCTGGAACACAATGGGCAAGATTTGTACCCGCGCCTGCGCGAATTTATGCAAAGCGATAAATTTCCGCCGAAACGCGGACGCATGACCGACCACGTGCGGTACGAAATGTTCAAGCGGCTCGGTTATTTTGTCACCGAATCGTCCGAACATTTCAGCGAGTATGTGCCGTGGTTTATCAAAGCCGCACATCCCGAACTGATTGAACAATTCGACATCCCGCTCGACGAATACATTCGCCGCTGTGAGGAAAATATCGCGCAGTGGCAAACGACCCAGCGCGAAATGGAAAACCCGGACATCCCTGTGCATGTGGAACGCAGTGTCGAATACGGCTCGTACATTATCAACGCGATGGTCAGCGGTGAACCTGCGCGCATTTACGGCAACATGCCCAATTACGGCATCATTGACAATCTGCCGCAAGGCGTGCCGGTCGAAGTGCCGTGTCTCGTGGACCGCAACGGGATTCAACCCGTGCATATCGGCGCACTACCGCCGCATCTCGCCGCGTTGATGCAAACCAATATCAATGTGCAAGCACTAACCGTCGAAGCCGCGCTCACGCGCAAACGCGAATACATTTATCACGCGGCGATGCTCGATCCACACACCGCCGCCGAATTGACGCTTGACGAAATTTGGGCGATGGTGGATGAATTGATAGCGGCGCACGGCAGTTGGCTGCCGGAATATCACTGACGGCGAATCTCTCCCGCGGTTGCAAACCGCAGCAACGTATCGCCAAGTCAACCTGCGTTGACTCGCACGCATTCATTCGACGGAGGTCGAATTCGCTATGGGTTGCGGCGAATGGAATTCGCCCGAATCCCATTCGCCCGAATTGGCAACAGCCGCCGCATCTCGTTTGACAAAAATTTTCGGCGTGCGAAAATGGGCGTGTGATGCGTAATCAAAAAACTTGATTCCAACGCGGTTTGGCGTGACGACAAGCGGACACGCAAACCGCGTTTTTTTGCACGCCGTTTTGGAGACACATGCAGATCCGTCAAGAATTTCTACAACGCTTTGGACACGCGCCCGCGCACGTCGTGTGGACGCCCGGACGCGTAAATCTCATCGGAGAGCATACCGATTACAACGATGGTTTTGTTTTACCCGCCGCCATTGACCGCGGGGTTTTTCTTGCCATTGCGCCGCGCCGTGACCGCACAGTGAATGTCCACGCGTTGAATTTTCAAGACGCGACAACATTTTCGCTCGACGCATTACAGTACGACAACGCGCACGCGTGGAGCAATTATTTGCAAGGCGTCGCGATGGTGCTGCAAGAACGCGGTTACACACTGCAGGGCATGGACGCGGTGTTGTGGGGCAATTTGCCCGTCGGCGCGAGTTTGTCGTCGTCCGCCGCCGTCGAAGTCGCCACCGCGTTTGCCTTCAAGACGTTGGCGCAGTTGGACTTGTCACTCGAACAAATTCCCGCCCTGTGCCAACGCGCGGAGAATGTTTTTGTCGGCGTCAACTGCGGCATCATGGACCAATTCGCCGTCACGCTCGGGCAGCGCGACCACGCGTTGTTTCTCGATTGCCGCACACTGGATTATCAACGCGCGCCGCTTCCGTCCGATATAAAAATTGTCGTGTGCGACACGCGCAAACCGCGCACGCTCGCCGCGTCGGCGTACAATCAACGCCGCGCGGAATGTGAAGCGGGCGCGCAATTTTTCGGCGTCAAGGCACTGCGCGATGTTTCCATCGAAACGTTTCGCGTGCGCGAAAACGAACTCCCCGAAATCATTCGCCAACGCGTGCGCCATGTCGTCACCGAAAATCAACGCGTGCTCGACACCGTTGCGGCGCTCGAACGCGGCGACAAGCCAACGGTCGGCGCATTGATGGCGGCATCACACGCGAGTTTGCGCGACGATTACGCCGTGAGCGTACGCGAATTGGATGTGATGGTGGAATTGGCGCAGGCGCAAGCGGGCTGCATCGGCGCGCGCATGACGGGCGCGGGTTTCGGCGGCGCGGCGATTGCGTTGGTCCAAGAAAACGCGGTGGATGATTTTGTAAAAAATATGAACGCAAATTATCAACGCACCATGAATGTGGAACCACTGCTGTTGGTTACGCGCGCGCAAGACGGCGTGCGTTTTGCCGACGAGACAGAAGGTGAAATATGGAATTGAATCCGACCGAACATCCGCATCGGCGACTCAATCCGCTCACCGGTGAATGGGTGTTGGTTTCGCCGCATCGCACCAAACGTCCGTGGCTCGGCCAAGTCGAAGCACAGCCGCCGGACACGACGCCCGCGTATGACCCGCAGTGTTATTTGTGTCCGGGCAATGAGCGCGCAGGCGGCGCGCGCAATCCGCAATATGACAGCACGTTTGTATTTACCAACGATTTCGCCGCGCTGTTGACCGATACGCCGGAAACGTTTGCCGCGCCGCATCCGTTATTGCAAGCACAGGGCGAACGCGGCACCTCGCGCGTTTTGTGTTTTTCACCGCGTCACGATTTGCATCTCGCGCGTTTGCCGTTGGAACAAATTCGCCCGGTGGTGGATGTTTGGGCAAAACAGGTTGAGGAATTGGGCGCGCAGTATCGGTGGGTGCAGGTGTTTGAAAATCGCGGCGCAGCGATGGGCGCATCGAATCCGCATCCGCACGGACAGGTGTGGGCGGGCAGCGCGCTGCCGAATGAACCGACCAAAGAAGATGTAAAGCAGCACGCGTATTTTGCACAATATGGCGCGCCATTGCTCTTGGATTATGCGCAAGTGGAAATGGAACGCGGCGAACGCGTTGTCTTGCAAAACACGGACTGGTTGGTCGTCGTGCCGTATTGGGCGGTGTGGCCCTTTGAAACTTTGCTTTTACCGAAACGCCATGTTTTGCGTTTGACCGATTTGCGCGATGACGAACGCAACAGTTTATCGGACATGCTCAAACAATTGTTGACGCGCTATGACAATTTGTTTGAAACATCATTCCCGTATTCGATGGGTTGGCACGGCGCGCCGACCGAGGAGGACATGGAGTATTCGCATTGGCAATTGCACGCGCATTATTATCCGCCGCTGCTGCGTTCCGCGACGGTACGAAAATTTATTGTCGGGTATGAAATGCTCGCCGAAGTGCAGCGCGATTTGACCGCCGAACAAGCGGCAGAACGTTTGCGAAATGTTTCGCCGGTGCATTATCGCGAGCGTTAAATTCGGAACGAAAAAAAGGTTGGCATGACGCCAACCTTTTTGCTTGCTCAATCGTCCTCCGCATCGCGCGGCTTGGACAATGCCGCCACGTGCAAACGCAGCACTTCGACGCGCTCCAACGTGGCGCGCATCATCTGACGCAGCAGTTTCATCCCCAACGCGCAATCGCGTTCCATCAACGCGCGTAATTCTTGCGCGTCCAATTCCAGAAAACGACTGACGACCAACGCGCGCGCCGAGGTGCGATACACATACGGCTCCAACAACGCCGAAACACCAAAGGGATCGCCGGGATTGATTTCGCCCGCAAACAAACGCGTCGGATTCGTCGCGCTGACGGTGGTGTACAAATCCACTTCGCCGTCCAACAAAAAATAGAGCGCGTTCGCCGTCTGTTGTTCCGCAAAAATCACCGCGTTTTCCAATACGGAAACATCGCGCGCCAGCGCCGCCAACTTTTCGAGTTCTGTCGCGTCAAAGACCGAAAAAAATTTGTAGCGTTTGAGAATCGCCGGTGCTGCCATACGTTTGTCTCCTGTGTCATGCACCCAAACCCGACCGCGTATTTCAATGCGCTGCTTGCCGCAGCATTTTGGCGCGGTCATTCACCATCAGCATCGCCAACAAAGTTATCACCAACGTTATCGCCAAATAAAAACCGATGATGGCGCGCGAAGCGGAACCGAAAATCGGATTGAACGGATGCAGCACATTGACAGCGCCGCGCAAAATGACGAGCGCCACGAGCGCATTCAACATCGCCGCAATCGCAAGCCACTGCGCTTGATGCATCCACCGCGCAATGGCATAGACCGCGCCCGTGCCAACCAGAATCCACAACGCGCTCGCCACGCGCGGTTCGTTCAATGTCATGCCGCCCCATGCCAACACCTGCGCGGGCAAGCTTACCACAAAATGCCCAATCCACAAGAGCAGCGCCATTTCCATCACCGCCTGCGTCCAATAGACCAACGGTGCGCGCGTCCACACCAATTGCGCAATGCCCAGCGCGCCCGCGCCCAAATACGCCAACACGGCGACACGCTGTAATGCGCCGTGCAAATACACCATTTTCACGACATTGCCCAACGTCGCTTCGGCAGGCGAGAACCACAGCAGCGCGGCGAGCAAGCACAGCAAACCGCCGTATAACCACTGCCGGTTCGTATGTTCCAAACGGTTCTGCCAGGTCATGGAAAAATCCTTTTTCGCGCGAGTCGTTTTGAATCCGCATGAGTATGCGCACGTTTCGTACCCGATACCATGAAAATCAAGTGCCGATTCGGTCACAATCCATTGCATGGTTGGGCGCGGAAAAAACATTGTGGGGGTTTGGTTTCCGCGGTCCCTTGCGAAACTCCGCGTCTGATTTCAAAAAGAGCGTTTTACCGGGTCGGGATTCCGCATCCCCCAAAAATTGAGTAAAATACCTGCACCATACACCTTCAAGGATAGAATCATGGCTCAGGACTCTTTTCGCCTTTCCTTTTGGCGCTCCCCAAAACAACGCGCCGCTCTCATCGCCGCGCTCGTCTTTGGCGCGGGCGCGCTACTTTTCATCCTCGCACGCGGCAACGCGTTCACGGGAGATTCGGAATTGGTCTGGATTGCGCCGTTGGTGACGGCAGCAGTGGCAGGCGCGGCATGGTGGCTGATGCTGCGCTTTGACCCGAAAACGACTGTATGGCGCAGCGCGATTGTCGGCGGCTTGATTGGGCTGGCAGTGCATCCGTTCCTTTGGTATTTGGAACTGTTGTTCCACGATTGGTCAAATACGCCGCTGCACACTTTGGGCGACCTGAATGCGTGGGAAGCGCTGTTGATTACTCCGGTGCTGACATTGATTTCGTGGCTCTTTATGGGCTGGCTGACCGTGCCTTACGGCGCATTGCTCGGCGCAGTCATTGCGTATCTCGAGTTGGGCGTTTTGAAAATGCCTGCACTGCCGGAATGGGGCGCATTGTCGGACTCGTACGCGCGCTATCTTCCGTACTTGCGGCGCATGGTCGCGGGCATCGGGGTGGTATTGCTCACCGGCGCGAGCATTCTGCTTTTGATGGCGTGCCTGCCGATTTCAACGGCAGGATTGGAAGCGCGCCCAAATCCTGCGCCCGATTACGCGTCGGCGCTGGCGCGGCTTGAAACTATGCAAGCGCAAGAGGCGCAAACACCGTGGTTGGAGGTGTGCCATTCGCGCGTGTTGACACACGGGCAAAAAACTGCGCGCGCCATTGTGCTGCTGCACGGTTACACCAACTGCCCGCGTCAGTATTGGGAATTGGCGGAACAGTTTTTCGCGCGCGGCTATAACGTTTTGATTACGCGAACGCCGCTGCATGTGCATCAAGATTTCGACGTGGCGCGTTTGAACGAATTAACGGCGGAACAATTGCGCGACTATGGCGATACCAGTATGGACATTGCGGCGGGATTGGGCGAGCAAGTGTATGTATTGGGTCTGTCAGGCGGCGGCGCGGTCGCGGGATGGATCGCACAGTACCGCGCCGACGCCGAGCGCGTCATGCTTCTCGCGCCGTTTTTTGCCACGGGCTATGTGCCCGGTTTTCTGAATGTGCCGTTAATGAATCTTGCCATGCGCCTGCCGCCGATTCCCCTGCGCGGCAAACCGATGCTCGACCATGCCTATCCCGGCAATGCAACGCGCGGCGTCGGCGAATATCTCCGGTTTGCCGAAAGCGTTCGCCTAGCCGCGCAGCAAAACAAACCGCGTGCGCGTTCGATTATCCTCGTCACAAACGGCAATGACCGCACGGTGGACAATGCGTATGCGCGCGCCATTTTGGATACGTGGCGCAGTCACGGCGCGCTTACAGAAGCGTTTGAATTTGATGAAAAATACAATTTGCTTCACGACATGATTGACGTCGGACAAGCCAATCAACCGGTTGAATGGACCTATCCCGCGCTGATTGATCTACTCGAAGGGCGCGCGCCAACGCTGCCCTAAAGCGCATTCCCGGATGATGTGTTTCAGAATTCCAAAGTGTGCGAAACTTCGGAATTTTTGACGCGAGAACCCACCAATCAAACTGGAATCTACTCCAAGAGAGTATTTCATAAATCCTTCGCTTCGAGTCAAGAGCAAAGGCAAAGGTTAACACCGCCCGGGATTGGGCTTTAGCCCGCGCCCTTGCCGGCAGATTTCAAACTGCGGAACGAATGATGAAATCGTCTGAGGAAACCGGTTCGGCATGAATGCACTCTGTCCGCAAAGTGAACGCGCGAATGTGTAATATAATGTCCAGACCATGTTCACGAAAGTACACCGATGAGCGATTACGCCGATTTGGAAATCACCCTGACGCGCTGGGACAAGGACAGCTATCGCGTCGAATTGCGTTACAGTCAGCCGGGCAGTGAAGCCGATACGCGACTCAACACGCCCGCGACCGTCCGCTTTGACCACGTTGCGCTGCGCGCGTTGGAATTGCAGCCGAACGAGTACGGCAAACAGCTCGGCGCGAGTTTGTTTGGCGACGCCAATGTAAAAACCATGTTCGCGCAATCGCGCGCCAGCGCGCAGGCGCAAAAATTAGACATGCGCTTGCGACTCATCATTGACCCGACGGCGGCGGAGCTGCACGAGCTGCGTTGGGAAATGCTGCGCGACCCGTCCGACAATGCTTCGCTCGTCACGTCCGAACGCATTTTATTTACGCGCTATCTCGCGTCGCAAGATTTTCGCCCCGTCAAAATCAAACCGCAAAAAGATTTGCGCGCGCTCGTTTTCATTTCCAATCCGACGAATCTCGCGGATTTGGACGGTTTTGCGCCGATAGACCGCGCGGGCGAATTGGAACGCGCGCGGCAGGCATTGGGCAATCTCTCCGTCACGACCCTCGCGCCGAATGAATTTGCCACCCTCAATCGTCTCGTCGAAAAATTGCGCGACGATATTGACATTTTGTATCTCGTCGCGCACGGCGCAGTGGGCGCGGACGAACCGGTAATTTTTTTGCAGGACGACACCGGCAAGCTCCATGATGTCAAAGCGTCCGACCTTGTCGCGCGCATCAATGAATTGCAAGACACCCCGCGCCTCGTCGTCCTCGCCTCGTGCCAAAGCGCCAACATGTCCGCGCAAGCGGAAAACAGCGGCGCGCTCGCGTCACTCGGTCCGCGGCTCGCTTCCGCCGGCGTGCCTGCCGTGATTGCAATGCAAGGCAATATCACCATGCAAACTGTCGCGCAATTCATGCCCGTGTTTTTTCAAGAACTCCAACGCGACGGACAAATTGACCGCGCGATGGCGGCGGCACGCGCAGCGGTGCGCGACAATGCGGACGCGTGGATGCCCGTTTTGTTTTTGCGCCTCAAGAGCGGAAAAATTTGGTACGTCCCCGGTTTCGGCGGCGACAAAGCCGCGTTTCAAAAATGGCCCACGCTCATGGCGGCAATTCGCAAAGGACGCTGCACGCCGATTTTGGGTCCCGGCATTGTGGAAGGCGTCTTTGGTTCGCGCGCTGCGCTTGCCGCGCACTGGGCAAAGAAATACAGCTTTCCACTGGCGCCCTACGCGACCGAAGATTTGCCCGAAGTCGCGCAATACATTTCCGTTGACCAATCGCGCTTTTTGGTGCATGACGAATTGGAGCAATCGCTGAAACAAGAACTGCTGCGTCGTTTCGGTCTGCAGCTCGCGCCCGCGCAGCAAACAGCAGAACTCACCGAACTCGTCAGCGCGGTCGGCGCGCTCACGCGACAGAACGCGCACGACCCGCACGTCGTCCTCGCCAATTTACCGTTCCCCGTGTATATCACGACGAATCCCGACAGTTTATTGATTGACGCCTTGAAAGCGGCGGGCAAGGAACCGCAAGTGGAATTGTGTCAATGGAACGACCAGATGACGATGCAATCGCTCGCGCAAAGCAACAGCAGTTATGTGCCGGACGCAAAACATCCGCTCGTCTATTGTTTGTTTGGACAATACAGCGACCCCGATTCGCAAGTCATTACCGAAGACGATTATTTTGATTATCTCATCGGCGTCACGTCCAACAAAGATTTGATTCATCACGAAGTGAAACGCATGTTAACCGATTCGGCGTTACTGTTTCTCGGTTTTCAGTTGGACGATTGGAATTTCCGCGTGTTGTATCGCAGCATCATGTCACAGCAGGGCAGCGAGCGCCGGAAAAAATTGCCGCACATTGCCGCGCAAATTGACCCCGAAGAAGGGCGGCTCATTGAACCCGAACGCGCGCGCAAGTATCTGGAAAATTATTTTGGCAATTCTGACATTAGCATTTATTGGGGCAGCGCGGAGGATTTCATAAAGGATTTGGAAAAGCAGGGGGGGAATAATTAATGCCCAACTCCCGCCCCAATCCCTACGTCGGTCCGCGCCCGTACCAGACCGGCGAAAAAATGTACGGACGCGAACGCGAAACGCGCGAGCTGCTCAATCTCTTGATTGCCGAGCGCATTGTCTTGTTGTACTCGCCGTCCGGCGCGGGCAAGACATCGCTCATTCAAGCCGCGCTCTTTCCGCAACTGCGCCAAGAAGAATTTGTCGTTCTGCCCACCATACGCGTCAACAGCGAACCACCCGCACTGCCGCAATTGCCCGAAGCGCGCCGCGCCGGTCCCATCGCGAACCGATACGTGCTTTCCACGCTCCTTTCGCTCGAAGAAGGACAGCCGCGCGAAAAACGTTTGCCGCTCGCGCAATTGGCGGGCATGACGTTTGCGAACTATTTGAAGCAACGCGCGGATTTGGCGGACAAGAATCCCGTTCTGTTATTCGACCAATTTGAAGAAATCATCACCACCGCGCCCATGGAACGCGATGCCAAATTCGCGTTCTTTGAGCAAATCGGCGAAGCACTGCGTGACCGTTCACGCTGGGCGCTCTTTTCGATGCGTGAAGATTACATCGCGGGACTCGACCCGTACATTCGTCCACTGCCGACGCGTTTTTCGACGCGTTATCGCCTTGACCTCTTGGGAACAACCGCCGCGCGCGACGCCATTCAAAAACCCGCGCGCGATGGCGGCGTCGAATTCACCAACGCGGCTGCCGACAAATTAATCAACGATTTGCGGCAAGTGCATGTCCAACGTCCTGACGGCACGATGGAAACCCAGCCCGGTTTGTATGTCGAGCCGGTGCAGCTCCAAGTCGTCTGTTTGCGTTTGTGGAATAATTTGGAGGCAGACGACAACGAAATCTCCGAAAGCGATATCACGCAAGTCGGCGATGTCAACAGCGCGCTCGCGAGTTATTATCAATTGCGCGTCGGGGCGGTTTCTTTAGCCACAGGCGAAACGGAACGCGCAGTACGCGAATGGTTCGACCGACAGCTCATTACCGAGCAAGGCATTCGCGGGCAAGTGTTGATGGAACCCGAACGCAGTCGCGGTTTGTCCAACGCGGCGATTCGGATGTTGGTGGACGCGCATCTCGTCCGCGCGGACGAACGACGCGGCGCAACCTGGTACGAACTCGCGCACGACCGTTTGATTGAACCGATTCGCAGCAACAACGCCGCGTGGTTTCAGGAACATCTGAGTCCGCTGCAGCAGCAAGCTGCCTTGTGGGAACAGCAAGGACGTCCCGACGGTTTGTTACTGCGCGGCAAAGCATTGCAAGACGCGGAAGCGTGGGCGCAGCAGCATTCTCAAGAAATGACACCGGTCGAACAAGCGTTTTTGAGCGAATGTCGCCAGGCGCGTTTGCTTCGCGAAAAAGAAAAAAAACAAAATCGCCGCATCCGTTATCTCGCGTTCGGCGCGACGATTTTGAGCGTCGTCGCCATTCTCGGCATTTGCGTCGCATTGATTGCATTGGCGCAATTGGGGGATTCATTGCGTCAAACCGACGTAGCGCGCGCCGAAGC
The DNA here is from genome assembly GCA_964644955.1 of uncultured Anaerolineales bacterium. Lineage (GTDB taxonomy): Bacteria > Chloroflexota > Anaerolineae > UBA4142 > SHND01 > SHND01. The sequence continues at coordinate 2,525 of CAZXYP010000053.1, read as the reverse complement.
AGTGACCAAAGGCGACGAAGCCAATTCCGCGCGCTTGCAAGCGCAACAGCAAGAACGCGTTTCCAAAATGACCAACGCCGCGCAAGCACAATTGAACGTGGACCCCGAAACCAGTTTATTGTTGGCGATGCAGGCATACAGCACCACGCAATCGGTACAGACCGACGATATTTTGCGGCAAGCGGTGATTGAATCACGCGTGCGCGGCACGTTGCGCGGGCATACCGATAGCGTTGATTCTGTTGCAGTGAGTCCCGACGGAAAATTTTTCGCCACCGCGTCGGGCGACCAAACCGCAAAAATTTGGGATGCCGCAAACGGTAAGCAAGTTTTTACTCTGAAAGGGCACACCGCGCCGGTATGGGGCATCGCGTACAGTCCCGACGGCAAAACCTTGTTGACGACGAGCGCGGACAACACCGCGCGGTTGTGGGATTTGACCCAATGCAGCGGCGATACGTGTCCATCGCGCGAAATTACCGGACATACCGCGCCGGTGTGGGGCGGCGCGTTCAGTCCGGACGGTGAGGTGTTTGCAACCGTCAGCGATGACAGCGTGGCAAAACTTTGGGATACAGCGACCGGCGAATTTTTGGGCGATTTGGGTACACACGCGCAAGGCATCAACGGTATTGCGTTCAGTCCCGACGGAAAATATTTTACTACCGTCAGTTCCGACCAGACTGCGCAGATCACGAACCTTACCGCGTGCGACAGCGGCAAATGTGAATTTCAACCGTTTGAAACACAAGCCGCCTTGTGGAGTGTCGCGTTCAGCCCCGACAGCAAATACATGGTCGTGGCGAGCGATGACCAAAACGCCTACAAAATCAACCTCGCCACCACCAGCATCGAAAATCAATTGAGCGGGCACAGCGATTCGGTCCTGAGCGCCGCTTACAGCCCCGACGGCAAATATATCGCCACAGGCAGCCGCGACGGCACCGCGCGCGTGTGGGACGCGAATACAGGACAAACGATTGCGATTTTGCGCGGACACGACGGTTCGGTGTGGAGCGTGGCGTTCACGCCCGACAGTCGTTTGCTGTTCACAGGCAGTGCGGACACCACCGCGCGCGTGTGGGATATTTCCGACAATGACGCGCTGCGCGTATTGCGCGGCACCTTGAACAAAGTCTTGGGCGCGGATTACAGCGGCGACGGCACGCGCGTGATTTCGGTGGGCGCGGACCGCGCCGCGCGCGTGTATGATGTCGAGACCGGCACGGTCATTGCCAAACTTGTCGGACACACCGGTTGGATTAGCGACGGCGCGTTGAATCATGACGGCACACGCGCGGCGACCGCCAGCTTTGACAATCTCGCGCGCATTTGGGATTTGACGAATTGCGCCCCCGACTGCGCCTTTATCGAACTCACGGGACACGAAGGCATTGTGCGGAGCATCGTGTTCAGTCCCGACGAAAAATTTGTCTTGACCGCGAGCGACGACAAGACCGCGCGCTTGTGGGATGTGGCGACGGGTGCGTTGGTCAAAACATTTTCGGGGCACGAAGGCGCGCTGAATCACGCGTCCTTTAATGGCGATGGCACGCAAATTGTCACAGCCGCCGGTGACCGCACCGCGGTGGTGTGGGACGTTGCTTCCGGCGAACCCAAAGTTATTTTGCTCGGACACGCGGGCGCCGTCAACAGCGCGTCGTTCAACGATGCCGCAACCCTCGTCGTTACGGCGAGCGATGACCGCACCGCGCGCGTTTGGGATATTGTCAATTGTCCGCAGGACGGCAGCAATCTCAGCTGCCCCTTTAAGGAATTCAAAGGACATCTCGGCGCGGTGACCGGCGCGGTCTTTACGCACGACGGAAAAAATATCGTGACCGGCAGCGCGGACAAGACCGCGCGCGTGTGGGATGCCAACACCCTGGAAACACTGAGCATCTTGCGCGGACACACCGACAAGGTGCAGACTGTCGAATTGAGTCCCGACGACCAATTTGTCCTGACCGCAAGTTCCGACAAAACAGTACGCATCGTGCCGTTGGCAATTCAAAAAGTGTTGGAACTCGCGCGGTTGCGCGTGACGCGCGCATTGACCTGCGATGAATGGGCAGTCAATCTGAGCGACCCGAATTATTGTCCCGGCGGCGGCATCACGCAAAACGCAAACGCGCTGCCAACCCTCGCGCCCATCACGCGCGTTGCAGCGGCAGCGCCGACCGAAAGCGCGCCCTCGACACCCGTCACTGCAGAAACCGCGCCGCCCCCAACGCCCCTGCGTACCGCAACCGCGCAGCCAACCCCCTTACCCAACGAACCGACCGCGACCGCAACCCTTGAGCGGGTAGAACCGACAGCAACCTTACCGATTGTGGCAACTGCGCCGCCCGCGACGCCAACGCCAAACCTCGCACCCGGCGTTTACGTTTCAAGCATCGTGTATCAACCGCTCGACGCGCCCAATTTTCAATTCAAGGTCACGTTTGTCAATACGACCGGCGCGCCCGTCACCTATCCGAATTGGCGCGTGCCCTTTTATGAACCCGGCGCAAAAAATTCCGTCG
>CAZXYP010000052.1:17736-19781 GCA_964644955.1 uncultured Anaerolineales bacterium | reverse complement strand
AAACCGCGCAAGTAGATTCGGTGGTGGGCGCGGCAATGTTGCTGCGGACCGCCGCGTTGCAGCAGGCGGGCATTTTGGATGAGGCGTTTTTCATGTACGGCGAAGATTTGGATTTGGCGCTGCGCATTAAACAAAAGGGCTGGAACGTCTATTACTATCCGGGCGCGACAATTTTGCATTACAAGCGCGAATCGTCCAAACGTTCGCGCAAAGCCCAAATTGAATTTTATCGCGCCATGTATATTTTTTACGAGAAACACTATCGCGCGACGACGCCCTTTTATTTGGATTGGATTGTCATGGCGGGCATCGCGCTCAAGGGCGGGCTGGCGCTTGCGCCCGAAATTTTTCGCAAGCGCGCGACGGTAACGGGAGCGGCAGGATAGATGCGGCGACGCGCCCAAGTTTTACTCACCTTGACGCTGGTGCTGCTGGACGCCGGCGCGATTGCGTTGGCGTTTTTCGCCGCCGTTCGCGTTACGTTGGTCATGAGTCCGGGCACCGGCGCGGCGCCCGATTGGATTGCCTTTGCGCCAATGCTTTTGACAATGATGATGTCGCTCGTCAGCGTTTATTTTTTTTATAAGCTGTATCATCAACGGCGCGGCGAATCGCGGATTGACGAATTGTATAAATTGATTCCCGCGACTTCGATTGGCGTGATTGTGGCAACCGCAGTCGTGACGGTGCTGTATCGCGATTTGGAATACCCGCGCTTGCTGCTGGTCTATATTTGGCTGTTCACGTTGTTGTTTGTCGCAGTGGAACGGCTGTTGTTTGGAATGCTGCGTTCGCTGGCGTATGCGCGCGGGTGGGGCGCGCTGCGCGTACTGCTCGTGGGCGCGGGCGAATCGGGCATCATGATTTTGGAAAAAATTCGTTCGTCGCCGCGTTTGGGCTATCACCCTGTCGCGTTTTTGGATGATGAATTGGTGGGGAAACAAGTGTTGGGTTTGCCGGTGGTCGGACGGACTGAGGATTTGGGACAAGCGGTGCGGGAACTGCGGATTGACGAGGTGATTATTGCCCTGCCCGACGCGCCGCATCAACAAATTCTATCCATTGTCAGTAAATGTGAAGACGGCAGCGTAAGCATCAAAGTGTTTCCCGACGTGTTTCAAATCATGGCGAGTGAAATCAACATTGGCGACTTGTCGGGCTTGCCGCTGTTGGCAATGCGCGATGTGGCGCTGCGCGGTTGGCGGCTCACGTTGAAACGCGCGGTGGATCTGGTGTTGAGCGGGATTTTTTTGGTGTTTGCGTCCCCGTTCATGCTGCTCATCGCGCTGCTCGTGAAATTGGATTCGCGCGGTCCGGCATTGTTCACGCAGGTGCGCATGGGGCTGGATGCCAAGCCCTTTCCCATTTTCAAATTTCGTTCGATGCGGATGGATGCGGAAAAAGATGGTCCGGGCTGGACGACGCCGGATGACCCGCGCGTCACGCGGCTCGGCAGATTTTTGCGCAGAACGTCGCTCGACGAATTTCCGCAGTTTATCAATGTTTTTCTCGGGCACATGTCGCTCGTCGGTCCGCGTCCGGAGCAGCCCGCGTTCGTGGAGCAATTCCGCGAATTGGTGCCGCGTTACATGGAACGTCATCGCGAAAAAGCGGGCATCACGGGTTGGGCGCAAGTGAACGGGTTGCGCGGCGACACCTCCATCAGCGAACGCACCAAGTACGATTTGTATTACATTGAGAATTGGTCGCTGTGGTTTGATTTCAAGATTTTGATTTTGACGGCGCTGAAATTTTTCCGCGACCGCAGCGCGTATTGACAACTAAACCGGGACAAGTAACCATCGCCCCCAAATTTTGCGCGGGTACGAGTTTGCCCATCCGCGTGTTTTTTCCCCGGACCCAAGTACAACCAAAATTTCAAGCCGGGTTACCGGCATGTGAAGGAGTCTCATGCAGCGCCGATTCATGGTTCTGTTCGCATTGGTCATTCTTTTGCTGGGAGTGATGTTGCCCGCTCCGAGCGCGCACGCGGACGACCCCGCCAATCCCGACTTTTCGCAAGTGACGGATATTTTGCAAGGACG
>CAZXYP010000052.1:1635-17726 GCA_964644955.1 uncultured Anaerolineales bacterium | reverse complement strand
CGCACCTTGTATCCGGTAGATGATATTGTCGTTGCGTACAAAGGCGCATTTGCGCCCGCGGTTGCGACGATTTTGCAAACGACCAATGACAATGTGAGCGCGCAAATTCCGCACCCCGTGACCGCAGACCTTCAGCAAATGTTTTCGTTGAGTCTGCCGGCGCGCATGTTTAATCTTCCGCGCGATGTGATTGTCACGGTGCTGGACGGGGAAACAAATTTGTATGACCAGATGGGCAGCTACAATCAGTCGTTTCCCAATGCGGTCGGCGGCAGTTTAGCATTTGATGTGGCAGTCGTTACCGATTTGACGGGCGATTCGTTGAGCGATGTCGCATTTCTTGCCGGTCATGATCTCTACCCAATGACCGCAGCCGATGTCAATGACCCGACGCAAGGTTTTTTCTATGGCACGATTCTGGATTTGGGTAACTATGCGGACCAGGCGGCGCTGACCGCCGGAGATTTTGACGGCGACGGGGTGAATGAACTGGCAGTGGCGCTGCCGCAAGACTCGAATACGCCCATTCAGATTTATCGCCCGCAGGTCACGACAAACGCGCAGGGCAACGTCACGGCGCTGACATTGCAGCAGGTTGGCACGACGGTGCTGTCGGATTGTTGTGATGGGGAGTATATCGCGCTTTCAGCAGGCAGGTATCTTGGCATTTTGAGTGAACAGCTGGTCGCGGTGTACGGGGTCGGCAATAATACAACCGTTCAGCCGTTCACCATTGCGCCGGCTGCAAATCCGCCGCAAGTGACGATTCAACCGGCGGCGCCGTTGATATTGAATCAAGACGGTTCCGGCGGGATTGCGGCAGAGAGCGGTCTTTTGGATTTCTTTGGCGCGTCCGAGCAGTTGGTGCTGCAGCTGCAGGGCACCGGCGGACCCGTGCTTCTCGATGTGCTGACGTTCGACAGCGCGCTCAATGCCACAATGGCAAGTTCCCTGACAACTGCATACGGTGTAGGTTTTGACGATTCGATTGCGCTCGGCAATTTTGACCAACCGCAAGTGAGCGATGTACCGCTGGCGCTCGAAATTGCCGCCGTATTTCCGACAAACACCGCGCAATGCACCGGCGACAATGTCGCATTGATGGTGCAAATTTTCCATATTGACCCCGGCAATCAATTTGCGCTCAGTCAAGGCAATTCGGCGCAAGTCGGGTCGGATTGTTTTGACACCTCGAATTATGAGCTGATACAGCGAAGCATTGCCACCGGCGACATGCAAGAACGTTCGCTCGTGCTTGGCGCGCCGTCGAAATTAACCGTCACGCAGTATCAACCGACATTGATTCTCGGCGCGCCGCCGATGCATTTGGATTACGCGCTGCCCGCGAATGCCTCAAAAGCCACCGTGTTGAATTTGAGCGCGGTGCCGCACGGTTTCTATTCCAAATACCAAACTTCGGTCTCGAACAAAACGCAATCCGCGCGTCAAAATACGACCAGCTACAGCAATGCGGGAAAAGTGAGCGGCACGTTCGGCTTCAAGATTGGCGATGCGTTGGTCGGCAGTGTCACCGTTCAAGCCGGAGTAAGCGCGGGCTTGATGCACAAGCATTACATCCAGAAACAATACGGCAGCTACAGCGCGGTCAGTTTTGACGCATCCACAACCACCGGTTTTGATGACCAGGTGTGGTTCAACGAAGAGGACCACAACATTTTTATTTATCCCGTCATTGGCAAAACCGTTTGCCCCGGCGACAATGACAATTGCGCGCCTTCGGAACGCGTTCCACTGCTCGTCATGTTTTCGGGACCGAATGAAACTTTTGCGGAAAGCGCAGGCGGTTCTGTCATCGAATGGTACCAACCGGTTCAAGAAATCGGGAACGTTTTTTCGTACCCGTGGAATTATGCCCAAATGGAATTGGCGCACGACAATCTTGACCTGTTGAGTCCTGCCAGTCCCACCGGGTTTTCCACCGATTCCACAACCTATGTCGCGCAAACCACGTGGAGCGGACAAAACAACAACAGCGTCACTTCGGGCAGCACGACCAATATCTCATGGGGCGCGTCCGTGTCCATGTCCGAAAAGCCGAGTATCTTTGGCGGGATTGTGGGCAATCAAAAATTTTCCTACAATGGCAGCAAAGCCATCAACACCATCAACAGCAACACCACCGTCGTCGGCGCATCCACCGGTATCGGCATCAACAAGCCCGGTTCGTTTCCCAATCCCGACCTGTACCAGTATCCCGTCTTTCCGTACATTTTTGGAAACAATCCGGTCTCGGGCACCCTGCAAGCAATTGACCTTGGCACAACCGTAACGACCACGGGCATTTTACGCACGCTGTACACCACAGACCCGACGCTGAATACAGCAGGCGGTTGGTGGCAGCAAACCTATACCCAGCCCGACCTCGCGCTGGCGCATCCCTCACGCTGGAGTTTTCAAACCTACACGCCCAGCTCGCCGCAGCCAAACTGTATTCCGATTGCGGCGCAAGTTCGCAACAATGACTGTGCGACCTTTAATCCGCCGGACCCGAGCGATATTTGGTTGAGCGAATTTCATTACATGAAAGGTCTGCTGATTACCCCCGCAGACGCGAACGGCGAAGGACCGCAGCTTGATTCCGCGACGGCGGGCGACCAAATTCGCTTGCAAGCGCGCGTGTACAACAACAGCTTTATTGACATGCCTTCCGACAGTGAAATCGTCGTGCAGTTTTACGCACAGCCGATGGACCCGACGAACAAAGTTCCCATTGGCAACTCGGTCCTGATTGACAGCGTTGCCGCCGCGCCGCTGCCCGGTTTCAATTCCATCACCAACAGCGGCACATCGCCAAATTGGACATTGGTCGAGACAACCGCGCTGGACACCACACAGTTCAGCAATCAATTTATCGCGTTTTGGATTCTGGTGTACATGCGTGACGCACAGGGCAATCTCGTCCCCGAAATGCCGTCGCACGGCTTGAAAGCGGTGCCGCCAACCCTCACAGACATTTCGGCTGCGACGCCCTATCTCCAATCGTACAGCAACAATATTGGTTTGTACAAGAGTCTCTTTTTCATCGAGGGGCAAAATTCCTCACATCCGATTTCGCCCACACAAGCAGAGATAACACTTTCGCGCGTGCAGGCCTCCGAATCCACCGTACTGCTCGGCGACAAAATTGTTATCAGTGGGCAGGTGCGCGCGCAAACCGATGTGCGAGGGCTTGCCGTGCTTTTTTATGACGGCGCGCCGAATCGCGGCGGAAAACTGTTTGACATCGAACACATTGCGCGTTTGCGCGTAGGCGAACCGCAAATCGTCAAAACGTTGTATCGCTCGCAAGCGTGCGGCATCCACGACTTGTACATTCGCGTACCGTCTGCTTCACTCACCAAACACACGCAAATCAACGTCACCATTGACCCGCTCAAATACACGCGTCGTCTGGCGCGCGTACTCAAAACATTGGACCTGCCAAAAGGGCGCGCGGGCGGCGGCTTTTTGCCGCTCTTGCGTCAAGCGCAAAAGGCATTCAAAAACAACGAGGTCAACGCGGGGTTGTCGGCTTTGCGGCAGTTTCAAGAGCGCGTCGAGGCACAACGCGGCAACAAGATTCCCGTCGAACAAGCCGATACCATGCTGTCCATCCTCGACGAAATTTTCACCTGCGTGAAATAAAAACGAGACTGGAGACCTGAGATTCCTCACTCCCTTCGGAATGACAATCTCCAGTCTCCAGTCTCACTTGTAAGGCGACGGTGGGAATTGAACCCACGATCAGGCTTTTGCAGAGCCTTGCCTTAGCCACTTGGCCACGTCGCCAGACATTTTGGAGTATAACGCAATCGGAAGACGTGTCAAATCAAGGCGCGTTTTTCAGCTCCAATCCAAATAACGTCAGTTCCGCATTGCGATACAGCTGCCGCGTTTGCGCGCGCGCTGCCAAAAAACGCGCCTGCGGCGAATCATTCGGCGCGACGACATATTCGATTTGCCATTGTTTCAGAAACGCATCCAAAAATTGCGCCTCCGCATTCTCCTGATAAAAACGGTCAACCTCTTGCCCGCCCGCGCTTTCGCGCAAATGCGCGTTATCGGTCAGCACCAACGCATTGTACGTGTACGCGGGCGCGTAACGCGTCAGGTCACGCGGCAGCAGCACCAGCGACGGTTCACGTAAATTTGCGCGCAAATAGGTCAGCATGTCTTGGACCGGCGCCTCCAAGGCGTGCGTACTGGAAATGTTTTTCCACGAACGCGCCAAATTCAAATCCGCCAACCACAGCGCGCCGCCGAGAACGACGAGCAATACTGCCGCGTTCGCCGCCCATCTCCAATCACGATTTCTCGCCCTGTTCGAAAGGACCGTGACAAGCCCTTGCGTCAAAATCAACGCGACGGGCAAATTCCACGTCATGCGCCACAATTGCCACGGTGTCAGCATTTCGCCCAACACGCGCGCGGTGAACGGGTTAAACAGCAGCGCGAGCGGAATAAGCGTACTGCCCCACAAATATTGAACGCGCGTATCTGTGCGCAAACGCGGCGCAAACCACACCAGCAGCGCGAGCGCAAACAAAATCGCGGGATGTCCTAACAGCGCAGGGTCGGCAATGTAAAACGGTGATTGAAATAACAAACGTCCCTGACTGAGACGCATATAGGATGCCACATCCGGCGTGCCGACATGAAAGATTACGGGAGCGGTGGTGGCGCGCACGACAAGCGGCACGAGCAGCACGGGCAGTGTCAACAAGCACAGCGCACCCCAACGCCGCCGCGGGAACGGCACGCGCGAAAGCAGATTAAACAACGCAAAACCGCCGAGTGTCAAGGCAATCAAATACAAACTGACGGGATGCACCCACAACGCGCCAAGAATGACCGCGCCATACGCGAACCCGTCTGCAAATTTTGCATTCTGCAAATAACGCCACGCAAAACCGAGCGCGACGGGCAGCAGCACGAGCCACACCAGAAATTTATCTTGCGCCGCGCGTTCAAAGAAACCAAGCCCCCACGCATCGCCGCGCGCGAACGTCGCATAAATCAAAAATTGAATGACGACTGCCAACACTGCCGCGCGCGTATGCTTGAAAAAAATTTTGCCCCACGCAAAAAAACTAATGAGCGCCAACGGCGCGAGCAGCGTCGGCAAGAGTTCGCGCGCGAGCCACACCACATCTACATTCAACCATTGTCCGAGATATGCTTGCGTAAACAACCACACGTGCGCGGCGAAACGAATACTGTAGCGCACTTCAGACGCGGCGCGAATTTGGAACGGGTCGCTTGCCATCATTTGTTGGACGATTTGCAAATACATCCAATCATCCCCGTCACGCGGCCCGCGCGCCACCAGAAACGCGGCGGCGAGACACAAAAGCAGCAGCGCGCCTTCGACGAGCCATTCGACGCGCGCGGCGGAAGGGGGGGGGGCGACGCGGCGTCTCCAAAGCACAGCCAACGTCAACGCCCACAGCGCGACGACAAACACGATGCGAAACGCAAACCAATTCGCGCCCAACACCTGAAGCGTCGTCGCGGGCAGCGCCCACAGCGCCAGACTGAACGCGAAAAAAATCGGGAGCCGCGTGAGCGAAATTTCGCGCGTGGAAAACAGAATCTGTTCGAGCAAGTAACCGGGATACAAGAGCAGCAAAAACATGCCATACGCCGGCGCGAAGGGGGGGGGAAACCCCTGCGGCGCGAACGCAAGCGCGGTCGCCGCACCGGTTACCAACAGCGGCGCAAAATACAAAACGCGCCGCTGTGGCGCGTCTGATGTATTGGAACGCTTTGTGGGTTGGGACATGTTGCTATGGCGCGCCGTCGGGCGTAATGCCATTTTGGTCTTCGATGCGCTGGTTTTCGGCAGTGCGTTTTTGGTTGCCGCGCGTCATGCTGCCGTTGTATTCTTGCGTGTCCGCCGCAAACGTCCAGCCGGACAGCACCATCGGAATTTTGGCATCGCCCGCGGGAATCCACTGTCCATTATACAACCGCGCGAAATGGACATGACTCGTTTCCGCCGCGCCGCCTTGACACGCGGGATGTCCGACAGGGTCGCCGGTATTGAGTTTAGCGCCAACTTCGGCGCGTCCTTCGTCCGCCAAATGCATATACAGCAATGCCCAGCCCGTGCCTTGAAAGCCGTCGCCGTCCAAATCTTGTACGACGCGCCCATTTTCGGCGGCGGTGACAACTCCGGGCGCTGCCGCAATCGTCCAGTATTGGGATGTCCAACACGAACCGGCTTGGTCAGCCGGCGCAAAATCAACCGCTGCCCACGGACTGCCGTCCACCCACCCCGCGTGCGGTCCGCCCGTAAAGTACCACAGCTTGCCTGCCTCAAGCGGCAGTATCATTTGCGGTTGTTTCAAATCTTTGGGCAGCAGCGGTTTCACTTGATATTGTTCCGGGTCGCCGAATAACTTTTTGTACGTCGCGCGAAAACCTTGCGGCGCGACCAACGACTGCCATTCATCCCATGTTGCGGTTTTGGAAAGGACATTGTGTATTGCCGCGGTCCCCGGATTCAAACCGTACGCCAGCCGCGCGCGGTCGCGGTCCGTAAAATCCAAAATACCGAGCCGTCCCGAGATTTTACCGTAATATCCCGCGTTGAGTTGATTTGCCGCCCACGCCGCTTGACGATACAAATTTTGTCGCCCGCCGTCAATCAAACCCATCGGATACGCGATTTGACTGCCGCCCAAACGCGACGATGTAACCCAGCCGCTTTGCAATTCCATCAACGCGAGCAGCACGCGCGGACCAACGCTGAATCGTTCTGCCACAAGCTGAATGATTTCCGCGCCCGTGCGATGTTTGCCTTCCACATATTCGCTATAGTTGGCGAGATAGCTGTCAGGATACTTTGAGATAAAGGCGTTGACATCAAAATTTTTATACGCAGGTCCATATACCACTTCACTGTCCGGCAAGAGAATCACGTCGGGGCCAACCTTTTCCACAAACGTCGGAATTTTCAACACCTGTTCGACTTGTAACGAATGCGGGTCGGTCAAGCCGTTGATTTTCATCAATTCTTCGACGGTCAAATTAAAACGCGCGCTGATGGCGCCGAGCGTATCGCCGTAACGAACGACGTATTCGGTATAAATCGGACCTTGCGTCGGGGTGGGTTCGGGCGTTTCGGTCGGTTCCGCAGTTGGCGTCGCAGTGCCGGGGTCGCCGAACAATAAAAAGGGCCGCGGCGTGCGCGTGGGAGGGACGTTGGCGTCGCGCGTTGGCGTAGGTCCGGCAGCACATGCCGCCAGCAGTAACGCGAGGCACAGCACAGAAAAAAGTCGCAAAATCATGGCACTCGAAAAACGAACGGGGCTATTGTATCAATTTGATGTCGCATGACAAATGGTATAAGCTGGGCGCAATGACCCAAACCTTGCATTTTTGTTCGTGGAACATCCAGGTAGGCATGAAACGCGCGCAGCTGCTGGAATTGGTCGCGCAGCATCCCGATTTTCGTGGCTTGGATGTAATCACGCTGCAAGAAGCGTCCGTGCATGAAAACGGCGATGACGCATCGAGCATTGCGCAATTGTTGGGCGACACGTATGCGTCGTATCATCACGTCTATCACCATCTCGGCGCGCGCGCGCAAGCCAATGCGTTGATATGGAATACGACGCGCGTGCAAATGGCTGCGATTGAACATCATCTGCTGCCGCAGCATGAACAGGTGCATCTGCCGCGCGCGGAACGGATGCTGCTCAAGCGCGTGAAACGCCAGCCGCGCGTGAATCTGATTGGCGAGGCGCAATGGAACCAACTTGAATTGCGCGTATGCTCGGCGCATCTGGATGTGTTGGGCTATCGGTTCAAAGAACGCCAATTTCGCGCCGTCCTCGATGAATTGCACGCGCGTCCGCGCGTGGACCTGACACTGCTCGCCGGAGATTTCAACACCCTGCGTTTGGGCAGCCGCCCGACGTGGGCGCGCTTGAAACGCGATGCGGCGGAAGCGGGACTCGACGCGATTTCGGACGAAATTCCGTGGACGCAAGCGATACGCGCGCTGCGTATGAAACAAAAACTGGACGAAATTTTTTTGGCGAGCAAACAACCGTATCGCGCGCGTGTGTGGACGCTGGATGTGGATGGTTCGGACCATCTGCCGATTTTCGCGGACATTACTCTATAACAACAATCGTCCCCTCATTCACCCCGCTCACAATTTCCGTGTGATTTCCATCCGAAACGCCCGTTTCGACGACAACGTTGCGCGTGTTCCCATTTGCGTCGCGCACGACAACAATTTTTTGCCCGCCCGCACTTTTGAGGGCGCGCGCGGGAACCGTCAATACATTCTTTTTCTCTAGCGTGGCAATGTTGGCAGTCACCCCCATACCCGGGCGCAGTTTCAATTTCGTCGGGTCGAGCGCAATCACCGCGCGATACACCGTCGCGCCGCGGTCATTGTTGGCGGTGGGAAAGAGGCGCGTGAGGGTTCCTGTCACCGTTTCACCCGGAAACGCGTCAAAGCGCAAATCTACGCGTTGTCCTTCCTGAACATGCGCCACATCAATTTCGTCAATGTCCGCCAGAATTTCCAACTGCGTCAGGTCGGCGATGCCGACGACGGGATTGTATCCGCCCAACAATGTTCCGGCGACGGCATTGACTTCGGTCACCACGCCGTCGAACGGCGCCTTCAATTCTGTTTCCGCTAATGCCGCGCGCGCATTGTCCAAATCCATTTGCGCGCTGTCAATGGCGCGCTGCAAATCGTTCAATTGTTTTTGCGAGGCGCCGCGCGTTTGGCGTTCAAAATTCGCGCGCGCAATCTCGTAATCGCTTTGCGCCAAATCCTGCGCGACCTTGTTGTCATTGCTCGCGTCCTTTTTATAGCGGTCTTGCGCGGCGGCGAGCGCGAACGCGGCTTTTTTCAAACCTTGCTGCGCGATTTCCAATTCTTGCGCTTGCGGCGGCTGCTGCGCTTCTGCCAAATCGGCTTGACGCGCCTGCAAATTCATTTCCGCCTGTTTGACGCGGCGTTCGATTTCGCGCTGGTCGAGCATCGCCAATACGTCACCCTGTTTTACCGCGTCGCCTTCCTGCACGTTGACTTGCGTAATCAAACCCGACGTGGGAAACGCGAGCCGCAAACTTTTTTCCGCGCGCACGCGTCCGTTCGCATTAACGGTTGCCTTGAGGTCGCCGCGCGCGACGGTGACGGTCGTTTGCGCGCGCGCGTTGGGTTGATTGAAATAAAAATACGCGCCGCCCGCGATCATTGCGCCAATGACGACGAGCGCAATCCAAAAGAGCGGACGACGGAGAAAAGAAAAGCGTGAAGTTTTCATAGTCAGCGCGTAAAGGTTGCGACAAGCGCGGCAGGTTCCAGACCAAACGCCACCCCGGCAAGATTATACAATCGTAAGTGTACAGTATATTCACCCGGCGGAATTTGGCGCGCATCAAGAGGAATGGAAATCTGTTGAACACCGTCGTCAAGTTTCATGGGGAAAAATGCGCGGGCAACAATTTTATCTGAATGCGGGCGCTTTATTTCAGCTCTCACGGCATACATGCCTGCGCGGGTGGTTTCTACATTCGCTTGAATCAGAATCTCGTCGCCGCGCATTTCAACCGTTGCTTGAGAAGCCAGTTTGGCGTCGCTCGCCATGATTGGAAAAGTAACTTCTTGTTCGCGAACGAAATATTTTCCTTGAACCTGTACAAATGCCAGATGCCATCCTTCGCGTGAGGGAACCAGCGCATTTCCATAGGTTCCATCTTGTGCCATGCCGTCGTTATGTTGCCCATCATCGAACAACTCAAACTCGCTGAATGTATAACCGTTGCCTCCTTCGACGGAAGGTTCTGCAATACGCGCGATGATTCTAACATCGCGCGGTTGTTCTTGCGGAGGCATGGCGTTTGCGTTGACGAACGCGAGAATTGTTTTCGGCTCACCCACCCGCCTTTGAGTCGGATTTGGGTACACTTGTACTTGCAGCGGCGCATCCAACTCGGCGTACGTCGAAACCTCAATCGGTTTACTGCCGTTATCCGTGCGCGACAATATGATTTGCCATTCACCCGATTGCGCGTTCTTTACCACATAACCGCTAAAGCTGGCAATGTCTGTCGAAAGAGACAACACGCCATCTTGCTCGCGCGGTAAATCCTGCGGCTCGAATTTTTTTCCGTCGGGCGCGATCAGCGAAACACTTAATTTGCCATTCGGATAATACGCGATGAAGCGCACGGATTTGTTTTCGTCAATCAATACGGTGCGCGTCACGATTTCGCCCGCAGAAATTTTTTCCGTGACAACCGGCGTATGATTGCCGACCCAAACCTCTTCCCCGACCCCTCCGCTAACAGGGGAGGGGAGATTGGAATTCCCCTCTCCCAACGGGAGAGGGGTTAGTGGAGAGGTCTGAATTTCGGAACCAATCGGCGCGTTATCGTTGTTGCGTAACGCGTTGCGCAAATAGCGTTCCCATGTCTCGCGCGGATACAAATAGCTTGTGAGGTCGAGCGGCACAGCTTCGGGACCCCAATCGTGCAAATCGGCGTTGATGTGTTTGCGAAGGTTTGCGCCGTCCAACGCGAGAGAACTGTTGACCGAAATCAGCGCGTCGCTTGCGGGCATATCTTTCAAAAAATCCAACCCGTTTTGTTGCCGCGCATCGCCAATCAACAAATCATACGGCACATTCGGATTGGGCGCGCGCGTTTGATTTACGATTTGCTGTGCGTATTCGGGCGAGAGTTCAATCGTGGAAGGTTCGTCCGGTTTCTGCAAAATCTGTTGAAACAGAATGGGTTTCCAAATGTCCACGCCCGCCTGCGGTGTGCCGAGAGTGATGGCGCGGTTCACATCGTTTCCATACAACGACGTTTCGAGATAGGCGCGGGTGTTCATGCCGCCCATCGAAAAGCCGATGAGGTTCACCTTGTCCGCGCCCGTTTCCGTTTTCACGCGCGCGATTTCGTCGCGAAGGATTTCGGCGTTTTGATACAGCGTGTTTTTGGGCGAAACGCCTTGCGCATAATACATCGGAATGCCGTCGCGGTCAGCGTAGCTTTTTAGGAAATGAAATTCGCTTGTTTCAAGTGTGTCATCGCCGGAGACAGTCCAGCCGTGTACGAGAACGGTCGGATACGGTTTCAGCGGATTCAGCCACGCGGGCGGATTGGTGACGACGAGACCGCGCGAAGTGGCGCGCCAATTGTTTGGAGTGGGCGTTGTCTCGGGAAATGGTTCGGTTGTGGTTGTCCACGTTTGCGCGGCGACATCATATTGCGCGACGCCATGATTCAATGTTCCAATCCATACGCGATTGTTCGAGTCTGCAACAAGTTGAGTAATAAAGTTTGATGGAATCTCCGAATTATCCAAGTTGTATGTTGTCAATGTTTTTCTTTTCGGGTCGAGAACCGAAACACCGCCGCTCTGTGTCCCCAACCAAACGCGTTCGTCGGGCGCAATTGCAATCGCCGTAATCCAACTGTCGCCCAAACCGTGTGCGCGCGTATAACTCGTCCAACGATTTTGTTCAATATGCGTCACGCCTTCGGTTGTGCCAATCCACACGCTGCCGTCGCGCGCGAATGCGATGGCTGTGACATAATCGCCTGCGAGACCGTCACGCGTCGTAAAGAGTTTGATTTGATTGTCTTGCGCGAAAGAAACGGAAGCAAGGGTTAGGAATCCGAGCAGCGACCAGATAACCGAAAGCAGGGAACGGGAAAAGGACATGACAATTCGCGGTAAATGGGCAAAGTGGGCAGAGCGAAAATTATTCTAGCACAGATGGCGCGGCGCGAGGTTAAGGGGAGTTTAGAATTGTTGTGCGAGACCCGACAGGTTTTGCAAAACCCTTCGGATCTGATGCGCGCTACGGTTTGATCGCGCGCGTCGCCAGATACGTCGGCATGTATTCGCTCAATGCGATGCGCGTGTGATAGTCTTCATACAGCGCGACGAGATAAAACCCCGCGTCCATTTGTCCGCCGAGTTGGTCGGTGAGCGAATGACTGTATTCGAGCGGCGCGCCTTCCGTCAGCAATTTTTCCAACTGCTCCTTGGGGATGTGGTCGTAATCGTTATACGGCAATTTGTGTACGACCGTCAGCGGTTCTTTGCCGTCAATTGCGTCCCATGAAAAGGCGTACATGACAGGATTCATAAACCCCGCGAGCAAAACGCCGCCGTGACGCAAAACGCGAAATGCTTCGCGATAAATCGGACGCACTTGCGGAATAAACAAATTGGAAACGGGATGGAAAACTAAATCGAACGACTCATCCGCGAGCATGGACAAGTCGCGCGCATCACCTTGAATCGTCGTAATGTTCAACCCTTCGCGTTCCGCGACAAAACGGTCGCGTTCCAATTGTTTCGCGGAATTGTCCAGAATGGTGACGTTCGCGCCCGCCGCCGCAAAAATGGAACCTTGCTGTCCGCCGCCCGACGCGAGCCCCAAAATATCCATGTCGCGTAAATCGGATTTGCCGCGCGCGTGAAACCATTCACGCGGCACCGCAATTTGTTCGGTGAGCAGCACGCTCCACTCGCCGCGCCGCGCGTTGGCAATGATTTCGGGCGACACGGGCTGTGTCCATGGATTGCCTTGTTCGACCTGCTTGTCCCACGCTTGACTGTTGTATGCGCGAATGTCCATAAATTCCAAAACCTCATTCGTCAAACAAGAACACCGGTTCCTGATAAAACCGTACATTGCGGTTTTTCATTTTTTCTTCCAGCCACGTATCGAGCCACGCGTTCTTTTCGTCCAACGACTGCGCGTTTTCCAAAACATCCAGCGGCAAATTCACGCGCAGCGCGCGTCCCGGAATGATATGACGCGTAATGCCCATCGGCACGCGCGCGCCGCTCAACGCGATTTGCACGATTTCCTCCGGCTTGTAGCGCGGAAATACCATAATCGCCGCGAGTCGTTTGGGGTCGGCAAGATGGGATTCAAAATCTGTGGTGGCGACGCGATACAACTCCACTTTGGCTTCGTACGCGCGCACGACTTCGTTCAACGCGTGCGCCTGCTCGGTCAAATCATTGTTGCATTTCAAACCGACCAGATGTCCGTCGCTGAATTTTACGTACGCCACAATGTTGCGCGCCTCCAATTCGTGTTTCGCGCGCGTCTCGCTCATTTCCTCCATCGCCACACACGTCACCGTATCCAATTCTTGACGCAAGCGCGCGGGCGTCAGGTCGAGCAGCAAGTGATGCCACGATTCGAGTTTGAGTTTCGGCGAATGGTAATCCACGATTTGCACCAACACATCGGGGACTTGTAACGCGCGCAGCGCGCTTGTGCGCGACGCGCCGTCCAAAACGATATAGCGTTCCGCGCCGCCATCTTCCACTCGCGTCACAATCGGCGGATTCTTGAGTACGCGGTCGCTTTGCAGGCGCGCTTGAATTTTCTCGACCCGCTTGCGCTCGATTTCTTCATGCAGCACCACATCGCGCAGCGCGACGATGGCGAGTTTCAATTCTTTTGCTTCCATAGGCGAGCCAATTATACACGCGTGTAGGGGTATGGCGCGCACAAAAAAAACGGCGAGCCATTTCTGACTCGCCGCTTTTTCGCGCGTTTTTATTTCACAGCCACATCGTCCACAAAGTATGCGCTCGGCAAACTGCTGTCATTTGTCGCGACAAAGCGTAAGCGGACGGTTTGTCCGGCGTAGGCGGCGAGTGAAATGGTGTCTTGCGACCACGCGCCGCGCTTATGCTTGTTGCTCCATGTTCGCACGGTGGCGAGCAGTGTGCCGCTGTTGTTGTAAATCCGTACGCGCAAATAATCATACGCCGTTGCCGTGCCCTCGCTGCTGGTTTGATACCACCAGTACGTCAGCGTGCCGTTTGCGGGAACGACGATGGCTTGCTGAATGTATTCGGTGCATGAATTGTAATTGCAAAAATACGCGCTGTACGCGCCGGTGCGCGGGCGGGTGGTATCCACAATCGTATAGCCGCCGCTCGAACTCTCGGTCCAATTGACGTTCGGTCCACTTTCAAAGCCCGGATTCTTGACAACGTTCGTACCGCCGGGAATTGGCGTAGGCGTCTGCGTCGGTGTGTTGGTTGGACCGGGAATCGGCGTGGGCGTGCGCGTCGGCGTGTTGGTCGGCGCGGCGCTGCCGAAAAGCGCATACAATAATACATTGGGCGAACCGCTACCCGCGCCGGTGACTTTGTTCAATGTGCCGTTACTGACCAACGCATCGCGGACTGCCGCAGGCGACGCGGTCGGATTGTTTGCCAAATACAATGCGGCGACGCCGACGACGTGCGGTGTCGCCATCGAAGTGCCGCTGATGGTATTGGTGGCGGTGTTGCTTGAAATCCACGCAGAAGTGATGGAGGAACCCGGCGCAAAAATGTCGAGACACGTGCCGTAGTTGGAATACGACGCGCGCGCGTCCGTATTCGTCGTCGCGCCGACGGTGATGCCAGCCGCTGTGCGCGCGGGCGATTTGGTGCAAGCGTCTGTGTTTTCGTTCCCCGCCGCGAGCCCGTACACGACACCGGCATTGATGGAATTGGTGACGGCGGTGTCGAGCGCGCTGGACGCGCTGCCGCCGAGCGACATGTTGGCGACGGCGGGCTTGACGCGATTTGCCGTGACCCAATCCACGCCGGCAATAACGCCGGAATTGGTGCCGCTGCCGCTGCAATCCAAAACGCGCACGGCGTACAATTTCACACCTTTGGCAACGCCGTAGGTCGCGCCGCCGATGGTGCCTGCCACGTGCGTGCCGTGTCCGTTGCAATCGTTCGTGCCGTTGCCGTCGCTGATGGCGGTGTAACCGCTGTAGGCGCGTCCGCCAAATTCATTGTGCGTGGTGCGAATGCCCGTGTCAATGACGTACGCATTCACGTTGGACGCGGTGGTCGAATAGTTGTACACCGTGTCGAGCGGCAGATTGCGTTGGTCGAGACGGTCAAGTCCCCACGTCGCGCTTGGTTGCGCGGTTTGGAAAACGCGCGCGCGATCGGGCTGCGTCCATTCATCGGACAGCGTGACGCGCTTGTCTTGCTCGACGTATTCGACTTGCGGATTTTTGCGAAGTTGACGCACCGCTTTTTTGTTCATCTGCGCGGCGAATCCTTTCAGCGCGGCGTTGTATTCGTACAAAATCGTGCCGCCGAATTTTGTCGTTACGTCCGCCGCGGTCTTGCGCATCTGACCCTTTGAGGTCGTTGGTTTGAAAACCACAATGAATTGTCCGGCGATGCGATTGGGTGCATTTGCATCCAGCAATGGCGCGCGCTGCGGTTGCGTGGGCTGCGCACGCGTTGGGGTGGGCGACGCAACCGTGAGCGTGAGGGCAAGCAGCGAAACACCGCACAAAAGCGCGAAAAGCAATTTTTTCGACATGAGGTCCTCTTTATGATTCGCCGCCGACCGGAGGGGCGAACGGAAATGATTTGGGATGACGGTTACGACAGCAGTGAGCTTGGGATGTGTGGCGCAGGTGGATTTCTACAGGTCAACCAATCCGGGCAAGAGTTCGACGGTCATGGTTTTGGTATCGAGGTCAACTTTTTTGATGACGCTTTTGATGGCGGGGAGCAGCAATTCTTTGCCCGCAGGCGTGTTGACGACATATACATCGTTCGCGCCCGTTTCCAAAATTTGCGAAATCGCGCCGAGCGTTTCGCCGTCGGAAGTGACGACGGTCAAGCCAATAATTTGGTGATGATAGTACTGACCTTTTTTTAATTTTGCGGCGTCTTGTTCGAGAATCTGGACAAGTTCGCCGCGCAGTTTGGCGACCGAGGTGTCGTTCTCGTAACCGACAAACTTGAGCAGGGCGTAACCGGAATGCAAACGCGCGCGTTCGACTTGATACGCGCGCGCAGGTGTTCCAAGATAAAGCGTTTTGTGTTTCAGCAGGCGATTGGGGTAGTCGGAAATGATTTTGATTTTAATGTCGCCGCGAAAACCCCAGGGTTTCAGAACTTCGCCCACGACGAGGTAGTGTTGGGTGTCGTCGGACATCAGAGAATACAAGACCTGACGGGTTTTCATCCCCGTCGCGCGGCTACAAACCTTTGTGCGGTATCTAACCCCACGTGAGGTTCAAAGCGAACGCGACAAAAACCCGTCAGG
>CAZXYP010000052.1:0-1625 GCA_964644955.1 uncultured Anaerolineales bacterium | reverse complement strand
AGGTCTCGGCGATTTAGGCGTGATGCAGCGATTCGGCGTTCGGATGGCTCACGTTGCCGTTGGCGTCCAAAATTTCCAACGTCGCGCGCTTGCCCTGCCGAACAGCGGCAATGCGGACGAGGGTGCGTAACGAATTGACGACGCGACCGCCTTTGCCAATGATGCGCCCCATGTCTTCTGGCGCGACTTGAAGCTCCACGTTGACAGTGTGCGCATTTTCGGTGGTTTTGACCACGACTTGATTCGGGTCGTCCACCAACGATTTGGCGATATACTCGACGAGTTCTTGAATGTTCACGGTACTTTCTCTCTCACTTTGTGCTTGACGGATGGGCTTGCCAAACGCTGTGCCAAACCCATCACGCACGTCACGCACGAATTGGGGTGCGCGGCAAAAGAAATCGTTTACAAAATTGCCGCTGCAGACTCAGGCGGTTTTGCTTTCGGCGCTGTCCGCTTCCGCCGGGGCATTGGTCTTTTTGCGTTGTTGATAATACTTGTCCGTAATGCCTGCCATTTTGAGCAAGCGTCCGACGGAATCGGTCGGCGTGGCGCCCATTTTGAGCCAATGATTGACACGGTCTGCATTCAGTTGAATCAATGGCGGATTTTGGCGCGGGTCGTACAGTCCCAAATTTTCGATATACTTGCCGTCCCGTTTGCTGCGCGCTTCTTGAATGACCACGCGATAGGTGGGTTGTTTTTTCATGCCTTTGCGGGTCAATTTGATTTTCGTAGCCATGGCTTGTAGCTGGTCTCCTTGATGGCATGGCGATTTGCAACTCGTCATGCGTTTTGAATTGGTCGCCGCCGACGCGCTTCCGGCGCGCTCGCGGCTAGAAATGGTTTGAATCGTCGTTTAGAATCCCGGAAATCCGGGGATGCGCGGCAGCCCGCGCCCTTTTCCGCTTTTCATCTGCTGTATCATTTTTTGCATTTGCTTGAACTCGCGCATCAGTTCGTTCACGTCTTGAACAGTGGTGCCGCTGCCGCCGGCAATGCGTTGGCGGCGGCGCGCGTTCAATACGTCAGGGTTGCGGCGTTCCTGCGGTGTCATCGAACGAATAATTGCTTCGATGCGCTTGAATTGTTGTTCGGTCGCTTCTTCGGGAATCTCTTTGGCGTATTGCGAGAATCCCGGAATCATGCCCAGGATTTGTGTCAGCGGTCCCAGTTTTTTGATTTGCTGTAACTGCTGCAGGAAATCTTCCAACGTGAACTGCGCCTTGAGCATTTTTTCGGCGGCTTTGCGCGCCTTGTGGAATGGGCATGTTCCCGCCATCGCACTTTCGCAGCCCGACGCCGTGCATCCATCATCAGCTGCGCTCAACCGCGCCCAAGCGTCGTGTTCCGCCGCGCCACGCAGCGCAAGCTCGGTCTTGTCACCACTGCTGCTTTCCAGCAACCAGACCAGTACCTTGGCAATGACGCGCAGTTCGTCCAGCGATTCGGGCTTGCGGCGGCGCGTGGCTTCCAGGCGGCGCGGGCACAGGTACTGCTCTCGATCTTTGAGCACCGCAGCCCTGATGGGTTGATCAAGTGCTGCGCTGAGTGTCGGGATATCCTTGAGGAGCAGTTGTTCCTGTAAGGCGCTGGTATTCGCGGAGATAACGACACGTTCACCA
>CAZXYP010000051.1:0-19797 GCA_964644955.1 uncultured Anaerolineales bacterium | reverse complement strand
TCGCCGCCATCCAAGACTTGACGCATCAAGCCGCGCTGGGTATTGAACTGGCGCGTCTTGCCGGACGAACCGCGCGCCTGGAACCGCTTGACCCGGTGACGGGCTTGTATAGCCGCGACCATTTTTTGGAAATTGCCGACCGCGATTTTCGACGCGCCTGGCGCTTTGACCAGACCATGTGTGTACTGGTCATGGACATTGACGATTTCGGCAATTTGCATCTAACCTTGGGTCCGCACGAAACGGACCAAATCATGCGTCGCGTTGCCACCGTCGTACGCGAACATGTGCGCAAAGTGGATACCGTCGGGCGGCTCAATCCGCACACGGTCGGTTTTTCCTTGTGGATGGCGAAAAAAGAACACGGCATGGCAGTGGCGGAACGCCTTCGGATGCTGGTCGCCGAAATTGTGGTCAACATGCCCGATGAGACGTGGCAAGTCACCGCGAGTTTTGGCGTAGCCGGATATCGTAGTAGCATTTCCTCTGTCTTTGAATTATTTGCCATGGCAGACCAAGCCCTCCGCGCCGCCAAACGCGCGGGCGGCAACCGCATCGAAGGAGTTTGAGCATGAGTGCGTGGGACAATCCCGAGGAAATGCTGACACGGGCGCAAACCGCGCGCGCGCAAGGCGACAACGCCTTGGCGTATCAAATGTACGCGCGCGCCAGCGAAATCAATCCGCAAGATGCCAACGCCTGGCGCGGGCGCGCGGAAACTTCAACCAATCAAGACGAAGCGTTGGTGAGTTATGCCTATGCCGCCGCACTCGCGCCGGCAGACCGAAACCTCGAACACACGCTGGATGCTTCTATCGCACAACGCCTGACCACCACCACGCAAGACGATGTGCCACTGCTCGTGGCGATGGGACAGGAACTTGCCGAAGTCGGACTCGCCGACAAGGCAGAGCAATTTTTTCAGCGCGCTGTCGCT
Source organism: uncultured Anaerolineales bacterium (assembly GCA_964644955.1). Classification (GTDB taxonomy): domain Bacteria; phylum Chloroflexota; class Anaerolineae; order UBA4142; family SHND01; genus SHND01. Next base: position 18,860 of record CAZXYP010000051.1, on the reverse strand, counting down.
TTGGATGAAACCTCAACCGACGCATTGGTTTGGCTCGCCGGACTGGAACAAGACCAAGACAAGCAAACCGCTTATTTGAATCGCGCGTTGGCGACGAATCCGCGCGACTCGCGCGCGCGTTCGGGTCTGCTTGCGCTCAAACCGCCCCCCCCCCCTTCACCGGTCGCAGCTACCACAGCGGCCATCCAAACGCCAACACCTGTCACATCCGCCGCGCGCACAAATGAAATTGTCAGCGCCTCGGAAGCGCAGACGCAATCTTCGATGGAGCGATTACGCAAATTGCGCGAAGCAACTCCCCCAAGCCAAACGCCAACGCGTTCTGCGCCCATGCCCGCGCCACAACCCGCTCCGGTTCGCCCTGCCACCAACACCATGCGCTATCTCTTGCTGGGACTGCTCGCGCTGGTGGTCATTCTCGCCTTTGCCGGAATTTTTTTGATGCTCACGCAATAACCCTCTTTGGGTTCGCCTCGCCCTTACACCAAAAACGAGAGCTGTCGCGCGACAGCTCTCGTTTTTGGAAAAACGGGCGCGGTATCCACCGCGCCCTAAAAAAATCTTGTCATGCCAAAGGACGAATTATGACACCTTAGTTACATTCTCGGCTTGTGGTCCTTTGTCGCCATTCACGATTTCAAACTCTACCTTGTCGCCCTCTGCGAGCGCGCGGTAGCCGTCCATTCGGATTGCCGAGTAGTGGACGAATACATCCTTGCCCTGGTCATGGGCGATAAAGCCATAACCTTTCGCGGCATTGAACCACTTGACCGTGCCTTCAATCTTTTCTGCCATGCTTTCACCTCCTTTCGTCTTGAGATAAGGGTATAAGGGGAGCGAGGTCTTGCGGGTGAATAGACAATGGGAATAAAAAAACGCCACGCACAAGTCGCGGGAAAGTCTCCGGCTTGGGTTGTGACGCTGACTCGATCAAAGGTGACCACAGCGGCACGCGCACAAGCCAACCGACCTGCTACACGCGTGCCTCAAGCAACATTCGAAAAAACAACTTCATTCTTGCACGTACCGCCAAACGGGAGACAGAATACCAAACATTTTTTGCAATGTCAAACCGCGTTAAAAAAAAATGAACGCGCCATGAGAGTCGAATGCGCGAGGGCGGACCCGCCGGGGAACGCCGCGTTCGATTTCCATCGGTTTGTAGTACAATCGCGCCGTGGCTGAGACATTGTTTATTTTTCCCCTCACGGTTTCGCTGTACGATTTGGACGTGCGCGAAGAAGTTTCGTGCGCCAACCTCTTTCGCTATTTTGAAGAAACGGCGATGCGCGGCTCCGCCCATTTCGGTTTTGATTTGGAATGGTATCGCCGCCACGCCCAATTTTGGGTCATTCGCACAATGCAAATCGAGCGCGCGTGCGCGCCGCGTTACCTCGATGCCCTGGAAATCAGCACCTGGATTTCGTCGCTCGCGCGCGTGCGTTCCGACCGCAACTATTTGGTGCGCCGCGCAAACGACGGGCGCGTCATGGCGCGCGGCATTGCCAATTGGGTGTACGTGGACGCGAAGCTTGTTCAGCCCACGCGCATTCATCCCGACATTGCCGCCATGTTTGATCTTCACGCCGCGCCTGCGCTCCCGCCCATCGGCAAAGTCACCCTGCATCCCGAACTGCCCGCCCTATATGAATGGACGACCTCACGCCGCGCGCAGTTTTACGAGGCGGATTCCGCGCGTCACACCAATAATGCCGTTTATGTAGATTGGTTGGAAGAAGGAATCCGCGCGACTTTGCGGCAGATGGGCTATGCGCTCGCGTCCGATGATGTATCGCCGCTCCCGTGGTTCTATCGCCACGCGCTGGAGTATGCGCGTCCCGCCCTACCGGGCGATGAGATCACACTGCACACGCGGCTCGTGCATTGCGGCAACACAGCTGGCATCTGGGAACAATCCTTGACGGACGCGACCCAGGGCGAACAACTATTGCGCGCCATCACGACCACCATCTGGCGGGATGCGCAAGATCGTCCCGTGCCGTGGCGACGCATTCCGCGACGGCTTTGACATTTTCTAACGCGGCATTCATCCGGCATTTGCTCGCGCATGGTAGCGTATGCGCGGTGAATAAAACACTGTACGGAGAAAAAAAATGCGTCGTCAAATTGTAGCGCTTGTCTTTGTATTGCTGGCGGCATGTGCCGCGCCCGCGCCGGTCGCGCCAACGGCTTCCCCCCCCCCCTCGCGCCTCGCGCTGCCCACAATGCCACCTGCTGGCGCAACGGTGCTTTCTTCAGATTTTGGCAAGACGCGTCCGACCATAGACCCGACCGTTGCCGCACGTTTGCCGACGCCCCTGCCCACCGACCCGCCCGCGCCAACGCCTGTCGCCGCCGGTTTCGATTACGCGCTGCGCTCGCAATTCAGCCAAGAGCTCAACAAGATTGAAAACAAAACCTACTACTCTATCCAATGGGATGTGAGCGATGACCTGACCGAAATTCATGCGCGGCAGCGCATCGGTTTTGCCAATCGCACCGATAAAGCATTGGATGGGATTTATTTGCGTCTTTTTGCGAACGCGACACCCGGCGAGGGCGGCATTGAAATCAATCAAGTCACCATCGGCGGTCGTCCCGCCAATATCGAATTGTCGCAGAACGATACGGTCGCACACCTCACCTGGGGCAATTCCCTCGCCCCGGGCCGAGTGCTGGTTGCGACCATTGATTACACGGTCAAGATTCCCAAGGACGGCAAAGGGCGCTACAGCGATTTTACGCAAACCGATTGGCTCACGACCTTACCGACGATTTATCCCATCATTCCGGCGTTTGATGACAAGGGCTGGCATCTCGAAATGCCGCCCGAGTACGGGGATGTGGTCTATGCAGACAGCAGTACGTTCGATGTCACCATCAATACACCCGCAGATTATGAGGTGATTGCATCGGGCGAAATGGTTCAGGAAATTCGTCAAGGCAATCGCATTTCGCGCCGCTTTATTGCCGCGCCGATGCGCGATTTCAATGCAAATCTGACCAATGTGCTGGAGAACACTTCGGCGCAGTTGGATGACGTTACGGTGACTTCATGGTACAAACCCAATGACGCGGAAGCCGGCAAGCGCGCGCTGGAATGGGCAGTCAACGCGATGCGCGTGTACGAGAAACGCTTTGGTCCATACCCATTCCGTTCGTTGGACATTGTAGAATCACCGACAACGGCAGGCGGTATCGAATATCCCGGAGTGATTACAGTGGCGTCCAATTTGTACCAGGACCCCGGGCAATTGAGTTTTTTTGAATTTGCGACCGCGCACGAAGTCGCACATCAGTGGTTTTATTCGGTTGTCGGCAGCGACCAGGTAAATCATCCGTGGCTTGACGAAGCGCTGGCGCAGTATGCGACGACCATGTATTTTGAAGACCACTATGACATGGCAACGGCGCAGCAAATTCGCAACGATTATTTTCAAACGCAGTACGACCGGGGCAAACAGAAATTCGGCAACCTGCCCGCGGGTTTGCCCGTGGAGGCGTATTCCGAAGACGCGTACGGCGCGTTCGTGTATGGCAAAGGACCGCTCTTTTTTCAAGCCGTCCGGACACGCCTTGGCGACGCGGCGTTTTTCAAGGCGCTGCAAAATTACTATCGTCAATTCAAATACACAAACGCGCAGCCGCAGGATTTGGTCAATGCGTTCAATCAAGCCGGCGGTCAAGACATTACGCCGTTGTATCAAGAATGGATTGGTAATTGATGCGCGCGTGACAGCCATTACCCATGACTGAAATTTTCGATTTCGCCATCGTCGGCGCGGGCATTCTTGGTTTGGCGACCGCGCGCGCGCTGGTGATGCAGCAGCCCAAAATCCGCGCGGTGGTATTGGACAAGGAACGCGCGGTCGCGCAGCATCAGACCGGACACAACAGCGGGGTCATTCATCAGGGCATCTATTACAAACCCGGCTCACTCAAAGCCAAATTGTGCGTTGATGGCGCGCGCCGCATGGCGGAATACTGTGCGGAGCATACGCTGCCAATCGCACGCGTCGGCAAAGTGATTGTCGCGACCGACGCGGCAGAACTGCCGCGCCTCGAAATGCTTTACGCGCGCGCCGTTGCGAATGGCGTGCCGGGGATTTCAAAAATCGAACGCGCCGCATTGCATGACATCGAACCGCACGCGGCCGGACTCGCCGCGCTGTATTCGCCCAACACCGCGATTGTGGATTATGCGCGCATTGCCGAAACCATGCGCGACGAAATTGCCGCGCGCGGCGTACGCGTCGCACTTGGCGCCCGCGTCACTCAAATCGAACCGCGCGGCGACTGCCAAATCATCCGCGCGGGAGCAGAATTTCAAGCGCGTGCGCTCATTAACTGCGCGGGCTTGTATGCCGACAAAATCGCGCAATTGTCGGGCGCATCACCCGACGTGCGCATCCTTCCCTTTCGCGGCGAATATTATTTTCTTGCACCCGACGCTCAATCGCGCGTGCGCGGGCTGATTTATCCGGTGACTGACCCGCGCTTGCCGTTTCTCGGCGTCCATTTCACGCGCACGATTCACGGTCGTGTCGAAGCGGGACCGAATGCGGTGTTTGCGTTGGCACGCGAAGGATACAGCTGGAAACATTTTCGCGCGGGCGAGACTTTGGAGAATCTTGTGTTCCCCGGTTTTGCGCGCATGGCACAAAAATGGTGGCGCACCGGCGTTTATGAATTTTATCGTTCGCTGTCCAAAGCCGCGTTCGTGCGTTCGCTGCAAAAATTGGTGCCGGAAATTTGCGCGGCGGATTTGACGCGCGGCGGCGCGGGGGTGCGCGCGCAAGCCGTCAATGCACGCGGTGAACTGTTGGATGATTTCTGTTTTGTGGAAACGCCGCGCGCATTGCATGTGTTGAACGCGCCATCGCCCGCGGCAACCGCCTCTCTCGCCATCGGCGAATACATTGCCGCGCGGGCGCAAACTTTGATGCAATAAAAAATTCGGGTCCTGCGACCCGAATTTTTTTTATTGCGCTAACGCTTGTTCAATCACTTGTTTGAATTCGTCCGGCGAAGTCAATCCGACCAGCGGTTTGCCATTCACAAAAAACGTCGGCGTGCTGCTCACGCCCAACTTTTGTCCCTCTTCGCTGTCCGCGCGCACGCGGTCAAACGTCGCATCGCTGTTGACACACGCCTCAAATTGTGTCATGTCTAGAGCCAGTTCTTTGCCAAATGCAATGAGCTTGTCCTTATTGAAGGCACCTTGATTCTCGCCGTTCTGATGCGTAAACAGGTAATCGTGATATTCCCAAAATTTCCCTTGGTCGGCAGCACATTCCGCTGCAATCGCGGACCAGACCGATTCATTGCCCAAAAACGCGAGATGCTTGTAGATATAAGTTGCTTTGCCGGTGTCCACATAGTTCTTGATTAAATCCGGCGCGACGAGTTGATGATGGCGTCCGCAGAACGGACATTGAAAATCGGCGTACTCGACAATTTGCACCTTGGCGTTCGCGTCGCCCAACTGATTCGCCGCGCGCACGGCGAACGCAGTACGGTCCACCGTTTGCGGCGCTTGCGAACCTTGCGTCTGTCCCTGCTGGCTCTGCGCCTGCAGTGTTTGAATTGCCTCGATCAATCCTTCGCGCGCGGCTTTTTTCACCGCCGCTTCGTCCAACGTCGCGGCGGGGGGGGGGGCAGGTTTCGCGGTGTACAGCGTCACTGCATAAAAAATACCAAGCCCGACCAAGATGCCGAGTAGGAACCACGCGGGCGCGACCAACATGCGCCACGCGGGTTTGGATTCTTGTGCCGGCGGCGCAGATGGCTCACTTCCGACATTATTGTCCGGAACCGGTATATCTTGTGCGACTGTGGTCTGCGTTTCAAGTGTGTCAGAGTGTTCTTGATTCACGCGTTCCGCAGTCTCATTCATTTCTTCAGACATCGGATTGACCTTTCATTCAGCGGTAGCGATGGCGTCCATAAAAAAAATGGCGTCCATAAAAAAAATGGCGTCCATAAAAAAAATGGCGTCCATGAAAAAACCGGTCGAGATGCTGACCGGCTCTCACAGCAGTGGGGCTGAAGGGACTCGAACCCATACGGAGGGTGACTCCAGCGGATTTTCTTACCACTATGGCTTGCGCCACCTGCGATATTCTACGTCGCAGTTTGATGGTCTGGACTTTACCTTGACCTTGATGAATGCATTTTGTGGCTGCATCCGTTTTAGGTCTCTGCCGTCAAGTCTCTACACCTTTTTCTTGCTTCCCCGATAGTTGTCAGTTGCTGCATGACAATTCGGACACAATAATTCCAAGTTCTCCAAACAATTGTTTGTGCGGTCTCCGTCTTTATGATGAAGTTCAAGCGGAATAGGTTGCCCCATCCACCGGACGTTGCCACAGCTCTCACATTGATGAGGTTTTACATGTTCACGTATCAAGCGATTTCTCAAGCGCCATATATTTTCCAACTTGAGATGAACGAGAATACGTTCTAACGGCCGAGTTCCGTAGTTGTGCGATTTGCCCTTTAGGTCCACTTCCCGAGAAATGGGATGTGTCCAATCCAAGTTCGCGTATTCGCTTCTCTACCGTCTCGTAATTTCCTCCCAATGGTTTGAGCCCCAATGCTTCAAGAACGGCTCTCATTGTGTAACTGCACTCGACAGCAGTTCTCAGCTGGTCATCTGTATAGCGGCGAGGTTTCATGCGAGTCGAGAACAGTTTGAAACAGGAAACTTGGCTCGGTATTGCCACTGCTTTTGGGCAGAGGGTTCACCGACTTTGACAGAATTCACAGCGAGGGTTTCCCACTCGCGTGCTCATCCAAGTCCGCGGCGGCTGCCAATTTCGCCACAGCCCCAAGACGATTCCATTTTACGACGCTTGCCGTTTTTGTCAACGCGCGTGCTATTTTTCAAAAATGATTTGCGCCGTGCCGCCCAATACGACGCGGTCCGCATTGAAATCCAATACGCGCAAATCCAAACGCAGCGCGATGCGTTCGCGCAAATGTCCTTGCCACACGACCGAATCAAAACGTTCGCGAAAGGGATATTGGTCCAGATTGGTAAATTCCGCGCCGCCCGTGCGCGCGCCCACATACGCCACATTTGTTCCGGGAATGACACCGCCGCGCTCCACCGTGTACGAAACCGGAATCACATAATCGGCAGCGCGATTCGCCGACGGATTGCCCGCCGCGGGCGCTGGCTCTTGCACGACAATTCGAATCGTCCCCGCCAATGTCATGCCCGCATCGTCAAACGTCACAATGCGCAATTTCAAATCAATCAGCGAAAACAGAACCAACGCGCCGGTCCAATTCACCGAATCGGCGGTGGCTTTTACCGCCTGTACGCCGTTGATGGACAAAATCGCGCGCCCATCCGGCGCTTTGCCATGATAAGCAACCGTCGTGCCGGGCAAGGTTTCGCCGGCTTTGATGGTGAGCGTTACCGGTCCGTCATACGAAATCTGACGCGCAGGCGTCGGCGCTGCGCCGGGTAAAAACTGACAGGCACAGAGCCACAATCCCACAACGAGACTTGCCAAAAACAAGCGCGGCATACAAATCATCCTCCCGCGTGCATAACAATTCACGAAATTTAATTGACATGCCCCATGAGTACGGGTACAATCGCGCGGACTTGGAACAGGGTATATTGTACGTCGTTGCGACGTCAATCGGAAACGCGAATGATTTGACGCTGCGCGCGCGACGCGTCTTGAACGAAGCGGATGCGGTCATTTGTGAAGAACGACGCGCCGGTTCGACCCTGCTCGCGCAGTTAAAAATCACCAAACCGCTTTTCGAATTCAATGAACACTCGACGCCGGGCGACGCGGACGGATTGTGCGAACGATTGCGCGCGGGCGAAAGTCTAGCATTGATTTCAGACCACGGCACGCCGTTGATTCAAGACCCGGGCGCGCCGTTGGTAGCTGCCGCGCTGCGCGCCCACGCGCGCGTGGTGCCGATTCCGGGCGCGTCGGCGATTCTTGCGGCGTTGGTCGCGAGCGGCATCCCGGCGGCGCGCTTTCGTTTTGTCGGATTGCTGCCGGCAAAACGCGCGGAACGCACAGCTGCATTAGCGCATTTGCGCGCGGCGCGCGAGACCTTGATTTTCATTGACGCGCCGTATCGTCTATTGCAATTGCTCACGGCGCTGCGCGAGACATTCGGCGACGCGCGGCGCGCGGCGGTTGCGTGCAACTTGACCATGCCCGATGAAACTTTTGTACGCGGCGCATTGTCGTTGGTCTTGGAACATTTTACACAACAGCCCTTCAAGGGCGAATTTGTCATCGTGCTGGAAGGCGCGTGAGCGTACGGCAGTGTGGTCACTTTGGCACAACCGTACACGCACACGAACATTTTAGCGCACCACTCAACGCGGAGTCTTTCATGAAAGCAGTCATCCTTCTTGCCGGTCTTGGCACACGCCTGCGCCCACATACCTATTCTCGCCCCAAACCATTGGTCAACGTGGCAGGCAAACCCGTGCTGGGACATATTCTCGACGGCATGGCGGAAATTCAATTCGAGGAAATTATTTTTGTCGTCGGCTATCTCGGTGACCAAATCGAAAAATATGTGACAACCACCTATCCGCATTTGAACGCGCGCTTTGTGGTGCAAGAAGAAATGCGCGGACAGGCGCACGCCATCAACCTTGCGCGCGAATTTATTGACCAGGAAGTATTGATCATTTTCGGTGACACGATTTGGGAAACCGATTGGTCGCGCTTGCAGCGCGTCACGTCCGACGGTTTGATTTATTGTCACGAAGTACCGGACCCGCGCCGCTTTGGCGTGGTCACACTCGAATACGGCTATGTCACGCGTTTTGTCGAAAAACCGCAAGAGCCGATTTCCAACCTTGCCGTCGTGGGCGTGTACTATTTCAAAGCATGGCAAAAAATCATGCAGGCGATTGACGACGTTTTGACGCTCAACATTCAAACCAAAGGCGAATACTATCTCGCCGACGCGATGCAGCGCATGATTGAACAGGGCGCAAAACTCGAAGCGGAACGCATCGCGGTCTGGGAAGACTGCGGCACCCGCGAAGCAATTTTGCAAACGAACCGTTACCTGCTCGGCAAAAACGGGAACTTGACGCCGCGCGCTCAAGACTCACACATCATCCCACCGGTGTATATCGGCGCCAACGCGCAAGTGTGTCGTTCCATCATCGGACCGAATGTTTCGATTTCCGAAGGCGCGGTCATTGAAGACGCGATTTTGCGCAATTGCATCATCAGCGAATACGCCGAAGTCAAGAGCGCAATGCTCGAAGCGTCTCTCATCGGTTCCAATGCGCGCGTGTACGGCACGTTCCGGAAACTGAACGTCGGTGATTCGTCCGAATTGGATTTTTCGGAATAAAGTGCAGCCCTGAAGGGTTTTACGACCATGCTGCTCATCGAGTCGCGTTTCGCGCATAAAACCCTTCGGATCGTTGAATGATGCGCGTCGAAACGTATTCGAGTTTTGCGTACGCGGTCGAACCGCGCGCGTTCGAGTTTGAAAACGTAACGCATCGCGTCACCGCAATCGTGCGGCAGTGGCGCACGCCGGGGCAAATTCATTTTTACGTCCGCGACGAACAAAACGATTTTTTTGAATTGACCCACGCCGAACCGAACGATGTGTGGACAATTCGCGCGTTCGGCAAGCATTGCCCGAGATAAAAATTGCAAGCGGAACAAGGCACGGAATTCGGAAAATAAGAACGCAACTTCCAATCTCGAGTCTCCAATCTCCAATCTCGAGTCTCCAAATCCCAACCAGGACTCTATCATGCCAAAGCAACGCCTGTCCCAAAAAGTAAACTCTATCCCGCCCTCCGGCATCCGCCGTTTTTTTGACATTGCGGCGACCATGAAAGATGTCATTTCCCTCGGCATCGGCGAACCCGATTTCGTCACACCCGCGCACATTTCACAAGCGGGCATCGAGTCCATTCAGCGTGGCGATACACATTACACGTCCAACAGCGGCACGATTGAATTACGTACTGCGCTGTCAGACAAATTGTTTGCCATGTACGGCGTGCGCTATAACGCGGAAAATGAAATTCTCATCACCGTCGGCGTTTCCGAAGCGCTGCAGTGCGCAATGCTCGCGGTGATTGACCCGGGCGATGAAGTGTTGGTGGTCGAACCGTGTTTTGTCGCGTACAAACCGAGCGTCGTTTTGGCGGGCGGCACGGCGGTCATGGTTCCCACGTTTGTCGAAAATGATTTTCAAGTCACTGCCGAAGAATTGGAAAAACACATCACGGCGCGCACCAAAGCCATTTTCATCGGCTATCCGAACAATCCGACGGGCGCGGTGTTGGGCAAACCACGCTTGCAGCAAATCGCCGACCTCGCGGAAAAATATGATTTGCTCGTCATCTCGGATGAAATCTATGACCGCCTCGTGTACGGCGTCGAACACACCAATTTCGCGTCGCTGCCAAGAATGCAAGAGCGCACCATTTTGCTCGGCGGTTTTTCCAAAAGTTACGCCATGACGGGCTGGCGCGTCGGCTATGTATGCGCGAATCCGGAAATTCTCGGCGCCATTCGCAAAGTGCATCAATACGCGATCATGTCCGCGCCGACGATGGCACAGCACGCCGCGCTCGAAGCGATTCGGCACGGCGAGCAAGACGTGCGCGATATGGTGAACGAGTATGACTTGCGCCGCCAAACCATTCTCGCCGGACTCAACACGATTGGCTTGCCAACCTTTGAACCGCGCGGCGCATTTTATGTTTTCCCCGACATTCGCCCGACGGGTTTGACGAGCAACGAGTTTTCCGAAAAACTCTTGATGGACGAACACGTCGCCGCCGTGCCGGGCGATGCCTTTGGCGAAAGCGGCGCGGGCTTTGTCCGCATGTCGTACTGCAATTCAATGGAAAATATCGAAGAGGCACTCACGCGGATTGAACGATTGGTCAAAAGTCAAAAATAGGAATGACAACATATGCCCCCCATTGCGATCCAACTCTATTCTCTCCGCGCGCAGCTCGCGGAAAATTATGAAAGCATCCTTCGCCGCGTCGCGGACATGGGCTATGTCGGCGTCGAACTTGCAGGCATGTACGGCGCGTCGCCGGAATTTGCCGCGCGTCTCTTGCGCGAACTCGATTTGCAAGTGACGAGTCTGCACGCGCCCCTGCCATTGCTCGACAATTTGAGTCAAACGGTTGACATTGCGAATACGTTCGGCGTCAAGCGCGTCGTCTGTGCGTGGTATCCGCCCGAACGCTTTGCCACACTCGACGACGTGCGCGCGGTGGGCGATGAATTAAATCGCGCCAACGAATTTTTGCGCGCGCAAAATCTGGAACTGCATTATCACAATCACTGGCAAGAATGCGCGCTCCTCGACGGCAAACTTGTGTATCAACACATGCTCGACTTTCTCGAACCGAATGTTGGTTTTGAAGTGGACGTGTATTGGGCAAAGACGGCAGGCGTCGAACCTGCGGCAATGATTCGCGAATTAGGCAAACGCGCGCCGTTACTGCACATCAAAGACGGTCCCGCGACGATGGACGGCGACATGACCGCGGCGGGTGAGGGCATCATAGATTTACGCGCCATCTCTGACGCAAGCCGCGAGACCGCCGAATGGTGGATTGTGGAATTGGACCGCTGCGCGACCGACATGCTCGAAGCAGTCGAAAAGAGTTACACGTATCTCACACAAAACGGACTCGCACATGGAAAATAATACTCCCGCCGCACGCACCGGCGTCGGCATTATCGGCTGCGGCAATATCAGCGAAATCTATTGCAAAAACCTGCAAACCTTTGACAATCTCACTTTGGTCGCGTGCGCGGATGTGGACATGGAACGCGCGGAAAAACGCGCCGCGCAATTTTCCATTACCGCGTTGCGCGTAAATGATTTGCTCGCGCGCGACGACATTGAAATCGTCGTCAACCTCACCATTCCCGACGCGCACGCGGAGGTGAGCCGCGCGATTTTGAAAGCGGGCAAACACGTTTATTCCGAAAAACCGCTCGCCACGAAACGCGGCGACGCGAAAAAAATTCTGAAAATTGCAAAAAAAAGGAATTTGCGCGTCGGCGGCGCGCCCGATACCTTTCTCGGCGGCGCGTGGCAAACGATTTGCAAATTGCTCGATGAAGGCGCGATTGGGGACCCCGTTGCCGCAACCGCGTTCATGGTCGGACACGGTCCCGAGAAATGGCATCCCAATCCGGATTTTTATTATCAGCCCGGCGGCGGACCGTTGTTTGATATGGGTCCGTATTATCTGACCGCGCTGATTAGTTTTTTCGGTCCGGTGAAACGCGTTACGGCGCTCGCACGCGCGTCATTTCCCGAACGCATTGCCAAGGACGGGCACGCGATTCCGGTCAACACGCCAACGCACGTCACAGGCAATTTGGAATTTGCGAACGGCGCCATCGCCACACTCGTCACCAGTTTTGATGTCTGGCATTCGCAATTGCCGCGCATTGAAATTTACGGCACTACCGGCTCCATCGTCGCGCCCGACCCGAATTGGTTCGGCGGAAAAATTTTGCTGCGCGGCGAGAATGATGCCGACTGGCGCGAAATGCCGATTGAATTTCCGTACACCGAAAACATGCGCGGGCTCGGCGTCGCAGATATGGCGCGCGGCATTCGCGAAAATTCCCCGTTTCGCGCGAGCGGTGAAATGACTTTTCACGTCGTGGATGTGATGCGTTCGTTGTTGAAATCGGCGGAAGAGGGCAAGCAGATTCGGCTCAAGAGTGCGTGCGAGAGACCGGCGCTGCTGACTTTGCATACAATGTAAATTGAGGGGGAACGTGAGCCGGGCGATGTGACAAAACAAAGAGCAGTGTTGGAACAAGTTGAAGCGGCATTGACCGGTGTAGCTCAAAGTTCTCTATTCAACATTAGCAATGTGCTATAATCACTCGCAATGAACAGCGCCGTTCACCTCTCCACCTCAAACATCTTTCCGCGCCTTATGGAAAAATCCGTAATCGAATACGAACCCGTCATCGGGCTGGAAGTTCACGCGCAAGTCCTGACACAATCCAAAATGTTTTGCGGCTGTTCGGCGGAAGCGTTTGGCGCGCCGCCGAACACACATGTTTGCCCCACGTGCATGGGCATGCCCGGCGCGCTGCCTGTCATCAATCAAGCCGCCGTCGAGGCGACAATTCTCACCGCGCTCGCGCTCAACTGCTCGATTCCCGAATACGCGAAATTTGACCGCAAGAATTACATGTATCCCGATTTGATGAAGGGCTATCAAATCTCCCAGTACGACTTGCCGCAATCGCGCAGCGGTTGGCTCGAAATCGAAAGCAGTGGCATCACAAAAAAGATTGGCATTCGCCGCGTGCATTTGGAAGAAGACACCGCGAAATTGTTTCACGACGGCGCGGGTTCATCGCTCATTGACATGAATCGCGCGGGTGTGCCGTTGATGGAAATTGTCAGCCAGCCCGATTTACATTCCGCCGAAGATGTGAAACAATACGCGACCGCGCTGCGCCAAATTTTGCGCTATATCGGCGTCTGTTCGGGCGATATGGAAAAAGGCGCGCTGCGCATCGAACCCAACATTTCACTGCGCCCCAAAGGTTCGACAGAGCTGTCGCAAGCGCGCACCGAAATCAAAAACTTGAATTCCATCAGCGCGATGTTTCGCGCGGTCGAATACGAAATCGCGCGGCAGGAAAAAATCTTGCGCGCGGGGGGGCGCGTCTTGCAAGAGACGATGGGTTGGGACGAAGCGCGCGGCGTCACTGTGCCGCAGCGCAGCAAAGAAGAAGCGCACGACTATCGCTATTTCCCCGAACCCGATTTGCCGCGTTTGCACGTAACACTTGATTGGGTGAATGAAATTCAAGCGCGTTTGCCCGAATTGCCGAACGCAAAACGCGCGCGATACATGAAGGAACTCGGCTTGAGCGCATACGACGCGGGCGTCCTGAGCGCCGAACGCGCGGTGGCAGATTATTTTGACAACGCGGTTGCGATAGGCAAAGCAAAAAATGTTTCGCCCAAAGCGATTTCGAATTGGCTGACCGGTGAAATTTTTGCGAATCTGCAAGGCGATATCTCAACCTTGAAAATCGCGCCCGCGCAGTTGGTCGCCTTGATTGCGCGCATCAACGACCAAACCATCAGCGGCACACAAGCCAAAACCGCGCTGCTCGAAATGATGGCAACGGGCAAGGATGCGGATGCGGTGATTCAAGAAAAAAATCTCGCGCAGGTGAGCGACCGCGCGCCGCTTGAAGCCGCCGCGCAGCAAGTGCTTGATAATTTTCCAAAAGAAGTGCAGACCTATTTGGCGGGCAAAGAAACCGTTTTGAATTTTCTCGTCGGTCAATTGATGAAAGCAACACAAGGTCAAGCGAACCCCGCACGGGCGCGGGAAATCATGCTCGAAAAACTCAATGCTCTCAAATAACAGGGTAGGCAATACGAAATCCATCTTGCGTATTGCGTACCCTGTTCACCACGAATGTCAGAAGCAGCAAAGAAAACTCCCTACGAAATTGCGCAGGAGCAATTCGACCTCGCCGCCGAGTTTATGGGACTCGAAGAAGATTTGCGCGCGATTTTGCGCGTGCCGAAACGCGAACTCACCGTGAATTTTCCTGTCCGCATGGACGACGGCACGGTGCGCGGCTTTACGGGCTATCGCGTTCAGCACAACACCACGCGCGGTCCCGGCAAAGGCGGCATTCGGTATCACCCTGGCGTCACGCTCGACGAAGTGCGCGCGTTGGCAATGTGGATGACGTGGAAATGCGCGGTCGTCAACATTCCATTTGGCGGCGCCAAGGGGGGGGTGATTGTGGACCCCACTCCGCTCTCGCTGCGCGAATTGGAAAATCTCACGCGCCGCTTCGCCACTGAAATTTCGCCGCTCATCGGCGCGGACGGCGACATTCCCGCGCCCGATGTGAATACAAATCAACAAATCATGGCGTGGTTGATGGACACGATATCCATGCACAGCGGACATCTCGAAAGTGCCATTACCACCGGCAAGCCGCTCGGGCTCGGCGGTTCGCTCGGGCGCAGTGACGCGACGGGCCGCGGCGTCAGTTTTTGCGTCGCGCAAGCCGCAAAATATCTCGGCATGGATTTGGACGACGCGCCCACCGTCGTCCAAGGTTTCGGGAATGTCGGTTCCGTCAGCGCATTAATGCTGCACGACCTCGGCTGCAAAATCGTTGCCGTCAGCGATGTGAATGGCGGCATTTACAATTCTGACGGCATTGACCCGCACGCGCTCGTCAAGCACATGAAAAAGACGCGCACGGTCGTAGATTACCCCGGCTGCGACCGCGTGACGAATGACGAATTGTTGGAAATAAAATGCGACGTGCTGGTGCCCGCCGCGTTGGAAGAACAAATTACGGCGGCGAACGCGGCGCGCATTCGCCCAAAAATTCTTGCCGAAGGTGCGAACGGACCGACGACTCCCGAAGCCGACAAGATTTTGTTTGACAACAACGTGTTTGTCATTCCCGATATTTTGGCGAACGCCGGCGGCGTGACCGTCTCTTATTTCGAGTGGGTGCAAGATTTGCAATCGTTCTTTTGGGACGAGGACGAAATCAATCATCGTTTGAAACTCGTGATGGATGCATCGTTCCATGCCGTCAACGAACGCGCGCAGGCGCACAAAATTCCATTACGACTCGCCGCCAACATTCTCGCCATCGAACGCGTGGCAGAGGCGACGCGGCTGCGAGGGATTTATCCGTAGCGACGTTTTTTGTCGCCATTCTCGACGAGGAGAACGAACCCATGACGGTTACTACTATGCCAACGAAAACAAACACGACTCAACCCGACCTCTGGAACGTTGCCACCGAACAATTTCAGCGCGCGGCAGACGCGATGAATTTGGAAGACCGCTTGCGCGTCATTCTCGGCAACGTCAAACGCGAACTCGCCGTAACGTTTCCCGTGAAAATGTCGAACGGGCGCACGCAAGTTTTCACCGGCTATCGCGCGCATCACAATGTGAACATGGGGCCGGCGCGCGGCGGCATCCGTTATCATCCCAACGTGAATCCCGCGCAGGTGCGCGCGTTTGCAATGATTAATACGTGGCGCGCGGCGGTCGTCCACGTGCCGTTCGGCGGCGGCGCGGGCGGCGTCATTTGCGACCCGCGCGGACAGTACACCGGACGCGCCATGACCGCGCGCGAATTGGAAAATCTCACACGCCGATTCACCACCGAAATTGATTTCATTATCGGACCGCAATCCGATATTCTCGTTCCCGAAGTCAACATCACGCCCGAAATTGTCGCGTGGGTCATGGACACGTACTCGATGCATCATGGGCACACCGTCACCGGCGTTGTCACGGGCAAACCACTTGCGATCGGCGGCAGCGCGCTGCGCGACGAAGCCGGGGGTTTGGGCGTCAAACTCGTCGTCGAACAAGCCGCGCGTTTGAAAAATATGCCATTGGATGGCGCGACGGTCGTCATTCAAGGATTCGGCAATACGGGCAGTAATGCCGCCGCGTTTTTGCATGAACTCGGCTGCAAAATTATTGCCGTCAGCGATGTCAGCGGCGCCATCACGGCAGCTGACGGACTGGATCCGCTGCACGTCGAACGCTTTCGACTGCAAAATGGGACGCTGCTGCAATATCCCGGCGCCGACACACTCACCGAAGCCGAATTGCTGGAACTGCCCTGCGATATTTTGGTGCTGGCAGGTCTGGAAAATCAAATTGACGCGTCGAACGCGCCGCGCATCCGCGCGCAAATGATCGTGGAAGCCGCCAACTTACCGACCACCGTGCAGGCGGATGACATTTTGCGCGACCGCGACATTTTTGTCATTCCCGATTTACTGGCGAACGCGTCCAGTCTGATGTTGTCGTATTTTGAGTGGGTGCAGGATTTGCAATCGTTTTTTTGGACCGAAGAAGAAACACGCGCGCGGTTGAGCCGCGTGGTCGGCGAAGCATTCGACAACGTCGTCGCCATGTCACAGCGGCACGAAGTGGATTTACGCACGGCGGGCTTGATGCTCGCCATCGGGCGCGTCGCCGAAGCCACACGCCTGCGCGGAATTTATCCGTAGCCGATTTGACACCCTGCGCGGACAGTGTTAGCATTGCCGCATATCAAACGCGTTGCCGAAACAAACATTGTGAACGCGGATAGAGAGTCGCAGAACGGTGGAACTGCGACTGCGCGATCAATGCAAATCCAATCGGCGGTGAAAAATCATGAGGATTTTTTACGACGCGGCGACGACGAGTTGTTCCGGCTTGCTCCCGTTACCGAGCCAATGAGGTTGTGACGCAATGCGTCATGGCAAACAAAGGTGGCACCGCGAGTGAACGCTCGCCCTTTCGGGGGCGGGTTTTTTTTTAGAAACGCGTACGGGCGAACCATGCCTACGCGACACGTTTTGTCACAGAATGCTTCACTCCTACACAAGAAAATGCTACCCGATTATCTCGCACCAAATCTCGACATTGTTTTTATCGGCATCAATCCGGGAACGTATTCGGACCGCGTCGGACACTATTTCGCGCGCCGCACCAATTTATTTTGGACGGCATTATATCAAGCGGGCTTTGCGGCAAAACCCTTGACCCCACAGGACGATGTACGTATGAATGCATTGGGATACGGCTTGACCGATTTGGTTGCGCGTCCGACCGCGAATGTAGATGACCTTGCGCAAGCGGAATATGCGCGCGGCGGCGAAATCCTCCGCGCCAAAATTTTGCGCTATGCGCCGCGCCTTGCCTGTTTCGTCGGCATCACGGGCTATCGGGTCGCGTTTGATAAACACGCGCAGATTGGATTGCAAAGGTCATCCCCCGCGTGGGGAAACACAAAAATCTTTATTGTTCCGTCCACCAGTCCGCGGAACGCCTACTATCGGACGCAAGTCATTGACTGGTTCAAACGTCTCAAGGAATTTCGAGACGCCTTACCGAAATAAAAATTTCTCAACTCGAAAAAAAAGTGAGGTCTCATGAACGATTTACGCCTAATCCGTGAAAAACCCGAAATCA
Organism: uncultured Anaerolineales bacterium; assembly: GCA_964644955.1. GTDB lineage: Bacteria > Chloroflexota > Anaerolineae > UBA4142 > SHND01 > SHND01. Next base: position 844 of record CAZXYP010000051.1, on the reverse strand, counting down.
TGCGCGATGCGCTGACCAGACGACAAATGGACAGCGCGCCCGTCGAACGCATTCTCGCGCTCGACCAAGAACGCCGCACCAAACTTTCGGAACTCGAAACCTTTCGCGCGCAGCGCAACACGTATTCGAAAGAAATCGGACGAATGCAAGATGCCGTCGGACGCGAGGCGATGAAAGACCAGGTGCGCGTCATCAACACGCAAATTGATTCACTGGAAACCCTTGTCGGCGAACTCGACGCGCAATTGCAAGAAGCGTTGTGCGAATTACCCAACATCCCCGATGCCGATGTGCCGTTCGGCATAGACGACAGCGACAATGTCGTTTTGAAAACAGTCGGCGAATTGCGCGAATTTGCGTTCACGCCCCTGCCGCATTATGAGCTGGGTCCCAAACTCGGCTATCTCGATTTCGAACGCGGCGTAAAACTCGCCGGCACGCGTTTCTATGTTACGAACGGTCCGTTCGCCAAATTGCAGCGCGCGTTGATTCAATGGCTTCTCGATCATCACGCCGCACGCGGGTATCGCGAATTCGGTTTGCCATTCATGGTCAAAGAAGACATTATGTTCGGCGCGGGACAACTGCCGAAATTCCGCGAAAACCTGTATCACGATGTCGAACGCGACGCGTGGTTTGTGCCGACCGCCGAGGTGCCGCTCACCGGCTTGCACATGGGCGACATTTTGGACGGCGAACAACTCACCTTGAATTACACCGCCTATACGCCGTGCTTTCGCAAAGAAAATCTCGCGGCGGGCAAAGACACGCGCGGCATCAAACGCGGTTTTCAATTCGATAAAGTGGAATTGTACAAATACGCGAAACCCGAAGATTCGGAACA
>CAZXYP010000050.1:4100-19805 GCA_964644955.1 uncultured Anaerolineales bacterium | reverse complement strand
TCGACGCCGAGATTTTTGAGACGCTCATATTCGCGCGGAACATCATCTACCTGAAACGCGGTGAACGGAATACCATCTTTGACCAAAGACTCTTTGAGCGTCTTCATGGCAGGATAGTTTGCATTCGGCTCAAGCAGCAGTTCCGTTCCCTCCGGCTCTTGCGGTGAAACAACCGTAATCCATCGCGCGCCGTCGCCGAGCGGAATGTCCCGCTTTTTCACAAAACCCAGCTTGTTGGTATAAAAATCCAACGCCCTGTCGTAATCACCGATGGATACGCTTGCCAATTTGATTCGGATTCCCATTTATTCTCTCCTCAAAAGTTGTGTGGCGCGCCTGCAACCGAGCGCGCGAAACTCGCTCGGTGAAAAACCGTACTGCTGCTTGAACGCTTTGCCAAACGCCGCGTGCGTATGATACCCCGCCGCCAACGCCACTTCGGTAATGTCCACCGCGCCCATGCGCAGTTTTTGCGCCGCACGTTTCAGACGCACGCGACGCACATAGCTGGCAATGCTCTCGCCTTCTGCTGCCACAAAGATTCGCTGCAGCTGCGGCACCGAGAATCCGGCAATTTCCGCCAATACACGGCGATTTAGCGGCTCGTCCGTGTGATTGCAAATATATCTTTTGACGGCATTCATGCGTTCGTAATGATTTTCAACGCGTTCAGTTTTCGTCGGCATGAGAGATATATCACATCCAATCAAGTGTTCGCTACTCCAAACGTATCATTTCACAACAAACAGTCGCGCAACGCGTGTTTCAACAATCCGCGCGTCAGTCGCACCTTGTAGCGATTTTTTTCCAGCGGCAACGCGTCCTCCAAAACGCTTCCCAATCCTGGTGTAACCAACTCCGCGTCCGCGTTTTTGCCGGATAGCGTTTTCGCTATGCGAAATTCACCCCACGGAATCGGCGCCACACCGCCAAACACCACACGAACATTTTCCAATTTTGAATTTTCTATTTCGAACTTTACAGCCACACTCGCCAGCGCAAACGTCCACGCCGCCCGATCCATCGCTTTCAAATACACGCTGCGCGTATTTTCATTTACGCGCGGCAAAACAATCGCGGTAATGATTTCCTCGCGCGCCAACACATTCATGCGCGTATCGTTTGCATCCGGCGCGCGAAAAAATTCCTCTGCGGCGATGACGCGTTCCCCTGCCTCGTTCTCTACAACAATTCGCGCGTCAAACACCACCAACGCGTTGGCAGGGTCCGACGGATGCGCATGCACACAATCTTTGTATCCGATGACAGCGCTTTCGCGATTTTCACCATCACGCGCAAAACATTTCGCGCCGCCGTTCAAATAACATGCAAACCCGTTGCGATAATACGCGCAGCGCGACGACTGATTCAGATTCCCGCCAATTGTTCCGACATTGCGAATCTGCGGGGACGCGGAAACATCGCACGCTTGCGCGAGCGCACGATATTTTTCGCGCAGCAGCGGATTCTCTGCGATTTCGGTCAGCGTTGTTAACGCGCCGATGCGAACCCCATTCTCTGTTGCGTGAATGCCGCGCAGCTCCGCGATGTGTTTTAAATTCACCAAACGGGCGGGCATTGCCAAACCCATTTTGATTTCGGGAATCAAATCCGTGCCGCCCGCAAACCAGCGCGCACCGTTCTCGTTCGCACGTATCGCATCCGGAATGGATTGTGGAAAAACCAGTTCAAAGCTCATAACGTTTCTCCAGTCTCCAATCTCCCCAACGCGTCCAACACCTTATCACGCATAATGGGCGCGTCGTGAAAACGTACGCCAAGCGCGTCATACACCGCGTTCGCAATTGCCGCTGCCGTCGGAATGATTGGCGGTTCGCCCGCGCCTTTGACGCCCAGATTGTTGGCGAGCAAATCGGCGCGGTCAATCATGCGCGTTTCAATTTTTGGCGCGTCCGCAATCGTCGGAATGTGATATCCTTCCAAACTCGAATTCAAACCCGCGCCGCTCGCATCCAATACGCGCGTTTCCATCAGACCAAAACCCATGCCTTGCAAAACACCGCCCTCGACTTGACTCGACACCGTGAGCGGATTCAAGATGCGCCCCGAATCATGCGACGCGACCACGCGTTCGACGCGCACCTCGCCCGTTTCCACATCCACCGCGACCTCGGCGAATTGCGCGCCGAACGTGCGAATTTCATAGTCGCTCGTATGCGGATTGCGCGAACCGTGCCCGATGATTTGGACATTGTCCAACTCGCGCAAGATTTCGGCAAGTGGTTTTTCCAACGCGCGCGTTTTCACAACACCGTTTTCAATCCGCACATCTTTCGCGCGTTTTTTCAAAAAAGTCGCCGCAAGCGAAATCAATTGTTCGCGCGCGTCCGCCGCGGCTTCACGCACCGCAGGACCGACCGACGACACCGTCATGCTCCCGCCCGAACCGCCGGCAAATACGCCCACTTGCGTATCCGCGATTTCAACCGCGATTTTTTCGAGTGGAAAACCCAGCTCCTCTGCGGCGATTTGGCACAGGACTGTTTTCGTCCCCTGCCCCATGTCTTGCGTCGCCGTGATAATCGTTGCGGTCGCGTCCGGGTTGATTTTCAATATCGCATACGACGGCGGCGCTCCCGCGCCAAACCAAATCTGACTCGCCATGCCGACGCCGCGCCGAATATGCGGTTCGCGATTCTCGTTTTTCGCATTTCGTTTTTTCTTGTCACTCCACCCAATTGCTTTCGCGCCCGCTTCATACGCGTCCAACAATCCGTTTGACGAGTACGGTTTGCCGCTTTCGGGTGACACACGCGCGTAATTCTTGATGCGCAGCGCAACCGGGTCCATGCGCAAACGCGCCGCGAGTTCGTCCATCATTTGTTCCAGTGCGAACGCGCCTTCGACAAAACCCGGCGCGCGGAACGACGCAAACGGCGGCGTGTGCGTAAACACGTGATAACTCGTCGTCCTTACATTTTCACACGCATACAATTCGCGCGCGGGTCCGGCAACCCAGCCCGCCCATGTCGCATACGCGCCCAGATTCGTGTACGTCGTCAGTTCAACCGCCGTCAGCGTGCCATCTTTTTTCGCGCCCAGTTTCAAATGCTGTTTGGTCGGCGAACGCTGACCGGTAGAAACATTTTCGTCGCGTCGGTCCAGCACAAAGCGCACCGGGCGTTTCAACTGCCGCGCCAATTGCGCCGCAATCAACGTATGCTTGCCCGCGCCGAATTTCGCGCCGAACGCGCCGCCGACGTACTGCGATAACACGCGCACATGTGCGCGGTCGAGTTTCAAAAGTTTCGCCAGACGTTCGCGCACGCTTTCCACATCCTGTGAAGATTCCCACACGGTCAACGTCTGCCCGTCCCAACTCGCCACACACGAATGCGTTTCGAGCGGCGTGTGAATTTGCGCCGGTGTGGTGAACACACCTTCCACAATCGCATCCGCTTCTGCAAATCCCACTTCAATCTCGCCGCGCGCATACGTTTCCGCTTTGCCGTCCAACAGATTTCCCTTGGGCGTCACTCGCGGCGCATCGGGCAGCGCCGCGGCTTCGGCATCCAAAACATACGGCAAGATTTCATATTCGACGCGAATTTTTTCCAACGCCGCGCGGGCAATGGACAACGTATCGGCCGCCACCGCCGCCACTTCGTCGCCGACAAAGAGCACCGTCTCCGGAAACAAATCGCGATTGCTTTGAAAACGGTTCGACGCAATATTTTTGCAATGCAGCACCGCGCGCACGCCGGGCATCCTTTCCGCCTCCGACACGTCAATGCTGACGATTCGCGCGTGCGCGTGCGGACTGCGTAAAAATTTCGCGTGCAGCATACGCGGCAGTTGAATATCGGTCGTGTATTTTGCCGCGCCCGTGACGCGTTCCACTCCATCCACGCGCGCAATCGGTTTGCCGACGACGCGCAGTTCTTGCTCCACATCCCACGACTGCGTTTTGGGCACCGTCACCCACGCCAATTCTTCGGTGACGCGTCCTTCGTTTTCAACTTTGGTTCGGACCAGTTTAGGCATATTCGGATTTCTGCGACTATGATTCTTGATTGGAACGTGACAAGGCCGCGCCCGCTTGCAAAATTTTTACATACGCGCCGCAGCGGCAAAGATTGCCCGACAGCGCGTGACGAATTTCGTTTTCCGTCGGCGCGGGATTTTTTTCAAGCAGCGCGGTCATGGACAAAATTTGTCCAGGCGTACAAAATCCGCACTGCAGCGCATCGTGTTCGATAAACGCGCGCTGAACAGGGTTCAACTCGTCACCTTGGGCCAATCCTTCAATCGTCGTAATCGCGCATCCTTCGCAATCAAGCGCGAGCGTGATACACGAATACGTCGGCACGCCATCCACAAGAACTGTACACGCGCCGCAGTTCGCCATGCCGCATGCGGTCTTGACGCCGGTCAAACCCAAATCGTCGCGCAAGACCTCAGACAAAAAACGCATTGGTTCGACGTGGACGCGCTCAATGATACCGTTCACCTTCAAATCCAATGCGACACGTTCGTTCTTGCCTACAATTCTCATTGTCATGTTGAATCCGATTTCAAAATGCAAGCGGAATACCGATTCCTTGCGCGCGCGCGCGTTCATAAACAAAGGCACCAACTGCCACATCTTCGAGCGCGAGTCCGCACGATTTGAAAAAGGTAATGTCCTCTGCGTTCCTACGTCCATTCACACGCCCGCACACCAGCGCCGCGAGTTCGTGGACTTGATGCCAGCCGATGACATTCTCGGCAACTGCCGCAATCAAATCGCCCGCTTCCACCATCGCTTGTTCGCGCGAATCCGCGAGAATGATATGAGCGCGGCGCAGCGTTTCCGTGTCCACTTCGCGTCGTTGTGCCCAATTGCTGCCCGCGCCGTTGATATGCATTCCATCACACAGCCATTCGCCCAAAATCACGGGCTGCGGCGCATTCGTAATCGCAATAGTAATGTCGCATTCACGAATCGCCGCCTCGGCGCTTGACACTGCCTCTACGCGGACAGCCAGTCGCGCCGACATTTTTTCCGCAAATTGCTTGCGTCGCGTTTCATTGCGCGAAAAACATTGGATGCGCGAAATTGGGCGCACCGCGCAAACCGCTTCGAGCTGCGATTCTGCCTGCCAGCCCGTGCCGATGATGCCAATGGTTTGCGCGTCCGCGCGCGCGAGAAATTTCGTCGCCACGCCCGACGCCGCGCCCGTACGCATTTGTCCGAGTTTATTTGCGGCAAGGATGGCAAGATAATCGCCCGTCTCGCCGTCGAACAAATGAAAATAAAAACGCGCGCCGCCGCGAAACGAGGTGTACGCTTTGTACCCCACATACCCGCGCGTGAACCAGCCCGCGGGCATGACATGCAACACGCCGTGCGGTGTGCGCACGCGTTGACGCGCGCGATTTTGCGCGCGTCCATCGCCGAAATCACGCAGCGCGTTTTCAACTTCACGCAGCGCGTCGGGCATGGTCAAGAGCGTTTCTACGTCACTTTCGGAGAGAAAAATTGGCATGCTCAGGGCAAGACAAATGGGAGTTCTGTCACGCGCGCACGCGTTCCATTCACCTGAACGCTCGCGCCCGGCTCCACTTCGCGTCGCACGTAGCCAAGCGCGATTACGCCGCGCAGGGGCGACCGCGCGCAGGATGTAATACTGCCAACTTCTTTGCCATCGAACAAGATCGCTTGCCCGCGCGCGGGAACCCCATCGCCTTCAATCAACAATCCGCGCAAATGACGATTCACATGCCCGCGATGCACAATGCGTGCCACGACCTCTTGTCCGACATAACAACCCTGGTCCACGCGAATCTGCATCCCATCGGGAATTTCCAATGCGAGCGTCGAATCATCGAAATCAACGCCCCATTGCGGCAAACCCGCTTCAATCCGCAGCGTCTCCAATACATTATCTGACACTTGCGGAATTTCATGCAGCGCCGCGCGCAATTCCGGCGCCGCGCCGACGGGAACCATGACGTCAAACGATGGCACACGCGCCCGCGCGCTGCGAATGACACGCGCCGCCGATTCGGCAGCGCGTCCCCACACCCACGCGTGCAGTCCGTCCGGCGCGCGCGTTTCGAGAACGCGTTCCACGAGCGCGGACGAGTATTGCCCCACCAACACAAAACAGCGCCAGCGTTCGCTCACGTCGGTCAACGTGACTCGCTCGCGAATGATGTAACGCTTGAGCGCGCGAAATAGATTTTCGCGCGCCGCAGGTTCGCACAACAGACCATAAATGTCGCCGTCGCGCACGAGAATGAAATCCGCGACAAAGTGTCCTTTGGCGTCGAGCAGCGCGCCATGTGCGCCGCGCCCTGTTTCCAATTGTTCCACATTCGCGGTCACAATTTTGTGCAGCCATTTGCGCGCGTCCATTCCTTCCGCGCGCAAAACACCGCGCGCGGTTTCCGCCCACGCAACCTGCATCGTCGCTGTCTCGTATCCGATCATGTCGTCAATTCAACCGTTCCACCTGTTCGAGCGCGCCCTGCACATGCGCGCGCATTTCGTCCGCATCATACGCGTCGGGGTGCGACAAGAGATATTGTTCCAGATAAATCACGGCTTGACGGTGTTCCCCCAAACGCAGTGAAAGCAAGCCCATGTCGCGGATTTCGCTACTTGCGCGCGGGTCGAGCAGCAGCATTTTGTCAACCGCTTGCTGCGCGCGCCGCAATTGCCCGCGCCGTATAAAAAGCGTCTTGAGATTGTTCAACATGCGATACAGAATATATTTGTTGCCGACCGCGTCGAGCCAATCGGGTTCAAAGGTCGCGTGGGGCTGCGCGGTCGCGCGCACGCGCGCTTGAATCGCAGGAATGTCGAGAATCTCACCGCCGTTGAATGGGTCGAACACGATTTCGTGCGTCGCCGTTTGCCACTTGCAGCAAAAATGTCCGGGCAAACCGACGCCCACGATGGGCAGCCGCAAACGCTGCGCGAGCGCTATGGACAATACCGATAACGAAATGGGAATGCCGGTGCGCCGCGTCAACACGTCGTTCAAATAACTGTTGCGCGGGTCGTAATAATCTTGGCGATTGCCCGAGAAACCGAGTTCGTCAAACAAAAACGCGTTCAATGCCGCGAGAATGGCGCGCGGTTCATCCGACGCGGCAATACGCGGCGCAACGGTTCCTGCCAGCGCGTCCAATTCCGCCAAATAGCGCGAAACATCGAGGTCCGGATATTCGTCCGCCGCGAGAATCAACGCGCCTTCGGCGAGATTGATTTCCGCGTCCGGCAATTCGATGACGCGTTCAAAATAGAGTCGCCATGCCGCGTACTGCATCATAATCCATTGGGACAGATAGGGAAACAGGGAAACAGGAATGGGCGCATTGTTCCTGTTTCCCTGTTTCCGCGTGCTTGCCGAACGCCCCCGACACGACTCGAACGTGCGCGCACGGCTCCGGAGGCCGCTGCTCTATCCACTGAGCTACGGGGGCAATTTGGCATAGTGTACCGCAAAAACGGGATTGGTCAAGTGAATTTACTACACAAACTCAAAACGCGCGGTAAAGTGACGCAGCACGGTTGGCTCGTACACCATGTTCATGCCGCGCAATTCCGCGCGCCGCGCATACACCTCGCCAATCACTTGCGCGACATAATCGAGGTGACTCTGCGTATAGACGCGACGCGGAATGGCAAGCCGCACGAGTTCCAAATCCGGAAATTTCATTTCGCCCGTCACCGCGTCCGGCTGCGCAAACATGACACTGCCAATTTCGCAGCAGCGAATTCCGCCTTCCAGATACAACGCAATCGCCACTGCCTGCCCTGGGAATTGCGCTTGCGGAATGTGCGGCGCAAAGCGTTTCGCGTCCAAAAAGACCGCGTGCCCGCCCGGCGGCATCACCAACGGCACACCGTGCGCGGTCAATTGTTCCGCCAAGTAACGCGTTTGCCCCGTGCGATACGCGAGATATTTTTCGTCCAACGCTTCGTAAAAACCGCGCGCCATCGCTTCCAAATCGCGCCGCGCCAAACCGCCGTAGGTGGCAAATCCTTCCGTCAAAATCAAACGCGCGCGCAGTTTTTCAAACAACGCCTCGTCGCGTGCGGCGAGCAAGCCGCCGATATTCACCAGTCCATCTTTTTTTGCGCTCATGGTGAAACCGTCCGCATACGAAAACATTTCGCGTACAATTTCGGGAACGTTTTTGTCGCGATATCCCGCTTCACGCTGTTGAATAAAATACGCGTTTTCAGCAAAACGCGCCGCGTCGAGAAACAACGGAATGTTGTACTGCGCGAGCAATTGTTTCGTCGCGCGCATGTTTTCCATCGAAACGGGCTGCCCGCCGACAGCATTATTGGTGACCGTGAGCATGGCGAGTGGGATTTTTGCCGCGCCGGTTTGTTGAATGAGCTGCGCCAACGCGGGGAGATTCATATTCCCCTTGAATGGGTGTTGCGCGGTCGGGTCGAGTCCTTCGGGAATCACCAAATCGAGCGCCCGCGCGTCGCGCGCCTGCACATTCGCGCGCGTCGTGTCGAAATGCGTATTGTTTGGCACAACATCGCCGGGGCGCACCATGACGTTGAAAAGCACTTGCTCCGCGCCGCGTCCCTGATGCGTGGGCAAAAAATATTCGAAACCAAAAATATCGCGGACGGTGCGCGTGAGGTGCGCGAAATTTTCCGAGCCGGCATACGATTCGTCACCTTGCATCAGCCCCGCCCATTGATTGTCACTCATGGCGGTCGTGCCGGAATCGGTGAGAAAATCAATCGTCACATCGTGCGCGGCAAGATTGAAAACGTTATATCCGGCGGCTTGAATTTTTTCTTGACGTTCTTGCAGTGAAAGAATCGGCAGCGGTTCCACTGCTTTGATTTTGAAGGGTTCGAACGAATAGGTTGACATGGGTCGTCATTGACCCGAGCAATCAATCGGCGTGAATGATTGATTGTCGAATTAGGGTTTTCCTTTGCGTAACAAAAATGGGAGAAACGTGCGATGCGGCGCAAACGTCGTCGAGGACCAATCGTACTCAAAAACACTCGCCCAGTAGTTGTATGCGTCGAGCGATTCGATTTGCGCTGCCAATTCGCGATTGAGCTTGTTGGATGTTTCCGAACCGTTAATGCTGCCGAGATGCACAAAGCCGGTCGCGCCGCGCTGCACCAAAACCATTTTCATGTGAATGCCCTGCCCCGTCGGATTCGCAAGGCGGCATTGAATATCATATTGCGCGGACAAGGCGTTCACATACGCGCACGTCGCCCAATTGCTGCGCGGACTGCTAAAGGTATCGTAAAACGAATCGAGCAAGATACGCACACGCGCGCCGCGTTGCGCCGCGGCAATGTACGCTTGCAAGCGCAGATTCGGGTCCGCGACAGGATTGCTGGTCCCCGCGCCCCAATAGGTGTATTCATACAATTGCTCGACCAGCAGCGTATCCCCTGCCCCCACCTGCGCCACCATGCCCAACAACGCGTCGGTGGTCCGCAAACAATTGTCGGGGCACTGCACCAATTCGATAGGGAACGCGCCGTGCAGTGTCAATGGCGTCGGAAATTGCACCGCATACCCTTTGCCGCCGTTCACATAGTTTGGCACAAAATCATACGGCGGAAAATCGTCGGTGTTGGTACCCCAGCGACGAATGTCCGCGTGATGCGTCGGGTCAAAATCGCGGTCGAGGATGGTTTGCGCGGCATTGACGATATCGGGATTGTCCGAAATTAAATAGCCGCCGCGCGTGCCGAGCGTGCCGTTGCTCATGTCGTCGGAAGGCATCGCGTCATCACCCAAATTTTCCGAGCCGATCAGCACGCGCGCGTTGTCAATGACAATCCATTTGCCGTGTTGATTGTCATAGCGTTTATGAATGTTGGACTGCGGCTTGCCTGCAAAAATCCAACACTGTCCGCCGTGCGCTTCGATTTGCGCGCACGCCCATTTCCCCTGCGCGTCAATCGCGCTGCCATCCAGCAAGACCGAAAACTGCACGCCCGCGTCAAGGGTTGCGGTGACAACATCCACCAAATTTGCATTTTCGAACGAGTAGAGTTCCATCGAAATGGTTGACGTCGCGCTCACGATTTCATTGCGCACGCATTCAAACAAATGGTCGGGCGCAACACAGTATTTCACCGTCGCGTTCGCGTTGGATGTTACAGTTTGGAAAAATTCATCGCGGTCCCAGCCGGGATATTCCACTTGTTTCCCTAACACATTATCCGCAGGGTCTTGCGCCCAATCCGCGCGCGTGTCGGTGTCCGGTACGGGCATTCCATCTGGCTCTTGGCGTTTGCGAAAGAGAATTTGCCCCTCACTGCTTGCGCTGCCGAAATCATAAATCTGCACCGCCGCGCCATTCCAATCCGGCGCGTCCAACATCGCATTGCCATACACCATCGCGTCCACGATTTCTGCCGCATCGTTTTTCAAAAAAACTTGGTCGCCTGCATTGGTGAGCGATATCGCGCTGCCCGTCATATTCGGCACCGTCGCGTCCGAATCCGCGCCGTATTCATAATCGGGTAAAAACCCAAATTCACCATAAAACGCGGACGCGGATTTTGCCGCCCAAATTTTTTGTCCCGCGCTCAACGTCGCGCCGTTCGGAAACGTGACTGTGCCTTCGCCGTCGCTCAATTGCCAATTCGCAAGTGCGAGCGGCGCGGCGCCGATATTTTGCAATTGAACGGCTTCGGAATTTTCGCCGGTCACAAAGGGGTCGTAATACACGCCCGTCAGCAATACAGACACGGACGGCGTTGCGCGGACCGGCAAAGGCGCAGCCAAGAGAGAGACGAGGAACAAGCAGAAGGCAAGTGGCAGTGAGTGTTTGAGCATAGCGCCGCACAAGTTTAGCACATTCACACGAAAAACAGCAAGAAATCCGCATGTAACACTCAATGGAACAAAAATTTTACAGCCATGTAACACCTCTGGCGCTTGAAACGCAACACCGCTTACGTTACAACGCAATCAAACCACGCGCAATTCCGCGCGCGTTCAACCCACACGGAGGTCAAGATGTTCAAGGCAATTTTGGCAAGTGAAACCAAGTTTGCGTTCGGCTTGTTGTTTGCAACCCTCGTTCTGTTTATGTTCGGCTGCAGCGCGCCGGCAACGCCCCCTCCTGCTCCCACCCAGGCGCCCGCGCCGCGTCAACGCGCCGTGCAACCCACCGCCGCGCCCGCGCAGCCGACCGCCGCTCCGGCAATGCCTACGGGAGTCCCTGCGCCGACAATGGCAGCCAGCGCAAACGGCAATGACTCTGCCGCGCCCTATATTCCCGCCAATCCGATTCCCATTGACCGCAAGATTATCAAAAACTCGCAGTTGGACCTGACCGTTGAAAACACATCCATCGCAATTATGCGTATCACGGGCATTGCGTCCGATGTGGGCGGTTACGTCATTAGCAGTCGCACATTCGGCGACGGCGACCGCACGGGCGCGCAAATTTCGATTGCGGTGCCGGTGGACCGTTTTGAGGAAAGTTTGAATTTGGTGCGCCGCGTCGCGCTGCGCATCAATCAGGACATTGCCACATCCAACGAAGTGACGGAACAATACGTGGATTTGGAATCGCGTTTGCGAAATCTGGAAGCCACGTCCGCGCGCTTGCGCGATTTTTTGCAGCGTGCGCAAACGATTACGGAAACTTTGACCGTCAATGAACAATTGACGCGCGTGGAACAAGAAATCGAACAAATCAAAGGCAAATTGAACGCGCTCAACGCGCGCAGCGCGTTTTCGACCATCACCACGGATTTGCAAGAACCATTGCCGACGCCTGCGCCGACACACACGCCCACCATTACACCATCGCCCACACCTACCGCAACTCCGACTCCCAATGTGTGGCGTCCGAATGAAACGCTCGATTCCGCCGTCACTTTGCAGACCAATCTTTTGCAAGGACTCGGCACTTTGGCGATATGGCTGATTGTGGTCTTGCTGCCGTATCTCCTCGCGTTGGGACTCGTCGCGCTTGGCATTCGGTGGCTTGTACAAAAAATGCGGCGCAAAAGCATGCCGTAGCATAAGACCCCAAGTGTTTTGCCGCGCGCTACGAATCGCCAGAAAGTATTTTCAAAACACTTGGGGTCACGCACGGGTGCATTTCATTCTTGGGGCGAGTTTTACAAGCGATGTCCCCAACACTGTTGGAGCGAAATCGCGGCAACAAGGATGCCAAGGTCTGCGGCGAATCGCATAGATTCGCTATCGCAGACTCTTATGCCGTAACGTCCGCAGGGACGTTTTGCGTTTTCGTTGCTGCAAATTCTATTTGCCCGAAAACTTGCCCCCAATGTGAATTGCACCCTCACGCACGCGGCAATTGACAAGCGCGCAAATGCGGATAAGCTTGGACGAATCGAACAAGGAAAAGAAATGCTGAATCAACCCACTTGTTATCTTTCGCCCAAATGCGAAGCGCGCGCCATCGGACACATGTTGTATGGCGTGTTTGCGCGCGAGCCGTTACAAAAAGAGGAACGCATTGCCGTGTGGGGCGGCGAAGTGGTCACGCGCGAAAATTTTGACGCCCTGCCCGACCGCTTGCGGCGTTTGAGTGTGCAAATTGAAGACGGACTGTTTCTCGTCGCGTTGACTGAAGGTCCCGCCGATTACATCAATCACTCTTGCAACCCGAACGCGGGGATGAACGGACAAATTGTCGTCGTGGCGATGCGCGAGATTGCGGCGGGCGAACAGATTTGTTTTGATTACGCCATGACCGACGGCAGTGATTACGATGAATTTGAATGTCACTGCGGCGCGCCGAACTGCCGCCATCAAGTGACGGGACGCGATTGGCGCAATCCCGAATTGTGGGAACGTTACGCGGGATATTTTTCACCGTATCTTGCGCGGCGGATCGAAAAACTGAAACGCGGCGAAAGCATTTGAAGGATGTGGCAATGAATCGAGTCGTCGTCATTACGGGCGCAAGCGAAGGCATCGGCGCGGAATTGGCAAAACGCTTGGGCGCGCAGGGCGATGCTGTGGCGCTCGCGGCGCGTCGCGCTCAAGCACTGAATCAAGTCGCGAGTGAAATCGGCCCCGGTGCGTTCGCCGTTGTAACCGATGTGACGCAGCGCGCGCAAATCGAAGCATTACGCGACGCGGCGATTGCGCGGTTCGGACACATTGATGTGTGGGTGAACAATGCAGGCCGCGGCATCAGTACGCCCGTGCTGGATTTGACCGACGAAGATGTGGATGACATTCTGACGGTGAATTTGAAATCGGCGTTGTATGGCATGCAAGCCATCGTGCCTTACTTTCAAAAGCGCGGGCGGGGACATCTCATCAATATCTCTTCCGTGCTGAGTCGCGTGCCGAGCGTGACCTATCGTTCCATCTACAGCGCGTCCAAAGCCGCGCTCAATACGCTCACCGCGAATTTGCGGATGGATTTACGCGCGGAATATCCGGACATTCATGTCACGTTGGTCATGCCCGGCGCGGTGACAACGCGTTTCGCGCAGAATGCGCGCGGCACAAAGCTGCCCAGCGTGTCACCCGCGCGCCTTGCGCCCCAAACCGTGCAGGAAGCGGTTGAACCCATCGTGCGAGTGATTGAATACCCCGTGCCCGAAATCTACACCAATCCCGCAGCGGCGGAATTTGTCCGGCGTTATTTTGAAAATGTCGCAGCGTTCGAGGAGCAGGTGTTTGAACGCGCACGCGGCGCTTGACTGCGCAACGCCATGACCGCGCCAATCCTTGCGATTGTATTCGGCTTGACGTCCGCGCTGGTTTGGGGCGCGGGCGATTTTTTGGGCGGCTTGAGTTCGCGCCGTTCTTCGGTGTTGGGCGCGCTGCTGGTCAATGAATGCAGCGGGTTGGTGGCTCTCATCGCGTGCGCGATTCTGTTTCAAGAATCGTTTCCGTCCAACGCCCAAATCGGATGGGGCATTGCCGCGGGCATCGCCGGAACCATCGGTTTGGGCGCGTTGTATTGGGGCTTGTCGAGCGCGCGCGCCAGCATTGTCGCGCCCGTGTCGGCAGTGATCGCGGCGTTGATCCCCGCAGTGTACAGCGCGCTCACGATTGGATTACCCGACACGAATCAGCAAATCGGATTTGCCGTCGCGATTGCGGCGATTATTCTGGTCAGTTATTCCAATCAAGGCGTCGGTGAGGTCCGTGCGTTGGGACTGGCGCTGCTGGCAGGTTTAGGGTTTGGCTTGTTTTTTATTTTTATTCATCAAAGCGGCGAGGGCAATACATTCTTTCCGCTGATTTTTGCGCGCGGTGTTTCCATCCCCATTGTGCTGGCGCTGTTGGTGTGGCGAAAAGCGCCGCTGCCCTCCAAACGGGTTTTGCCCATTGCGATTGTGTCGGGAATTTTTGACGCGGGCGGCAATATCTTTTTTCTGCTTTCGACGCAGTTGGGGCGCCTCGACGTTGCGACGATTCTTTCCTCGTTATATCCCGCATCCACGGTCGTTTTGTCGCGCATCATATTGGGCGAACGCACGACACGTTTGCAGCAATTGGGTGTCGTCGCCGCGTTGATTGCGATTGTGCTGATTGCGACATAAAACAATTGCGGCGTAAAAAAAGTCGCCCGAATATCGGGCGACATTTTTTTATTGTGTGGGCTGCGGGGCGCTTTGTTTCCGCTGACGCTGCGCTTCGACATACTGACGAATCGCTTCCGCGTCGGGTTGCTGAAACATGGACGCGCCCGGGTCAATGCCGTCGAGACGGCGACGCGGTAACTTTTGATTCACCGCGCGTTCGATTTTTTTCACCATCGGTTCGTCCAACGGTGTAATCAGCGTGTACGCGCTGCCTGTCGCTTCCGCGCGTCCGGTGCGTCCGATACGATGCACATAGTCTTCCGCTTGCATCGGCACATCGTAATTGACGACGTGCGAAATGCCTTCCACATCAATCCCGCGCGCTGCAATATCGGTAGCTACCAACACGCGCGCGTGTCCGCGTCGAAACGCTTCCAGTGCCGCAACGCGCTGCCCTTGCGAGCGATTGCCGTGAATGACGTCCGCGCGAATGTTTGCTTTTTTGAGATGCTTGACGATTTTGTCCGCGCG
Source organism: uncultured Anaerolineales bacterium (assembly GCA_964644955.1). Taxonomy (GTDB): domain Bacteria; phylum Chloroflexota; class Anaerolineae; order UBA4142; family SHND01; genus SHND01. The sequence goes on along the minus strand of CAZXYP010000050.1, from coordinate 4,783 downwards.
ATGTTTGGTGCGCGCAAAGACCAGCACGCTGTCCATCGCTTCATCCGCGAGCAGTTGATGCAGTGCTTCGGTCTTTTGATGTTCGGGCACCACAAACAGCGTTTGCTCAATCGCTTGCGGCGTTACGGTTTTTTCGACGGCAATCCGCGCGGGCTTGCGTGTCATTTCTGACGCAAGACTCATGACCTCGGCGCTGATGGTGGCGGAAAACAACATGGTCTGGCGTTCGCGCGGCAGCTCGCGCGCAATGCGGCGAATCGCAGGCAAAAAGCCAACATCCAACATGCGGTCGCCTTCGTCCAGCACCAAGATTTGCAAATCCTTGAAATTTACGTGACCGCGCGCCATGTGGTCTTGCAAACGTCCCGGCGTCGCAATGATAATGTCGGTGCGGCGCTTGAGCGCCTGGTCTTGATTGACCATGCCGACGCCGCCATAAATGGGCGCGACGCGCAAGTCGGTGTGCTTGCACAACGCGACCGCTTGCTCGTTCACTTGCAATGCCAGTTCGCGCGTGGGCACCAGAATCAAAACACGCAGCGCGTGCGGCGCATTTTGTTCGAGCAGTTTTTGAATCGCAGGAATGAGGTACGCGGCGGTTTTGCCGGTGCCTGTTTCTGCGGAACCTAAAATATCTTGACCGGTCAGCGCAACCGGAATGGTTGCCGCCTGAATCGGCGTTG
>CAZXYP010000050.1:0-4090 GCA_964644955.1 uncultured Anaerolineales bacterium | reverse complement strand
TTCAAACCCAAGCCGCGCGATGCTTTTTTGCAGGCGCGCGTCAAGACCCAATGTATTGAAACTCATTTATTTTTTTTACAGTCACGAATGATCGAGGCAATCGGAATGCGCCGTCCGGGCGCGATGATAATTCACACCAATCAGCCGAAACTTTTTTCTATGCGGTTTGATTTGCCGATGTGAACTACCGCGGGAACACAAACGGGTCAGAAGGGATAAAGTAAGGGAGCCACTGCAACGGCTCTCTTGACCGAGGAATAGCTCTTGACGTATAAAAACACGTCTGCAAAAAAACGCCGCGCATGTTTGGACATGTGCGGTGAGGATTTTCACACGCGTTCCATGGGAACGCACCACATTACTTGTCTCTAACGCTCGTTAGTGTAGCATAGAGGGCGGATATTACCTAATTGGGATATGTGATATGATTTGAAGAGAGGTGCAAAAATGACGACGAATGTTTTCGACAGAATTACGGTGAATCCCGAACAATGCGGCGGAAGACCATGCATTCGCGGAATGCGTATCCGTGTGATTGACGTCTTGGAATTGCTCGCGGCGGGATTGTCTCAGGCAGAGATTTTGAAGGAACTGCCCGATTTGGAAGAAGCAGATATTCAAGCCGTGCTCAAATATGTGGCACAGCGATTTGACCATCCTATCTTGGTGGCAGCATGAAAATCTGGCTTGCGGCGATTGAGCGGAGAAAAACAGTTAGCGGATATGAAAAGCGGTGACGTGTAAACACGCACAATCCCTCTCAATGCGCGCAATGCGTGATGACACGTCAGGATAAACGGATAGGAACGCGCGCATCTGCTCATTCGTTTTATCCTCCGCTGACCGTCACCATCAATTCAATCGCGTCAAAACCTTAAGATTCAACTACTTGACATAATAGGGGGAGGGGCATGATATAATTGAATTGAACCCAACATAGGAGGAGTAAACGATCATGCATCAAACACATTTGGCACGATTGCTTTTGGTTGCTTGTTTGGCTTTTGCGATTGCTTCGATCTTCCGACTACTTGACTTGCAGGATACCTCCGCTTCAGTAGCATGTGGGGGACTTGATGCTTTTTTTGCTGGCACAGAACCGAACCTAACAAATGTTGTTTCTGTCAAAGCCGACATAAGTAGCGTGGTCCCACCTGCGTTATGTGGTGCCGAATGGTCCGACTCGTCTATTTGGGTGCTGCTGGGTAGTGGACACTTGAACAACGGATGCGCGCTGGCTCAAGTAGGTTACGGGAGAATGCAAGGGGATGCAACAATAAAGGTCTTCGCCGAATATGGCTGGGACTGCCAAAATATGATTCCACCAAAAATCGTCTTTGATGCTCCAGCAGGGAATCATAATTACATGGTCACCTACAAACGCCCTCCAAAACTCTCCAAGCGTAAAATCCACATGTGGTTCGACGGACAGCGAGTGGCAAAAACAAATTTCGACCCCGAAGTAAAATGGGGAGAACTGCCGTGGGACGAAGAATGGAATGGTGAGACCCACGATGAGGGGGACGACATTCCTGGCACTGTGAATGTACCCGCGTTCTTTGCGAACATGCGGCATCAGACTTGCAGAGGGTGTGCATGGGAGGAACCTGTGGATCTATGGCTAACAAGTTCATCAAATCGTTATGCTTTTCAGTGGAACTTGTCCGACAATTTCCAGATATGGACGCGCTGAATAATTTCCACGGATAAACCAATAGAGGAGAATTCACTATGCAATTCAAACCTATCATCCTCACGACAGCTGCAATCATTATTGGGGGAGGTTTAGCCATAATTCTGATCCCTACTCTAAAATCTCGGGCGGCAGTCGGCATCGTGACTACGGATTGTGGACAAGTTCAACCCACAGCACTTGGAATACACTTTACCGCACTGCCAGTCCCTCCAGAGAGCTCTGGTCAAATAGTACCTCAAAGCACAGGCGGACCAATACCAGCTGGTCAAGCTATAGCAATTGCAAATCAGAAAACGTATGTCCGGGGTCAGTTACCAGCGCCATTGGTAAAGACTCAGTATGTCAGTTATACTAACGATAACCGTGGTGTAGGAACTTCAGCGGGAGACGACACATCCGCCGACGATAATCTTATCTCTCAAAATGTAACGGCTTGGATAGTATCATATTGCGGGGTAGTCACGTATCCAAACATAAGGCGACCCCCTTCAGGGCAGGCTCCCAGTTACATTCCTACCAGAAATGAATGGAACGTCGTCATCAACGCCCAAACAGGTCAACTCATCGAAGAGTATAGTACCAGATAGAAATTTGAAGCGAAAAAAGCGACTGGAAGATTGCCAGTCGCTTTTTTCATCCCCCTTTGCCCTTTATGGTATAATTCCCTCTCGTTAAGCAAACGCGCGTTCGGTTCGCTTTGCGAACCAAGAATGCCCTCGCGCGCTTGACTCTTTCCGCATGAAAGGGGCAACGAGTTTGCCTTATGAATGAATATAAATCGGACAAAATACGCAATGTGGCGTTGATTGGACACTCCAGTTCCGGCAAGACCTCGCTCGCCGAAGCGCTCCTCTTTAACACGGGCGCCACAACCCGTCTCGGCAAAGTAGATGAAGGCAATACGGTTTCGGACTTTGACGCCGAAGAACACCGCCGCAAAATTTCCATCAGTTCGTCCGTCGTTCCCTGCGAATGGAACGGCTACAAAATCAATATCATTGACACGCCCGGCTATATTGATTTCGCCGGCGAAATGAAAGGCGCGCTGCGCGTCGCCGATGTCGCCGTGATTTTGGTGGACGCCGTCGCGGGCATCGAAGTCGGCACCGAACTCGTGTGGCAGTATTGCGAAGAATTGAATTTGCCGCGCGTCATTTACATCAACAAGATGGATCGCGAAAACGCGGACTTTGACCGCGTGCTCGACCAACTGCGCGAGCATTACGGCAAAAGCATCGCCGCGCTCCAGGTGCCGATTGGCAGAGAATCGTCGTTCAAAGGCGAAGTCAATGTCGTGAGCCGAAAAGCCTTTCTCGGCAAAGGCGAAGGCACTATCCCCGCCGAACTGCAAGACGCCGTCGAAGCGCGCCGCGCGCAATTGGTCGAAATCGCCGCCGAGAGCAACGACGCGTTGATTGAAAAATACTTTGAGACCGGCGAATTGAGCGAAGAAGAAATTCGCGAAGGATTGGAACACGGCGTCGCGGGCGGCACTCTCGTACCCGTGTTATGTGGTTCCGCCACACAAAACGTTGGCGTGGATTATTTGCTGAAATTTTTTGTGGACTATACGCCGTCACCGCTCGAAATGCCCGCGCAGGTCGCCCAAAATCTTGCAACGCAAAAAGAGGAAAAACTGCCCGACACGGATACCGGTCCGCTTGCCGCCTTTGTTTGGAAAACCCAAGCCGACCCGTATGTGGGCAAACTCACCTATTTCCGCGTGTACAGCGGCACGATGCAATCCGATTCGCGCGTCAACAACGCGCGCACTAACGCCGAAGAGCGCATCGGACAATTGTACGTCCTGCGCGGCAAAGAACAATTGCCTATCAAACATATTTACGCGGGCGATTTGGGCGCGGTCGCCAAACTCGGCGACACGTCCACGAACGATACCTTGTGCGACAAAGGACATCCGCTCGAACTCAAAAAGATTTCGTATCCAAACCCCGTGTATTCCGTTGCGCTCACGCCCAAGACCAAAACCGATTTGGACAAGATGAGCGGCGCGCTCCAAAAACTGGTGGACGAAGACCCCACGCTGCGCGTGTATCGTGAACCCGATACGGGCGAAAGCATCATGGCAGGCATGGGCGATTCGCATGTCAGCGTCGCGGTGCAGCGCCTGAAACAAAAATTCGGCGTCGAACTCTTGACGAGCGAACCGAAAATTCCATACAAAGAAACGATTACCAAAAAGACCGAAGTACAGGGACGCCACAAAAAGCAAACGGGCGGGCGTGGGCAATTTGGCGACACCTACATTCGTTTCGAGCCGCTGCCGCGCGGCGCGGGCTTTGAATTTGCCGAAGAAGTCTTTGGCGGCTCCGTGCCAAATCAATTCATCCCCGCCGTCGAAAAAGGCATGCGCGAGATTATTGCGCGAGGTGT
>CAZXYP010000049.1:0-20027 GCA_964644955.1 uncultured Anaerolineales bacterium | reverse complement strand
GCACGGGTTGGTCGCTGCTCACGTGGCTGGCGACATATTCAAAACGAAATTGATGCGTCAACAACGCCCATTCGAGAATGCCAACGGCGAGCGTGGTCAAGCCCGCAACGACAAAGACGCCGTGCTTGGCGCTGGCGAGAAATTCGGGGCGCTTTTTGAGTTGGGAAAAAATGGCGGCAAAAATGACATACAGCGAAACTGCCAGTCCCAAGACCAGCGCGAGATTGCCTACTTCAGCGATATGTGAGAGTGCCATCATCGGCTCCGCAGAGGGCTGAGGGATGAGGATTGAGGGATGAGTGACAGCGCGCGAACGCATTGCGCTCATTCCTTGCTACTCATACCTCATCCCTTTTCTATTGTTCTGCGCTTTTTTCGTACTTGCTTGGACATTTGACCAAGATGGAATCGGCTTGAAACACGCCGTTGCCGTCGAGTTTCCCCTCGGCGACAACCGTCTCGCCGCTGCTCATCGTATCGGGCGCAACGCCGCGATAGACGACAGGCAAAACGTGTTCACCTTCGACGAGATTGAATTTCAAAACGAGATTCTTTTGGTCGTTCTCGATGCTTGATTTATCCAACGGGGCATTGACGCGTACGGTGCGTCCTGACAGCTGCGCTTGTTGAGCATAGAGTTCGGAGAGAGTATAGTAATAAACGGTGTTGGATTGGAAACTGTTGAACATGACAAAACCGACAACGCCAAGCAATACGATGCCGCCGAGAATGAATTTGAGCGAATTGCCGGATGTACGCGCAACGGGTTTTGCGGGAGGATTTTGTAATACGCTAGCCATCTGCCTCTCCTTGGCGAAATTCGGATGCGAGACGACACATCCGTTTGTGGACTGCTTTGAGAGTACAGATTGCAAGTCCGAATCGTGTCCAATCATGGTCAAAATCGCTTTAGTGCGCCAAAATTGTGACAGATGCCCTGTGTGGGGTAGGACATTTGCCGTACACAGAAAAAACGGGCGTGTTCTTTGAATGGAACACGTCCGCCTTTATTTCACCTCTTTGAATTTTACATTGTCGCTTGCAGCACACGCAAGCTGAAATGCAAATTCAATTATTTCATCAACGTCGCGCCGGGAACGTCTTGACCGGTGAGGTCTTTGTACGAGAGCTGCAAGAGTTGGACTGCGCGCTTGAAGTTGTGCATCGCTTGGGCTTTGCCTTCGTTGCCGTTGCCGGTTTCTTCGCCCCACATTACGCCGTACACGGTGCGGAAGTTGTACCAGGCATTGTCAATTTTGTCGTCCACTTGACCATCAGCGCCTTTGGGCAAAGTTGCATACGGATAGCCGGTGTCAATCTTTTTGACGCCTTTGGCTTCCAATGCTTTCCACAATACATTCAGCAGACCCTTGACTTCGTCCTGCACGCCTTCGGTTTTGCCGTTGCCATCGTAATCGGCTTTGGCTTTCATGTTGAACGTGGTGATGTCCTGATGACAGGATTTGCACGCGGCGGTGTATTCGAATTTACCGTCAGGGCTGACCGTATTGAACGAGTGACCGCCGACCTTTTCATAGTTCGGGTCTTTGGGGTCGGTGATGATGGGCCACATGTGGCACGATACGCACGCGCCGGGCGTGTTGCCCTTTTCGTCGTCCACGCTGCTCCAGAGGAATTTACCTGCCGCAGGATTGTCTTTGGCGGCGGGATTCGGCACGGGCGCAGTGCCGACGAGTTCGCCGTGCGGCGAATTCACGACAGTTTTGCCGTATGTCACGCCGCCGGTATTGCTGATAAATTCAGCCACCGAGCTGTAATGCGGGAAGGTGCTTTTAGCGGCATCTTCCGGTTTGGTGCGCGCGTTGTGACATTCGAAACAGGTTGCCGAGAGACCGACGTTTTGTTTTACTTCAAACGGCAGTGCAATCGGTTTGTCCACGATACGCAGCTGCCATTCGTTGGTGGCATCATGCGGGTTGTGGCAGGTCGCGCAGACAATGGTCTGTTTGGTATTCGTCCATGCGGCAGGGTTCGTCGGGTTTTCAATAAAAGAGGCGTACCCTTCGCCGCTGTGACAGCGCACGCACGCTTGACGCGTCGGACCGATGGGTTCGGTGAAAGCGGGCGAGTTCGCGTCCGAGTGTCCGGCGTTCTGGAGCTGCGCGCCCTTGTCATGACGGCTGCTCGAGTTGTGACACACATTGCAGGTGCCTGCGCTCTGGCTGGTCGCCATGATGGCTGTACCATTCTTGACGTGGTCGGCAGCGGGACCGTGACATTGTTCACAACCAATCGCTGCCATCGCTTTTACTTCGGGGGGCATGGTGTCGTAATTGCTTTTGCCACCTTTGCCTGCCGCGTTGATTTGCTCCCAGGTCGGGAATTGCCATTTGGTCGCGATGGCGGCATCTTTGAAACCGCCCGCGCCTTCGCCTACCGGCGGAACGGTGTAGCCCGTGACATGACACGCAGCACAGCGTTCGGTAAAGTGCGTGTCTTCATCGGGCGTTAGTTGGTTGTCAATGAGCGCAGCCATTGACGTTGCATGGCCGGTCTTGAGCCAATCTTCAACTTGCTTGGGGTGACAGGTCTTGCAGGTTTCGGCATTGTTGCCAACATACGCGCCGGCGTAAAGATGGACGCCACCGGCTTTGCCGCCGCCGGGCAAAGCGCACGAAACCGCATACGCGCCTGCAATGTCGGGCGTGAATTCGGTCAGGTTCGCTTTGGGGTCCTTGAGTGCGGCTTTCGAGTCGGGCGATTTGTACAGCGCCCACGTCGGCGTCATGGGACCGGTGTATTCGATGTTGTCGGGTTTGCATTCGACGCGCACGGGGACATTGATTGGCACGTTGGGCAAGCCGCTCGCGCCCATCGCGATAACGGCATTCGATTCGCCAACCTTGGTATCGGTGACAATTTTGATAGTGGCGGTGATGGCGTTCGGGTCATTGGGATTCATTGTGACCGGAACGATATTGACAACTGCGTTAATCGGCGCAGGTGTCGGTTCTTGCGCCGGAGGCGCGGCTACCACACGAGAGGTAGGGGAGAATGAGACTGCCGCAAGCGCGGCGGCGATAACGGCAATGATGATTACCGGAATCGCGAGATATTTCCAACTAAACATTGGTTTGCCTCCAATTCGATGCTTGAGGTTTCAAACCGCTCTGCACTCTTGCTCCTCGGGTACAAGAGCTGAATCATTCACCCCTTTCCGCGGTACAGAATACATGTCACCGGTCCACGGTTGAGATGGATTATGAACCGCGTGACAAAGGTGCTGTCGCCTTTTTTTTACAGACGACCCACCAGGCAAACCACGCCGCGTTACGCGCACGCGCGCAACGCATGAGCCCCGTCATGGGGAAACCGAAAAAGGTTGTTACGCCTGCTTCGGGATGTGTCCGGCAGCAGACACACATTTGATTCTACACTATATAGTTCAAGTCAAAACTATGTGCGTGTAGTATCCAATTTTGGTGTCAGTATAAATAGAGGCGGGACAATTGACTAGAGTCAATTGTCCCGCTTTATTGCTACATTGTCCGACGGTTGTCGGTCAATGCTTATTGCGCTTTATGGCAGGTGGCGCATTGGGCTTCGGTGAAAGAGGCGTGATTCTCCGGGAACTTGGGTGCGCCTGCCGCGCCGGTGCCGTGGCACGTCACACAGCCGGCAGTCGGATGATTCGCCGGGATGTTGGGCACGGCTCCGGCAGTTTCACCGCCGCCTGCAGGTTGTTCACTCGCGGCGGGAGCCACCGGTTTGTAAATGACCAACGATGCATTCGGCACGTCTTCGCCTGTCAGTTCTTTGTACGACGCTTGAAGGAGCGCGACAGCATACAGCGTGTTGTGAATGCCTTTGCTCCAATCGCGTTCGACAAACAGCCAATTGTACGCCGCAGCGCGTTTCTCCGGCGTATCGAGTTTCTTGTCGTTGAGCCAACCGCTAGTTGTCGGCGGCAGTTTCGCGGCGATGATTTCCATCAACCCTTCGACTTCTTCTTCTACCGTTCCGACTTTGCCGTTGCCGTCATAGTCTGCTTTGGCATGGAATTCAAAGTTGGCGACATCGCCGTGGCAGGTCTTGCACGCTGCGACTTGCGGTTCCATCGAGTGCATTGGTTCGGAACCATCGGTCGGTTTCATGTGACACGTCACACACGCGTCCTTGACGACGTCTTTGTGCGGTGAGCTGGGGAACAAGTAACCCTTGTCCGGGAATTCCCACGCGTCGGTGCCTTCCAACATTTCGGTGGAAGTGCCTTCGTGCGGTCCGCGCGTGAATGCTTTGTTGACTTGCGCTTCAATGTCGGACGGAATGCGGCGTTGGTTGTGGCAGTTGGCGCAGTTCGCGGCAAGACCGACGTTCACGACTTGGCCGCTGGGGAGTTTGCTGGTGCCGACAAAACGCAGTTGTCCTTCATTCTTGGCGCTGTGCGGGTTGTGACACACGGCGCAGGTTTGTCCTTCGTAGTGGTACGAACCTTTCCAGTCCGCGTTGCCTTCATATTGCACATTGACATAGCCCTGCGCAGTGTGGCAGTTCCAACAGGGGGTGCGCCCGAATTCTGCAATGGCAGGATGATTGTTGTGCGCGGATTTTTCCCATTCCGCGAACGTTTCTTTGTGACACGTGCCGCATTGCGCTGCCGCGTACACTTTATCAATGTACGCTTTGTCGCCGCCGAGCGCAATGTGCGTGGCGCCGGGACCGTGACACGTTTCACAGCCGACTTTGTTCGCGCCGTGTTTTGTGGCTGCCCACGCCGCGTATGCTTCGGCATGGCACGATTTGCATGCTTCGGTGCCGGCAGCCGCGCCGCCGTTATTGATAACGACCTTGATGGTGTCTTCGATATAGTTCGAGGTGTCGTCAACGACGGTCAGTTTGAGCCAGACGGGACCATTGGGGAATTTGGTCGTATCCCAGGTGCCGCAGACGCCATCTTTGGGCGCTTGATTTTGAACGCCCGTGACTGCGCCCCAGCCGGTGGGTTTCGCATCGCCCAAACTAAATTCGACTTTGTAAAAAGAAAAATTGGGACTGGTAATCACGGCATCACATTTGATTGGGACGGTGCCGCTGATTTGCATCCCGTCATACGGATACGTGATGATTGCAGTGCCGGTCGGCGTCGCAAACACCACCGTTGCAACAGCGCTCGCCGCGAGGATGAGGGCGAGCGCCGCAGCCAAGATGAGGATGTTACGTTTCATTGTGGTTTACCTCCAAGAATCTGACTGCATTGTCCGAATACCGCCGCGCATGCAACCCATCACCTCCTCTTGCGGCGCAAGTTATTCGGCAAACCACCGGGCGCGTACTCGCGGTCAGAGCACCCGCCCACCGCCAACATGACGGAAATGAAAACGCGCAAGTTCATCGGAACTTGCATTTTCCATGCGCATCCGCCTTGAGATACAGCATTGCGCATATTCTAAAAACCACAAGTCAAAACCGCGTCACTTTTTGGTGAAATTTATCGCGATCCATCGCCTCTTTTCGGCTGCGATTTCTCACCCACTTTTGACTGTATTCCTATTTCAAAAGGACTCGACCCGTCTAGACTCGAAACGCAAACATGCGATGCTCACGACGGGAATCGCCTCGCGCGCCAAAGCTTGTCCTGAGGAATCGAAGGAACGGCGCGGTTTTGTATTGCGCAATCGGTTTTGGAGGCGTTTGGATGATGAGAGGATTACGAACCTTTTCAGCGGCTGCGACGCGCAGAGTGATACGACAAGTTATAATGTCCGGCGTGTTGTTGTTGGCGTTGGGCGCGGTGTGGGGATTTGCCTCTATCGCGCACGCGCAGGGGCCTGTGAGTGACGAGGAATGTTTAGCATGTCACTCGAATCCCGATTTGACAATGACCTTGCCCAGCGGCGAGCCGTTCTCTTTGTATGTGGACGCCGAGACGTATCATGATTCGATTCATGGCACACTCAAAGTGCAGTGCGTCCAATGTCACACGGATATTTCGGGGTATCCCCATCCGCCGGCAAATTATGTTGACCGCCGCGATGTGGCATTGCAGAACTATAGGACATGCGAAGGATGCCATCCCGACAATTATCGCAAGACGCTCGACAGCATGCATCAGGTGGCATTGGCAGGCGGCAATCGCAATGCGGCGGTGTGTACCGATTGTCATACCGCACATGCGGTGACGGACCCGGCTGCGCCGCGCACGCTCATTCCGCAAACATGCGCGCAGTGTCATAGTACCATCAGCGATGATTACGTAAACAGCGTACATGGCGAAGCGTTGTTCAACGAGAACAATGCCGATGTGCCGACATGCATTGATTGTCACGGTGTGCACAGCATCGGCGACCCGACCACTGCCAGCTTTCGGCTCAAGTCACCGGAACTCTGCGCCGAATGTCATACCGACGAAAGCATCATGTCCAAGTACGGCATCTCGACGAATGTGTTGAATACGTACATTGCAGATTTTCACGGCACGACAGTCGAACTGTTTGCGAAACAGCATCCCGACCAGGCGACCAATAAACCCGTTTGTTACGATTGTCACGGCGTGCATAATATCAAAAGCACGCAAGACCCCGCGTCCACAGTAGCGACACAAGAAAATCTACTCCAGACTTGCCGCCGCTGTCATCCCGACGCGACCACCGCTTCCTTTACCGCCGCCTGGATGAGTCATTACGAAGCGAGTCCCGAAAAATATCCGCTCGTTTATTACGTGAATCTGTTTTACTGGATTCTCATTCCGTTAACCATCGGGGCATTGTTGATTTTTATCGGCAGCGATGTCTATCATCGCGTGCGGCGACGATTCAGCGCGGGCAATGCACCCCGCAATCCGAAAGGATGAGGTTTGGTTAATATGGCAGCTCAAGCAGAAACTCAGGAGCAGGTCCCGGTGCAAGAGTACCGGCGCTTTAACAGTATCCAACGCGCACAGCACGTGCTCCTCATCCTTTCCTTTACGCTTCTCGCCATCACCGGCTTGCCGCAAAAATTTGCGGGCGAAGCATGGGCAGAGAATTTGATTGCGTGGATGGGCGGGATTGAAAATGTGCGCGTGATTCATCATTATTCCGCGATTGTTCTGGTCATTGTTTCGATTGCGGAGTTCATCATGGTCGGGCAAAAAATTTATGTGGAACGCGCGCGGTGGACGATTTTTCCGCGCCTGCAAGATGCGTTCGACGCGTTCAATCAATTCTTTTTCAATCTCGGCTTGCGCAAAGAGGAGCCGAAATACGACCGCTATTCGTGGGGTGAAAAGTTCGAGTATTGGGCGTTGGTGTGGGGCACGTTCATTATGGCGCTGACGGGTTTCATTTTGTGGAACCCGATTCTAAGCACCAAATTTTTGCCGGGCGAATGGATTCCCGTCGCCAAAGCCGCGCACGGCGGCGAAGCCATACTCGCCGTGCTGGCAATTTTGGTGTGGCATTTTTATAACGTTCACATCAAAACCTTCAACAAGTCCATGTTCACCGGCAAAATGTCGCGCCATGAAATGGAACAAGAGCACGCGCTCGAATTGGAATTGTTGGAACAAGGCAAGGCGAGTTATCAAGCGCCGGTCGAAATTCAACAACGCCGCCGCAAACGCTTTTTACCGTTTGCGATTGCGGTAGGCGCGCTGCTCATGTTCGGACTCTATTTGTTTGTCACTGCTGAAACGACCGCCATCACAACCGTTCCGCCGGTCTCTGCTCAACAGCAAGTGTTTGTGCCGCGCACATTCACGCCAACCGCAACGCGCATTCCGCCAACGCCAACGGCAACGCGCGTTCCGCCGACGCTAACGCCCGCGCCGCCCACCGCCACACCCGAACCCGGCAAACCAACCTTTACGCCGGCGCCACAAGTTTCACCGACAGCCGTTCCAGTGGTAGGTGGAAAACCCGTACCGGAAAGTCATGCCGCATACACGGCGTGTCAAGTGTGTCACGCGAGCGGTGTTGCAGGCGCGCCGAAAAATCCGCCGGACCACGAAGGACGTTTGGATTCGACCTGCACGGATTGTCACAAACAGCAATAACGCAAAAACGAGCGGCTGCGCCGTTTCACGGCGCAGCCGCTCGTTTTTTTTTGCGCGCGTATTTCGCAGGGCAGGGTATGTTTTAGGGTATGCGTCACGATTGATACTGCTGGCGAATTCTCGCCATTGAATCCATTCGACGGCTAAACAATGCGCAAAGCCATTGGAAACCGATTTCGCCAGCGGTATCAAAATTCGACACACACCCCATGTTCTACTTTGCTTGATTGCTTGGTGGACATGGTTGCGCAACCTGATCTCTAAAACTCCCGCGAACGGTCACCTACCGTGACGGCACATTGTCTCGGAAAACAGGGGTCACATGACCCGACTCCTCTTGACCGCGTTATGACACAATTTTGACCTATCGCTGTTAGGTTAAGGATGCACTCGGGGCGATGCCGCTCCATTGCGTATGTGCCAAAGAGATTTTGCCTATGGCGGCAAACTCTAACTTTTTCGGAGGCATCGCATGAATTGGTTCAAACGGGTCTGGCAGCGAATTCGCAGTATTCGCCCGCGCACATGGTTATTGGTATTTGGCGGCGCGTTTGTGCTGCTCTTGTTGTTTGGCGCCGGGCTGTATGCCTGGGACTATACCAACTCGTCGTACTTTTGCGGCACGACCTGTCACACCATGCCGCCGCACTATGAATCGTATTTGCGCTCGCCGCACGCGCGCGTCGAATGTGTCGAGTGTCATATCGGACGCACCTCGTTCGGCATCAAATTTACGCGCAAAGCCAATGACGCCCAGTTCGTCTGGTCGTATCTGACCCAACAGTACGAATTCCCGTTGAATGCAAAAGGTTTGCAGCCCGCGCGCGAATCGTGTGAAAAATGTCATTGGCCCGAAAAATTTTCCTGGGACAAGGTTGTCTCGGAACAAGATTACCAAGGCGATACAGAAAACACCCTGCAAAGCACGACACAGGTTATGAAAATCGGCGGCGGCACGCAGCGCGAAGGTTTGGGGCGCGGCATTCATTGGCATGTCGAAAATCCGATTGATTTCATCTATACCGACGGTGAAGAACACAAGCAGGAAATCCCGTGGGTACAAGTGACGAACGCTGATGGCACGACGACAACCTACACCGATATTGAAAATCCGTTGACGCCGGAACAAATCGCGCAGCTGCCCAAGCGGCGCATGGATTGTATTGATTGCCACAATCGCGTCTCGCACACTTTTCTCACGCCCAACGAAGCGATGGACAATTTGCTGACGACCAAGCAAATTGATCCGACCATTCCCAATATCAAAGCCAAAGGCGTCGAAGTCCTTTCCCAATCCTTTGGCTCGGATTTGACTTTGGCGAGTCAGGCAATTCAGCGCGTCGAAGCGTACTATCAACAAAATTATCCTGACTATTATCAACAAAACCCCGCCGCCGTACAAAACGCCGTCAAGGAATTGCAAACGTGGTACCGGAAATTGCATTTCCCCGAACAGGGTCTCGATTGGACCACACACCCCGACAATCTCGGGCACAAAGAATGGGCGGGTTGTTTCCGCTGTCACGACGGCAAACACTTTACCGAAGACCGCAAACAAGCCGTGCGTCTGGAATGTAATGTATGCCATTCCATCCCATCCATCAGCGAAGGCGCACAAGCGCGCGCGATCATTACGCTGGAGCAAGCGACCGAGCCGGATTCACACAAAACGACGACGTGGCTTTTGGAACATCGCACCAAGTTTGACGCGACGTGTCAGGAATGTCACGATACGCGCAACGCCGGAGGCAAAGACAACACTTCGTTCTGCTCCAACAGCGCGTGTCACGGCACGAAATGGGAGTACGCGGGTTTTGACGCGCCGGCGCTCGCGCAAATCATTCAGCCGCCGGTCAAGCAGCCGTCCGACCCGAATACGCCGCCCGCGCAAGTGCCGCACCCGATTGGCGGTAATCCCGATTGCCAGATTTGCCATGGTCTCAAGAGCAAGGTACGCCCGATGCCTGATTCGCACGAGGGACGCACGAACGAGTTGTGCCTGTCCTGTCACATTCCGTCCATTCCACCTGAAGGATATGACGCGCAAGCGGGCAAGCCGCCAAGCATCACGCATGAAATCACCGGGCGCACGGAATGTCTCGGCTGTCACGATACGGGCGCGTCGAGTTTCCCGCAGGTGCCGCAGTCGCACAAAGACCAAAACTACACGAACGCACAATGCACGACGTGTCATCAACCGGGCAAGGCGGGCGAAGAGAATACAGAGACCGAAAACGGTGAAAGCAGCAGCGGCATTCCGCCAATTCCGCCTGACCACGCCACCAGCGCGTGCGCGGCATGTCATGCGACCGGCGCGTTGAATTCGCCAAAATTCCCGGACAATCACGCGGAATACCCGGACGCGCAGTGCGCCGACTGTCACAAGCCCGCGCAATAAACGTTAAATCGTTTGACTGCATCGAATCGGCGCAGTGAGTGGGGAGGAAGTCCTCAGTACACGTCGGAAGCCGGGCGTACTGAGGTTTTTTTGCGAGGCGCACGGAAAGCACAGCGTTGGCTCAATCCCCCGGTGATTGCCCTTACCGTATCCGTTTGTATCAGATAGGGTGTTTCGATATACTTGAGCGAATGGTGATGTTTGGCAATTGGATTGACGCCGGGATTGGCAGCAGGCGACCTCGTTAAAGCATTCATGCCGGAGCCGGCGCAGCCAAAATCAAAACCCAAAGGACCGAAGCGAGAGGAATGAGGATTGCAAAAATTTTGTGCCTTGGCACAATGCTGTTGTTGGTTATCAATGCCTGCTCCAATACGATTGTAACACCCCAAGCACCTACCGTGTCAGAGCCCGTTCCGGCAACGCTTCCGCCGACCGTGAATGTAACACACACACCATCGCCGGCGCCGACCCTTTTTATTAATGCCGCAACCGCGTTGGCGGGTACGCGTCCGCCGCGCACGCCCGTCACACCAACCCGCACGCGCACTGCAACGGCAACACGCGCGCCCGGCGCTGCACCGGTCGTTTCCCAAAGCGGCAAACCGGAACCGACCGTGTTGCGAGACGCAAAACAAATTCCCGAAACGCATCAGGGACGGACACAATGTTTGACCTGTCACGAATTTGGGAATGTCGGTCCACCCATGCCGCAGTTTCATAAAGACGACAAATACACCGACAATAGTTTCTGCACGCGGTGTCACATCAGACCGTAAAAAAAATCTGCGCCAATACGGGCGCAGGTTTTTTTATACAAACGCTTCCGCGTCGAGTAATTCAAAAAATACCTCGACCACGCGCGGGTCAAATTGCGTTCCCGCTTGTTGTTGAATATAGTGGCGTACTTGTTCCTCCGTCCAACTGGAGCGATACGAACGGTCGGAACAAAGCGCGTCCCAAACATCCACCACCGCAAAGATGCGCGCGGCGAGCGGAATTTCCTCCCCTTTGAGTCCGCGCGGATACCCTGCCCCGTTCCACCATTCGTGGTGACAATACGGAATATCGAGCGCGGCATCGAGATAGGCGATATCCTTGAGCATTTCGTACGCATAGACGGGATGCATCCGCATCACTTGCCATTCCTGCTCGCTCAACGCTTTCGGATTGAACAAAATTTTGTCGGGGATGCCGACTTTGCCAATATCATGCAACAGCGCGCCGCGTCGAATGTTTTTGACCTCGTCCTCCGCGACGCCGAGTCTGCGCGCAATCGCAATGGTCATATCCACGACGCGCCGCGCGTGTCCGTGCGTTGCGGTATCACGCAATTCCAACGCGCGCGCCCAACCTTCAATCGTTTTGTCGTACGCCGCTTCGAGTTCCAGATTCTTGGCGCGCAGGTCTTCTTGTACCTGCAAGCGCGCAAAGACCATTCCGAATTGGTCAGCAATGGTGCGAAGAATTTTGAGCGATGCTTCGGTATAGGCATTGCGCGCGTAACTTTCCAGCGCCAAAACTCCAATGGCGCGGTCATGATAACGCACTTGTACAAACAGCAGCGAAGCGGACGGACGGTTGACATCGCCAAAACGAAATTGCGGCGGCGATTCGGCTTCCGGATCCCGGCGCAGCACGATAATATCGTCCTCACGGATAGTGCGGTCAATCAATGGGGTAAAACCGGGAGGGAGACTCGCCTCAAGACGCGTCCGCACGCCGTTGATAATATCGAACGCCAGCACGGTCTCGTACGCTTGCGCTTGCGCGGGCGAATACACTACAAATCGAAATGCGTCCCAACCCAGCAGCCGGTCGGTGACATTCGCCGCAATGAGCGCGGCTTGTTCTTGCGTTTGCGCGCTGTTGAGCTGTTCCGCCAGCGTCATCAAGCCGTTGTTGAGCTCTTCCGAAACACGCCGCGCGGTAATGTCGCGAAGGACAATGATGCATTGGGTGACATTCACCGGCAAAAAACGCGCCTCGAACGTTTGCAGGCCTTGCGCCAGCGGCAATTGATATTCGATCGTGACCGCCGTTTGCGTGGTTTGACATTGCTGTAATGCCTCTAGCAGCTGCGTTTGAATCCGTTCCGGCGCAATGTCCTGTAAACGGCGTCCCAAAAACTCTGCGGGTGTCCCGAACAAATCACTGCGCGAACCGGATTGATAATCGAGAATGGTTCCCGCGTCGTCGAGACGAAAATAAATATCCGGCACCGCACGAAAAATCGCTTCCATTTCGCGCTTGGCGGCTTGCAGCGCCTGTTGCTCTTGCGTGCGCGCAATGGCAATGGCGGTCTGGTTGGCAATGGTCCGCGCCAGCTGGATTTCTTCCGCCGAAAATCTGTGCACGCGGTCATAGTACAGCATGAACTTGCCGAGCAGCTCATCGTTCTGGACAAGCGGAATAAAGCCGAGCGCGCGAATGCCTTCCTTGAGAATAACGTCGCGCAAGCCATCCAGCGAGGGTTCAAGCATCACATCCGGCACCAACAGCGGGACCGGGTTGAGGGTGTCACGCGTCCAGGGCGAATGTCCTTGCGCGCGGACGCGATATTCTTCGGACAGGGCATACCAGGCGCGAAAACGCATCACGCCTTGCGCGTCATACAGCAAGATGGACGCGTGCTCGACGTCGAGCATTTCAACCAGCGAGTTGAGCGCGGCGTCAAATATCGAGTCGAGCGATTCACTTTGATTCATGACGGCGGTCAAGCGAAAGAGTACTTCCAATTCCCGATTTTGATGTGCCAGTCGCGCTTCGGTTTCTTTGCGGACCGTCAAATCGAACAAGAGACCATGCAAAACCGCCGTTTGTCCCAAACGAATCACTCGCGCGCGGTCCTGAACCCAAACGACTTGCCCGTTCCGCGCCACCATGCGATAGACGGCATCCAATGATTCGCCGGTCGCGTGCGCGTGCTGCAAGTTTTCCAACACCCGCGCGCGATCAGCGGGATGCACACGCTGCTGCCACAAATTGGGTTGGCTCAACCATTCTTGTGCGGTGAATCCCAAAAGAGATTCCATCTGCTGACTTACAAACAATGTTGTGGCGGTATTGTCCAACTGCGCGACATAGGTGACGACCGGCAGCAGTTCCAACAAGCCGCGATACCGCGCTTCGGATTCTTGCAGCGCCTGTTCAAAGTGCGCGGCGCGTGACGCGTTCAAAACACGGTCGGCGAGTAAAGCATTTGAACCTTCCTGAGCCAGCAGCGAGAGAATTTCCGAATTGGCAGGCACACCAAATGCATTCTCAAATTGCACCAACGGGCGGCGCGCGAATTTTTCCTTGTACATTTCCTGGTCTGCCGTCAAGAGCGTTTGATTCAACTCCTCCGGCGCGTTGGCGGTTGCCCAACCCACCGAAAGCCCCAACACTGGAACGGAGGTGCTGTTGTGCGCCAGCAAACGCGCCCGGATCCGCTGCACAATCTGCGCGACACTGTCCGATGGTGTTCGTAAAAGCAAAATCGCAAATTCGTCGCCCCCCACGCGCGCCACAATATCTTGCTTGCGGAACACTTCCAAAAAAAGACCGGCTGCCAGCGTCAATAAGGTATCGCCTGCCGCATGTCCGAATTGGTCGTTCGCCCATTTCAACGCATCAATGTCCGCAACCACCACACTAATCGGATACTGCGCGGGGTCATTCATTTCTTGCAGCTGCTCTTCAAAAAACGCGCGATTGTACAAGCCGGTGAGCGTATCGTGTGTGCCCAGAAAGCGCAGTTTTTCTTCAACATAATATTGTTCACTGATATCCGCGCCCACGCCTTGAATTTCCGTATAGACGCCGGTGTCGTCAAAAATGGCGCGCAAAGTCCAGGCATGTCGTTCGTGCCGGTCGCCGTTTTCATGGAGTCTCAGTACCAGACGCAAAACCGGTGTTGCCGGCAACTGCGCGCAGTACTCGCCAAGGGTCACTACTGCCTCAGGAGGTAAAAAGGTGAACCAGTTGATGCCCTGCCATTTCCGGTCACGAATCTCAAACTTGCGACAAAAGGCTTTGTTGGCAAAAGTCAACATGCCGTTTGGCAAAAAACGAATCACCCAATCGGTCTGGTCTTCGACAATCGCGCGGTACCGTGATTGTTCCGCCGCAATCACGCGCCGCGATGCCGTAATCGTATCCAACAACACATTGATGCTTTGGGCAGTCTCATCCAATTCCTTGTGGGCGGTCAGGTGAATCCGTTGATTAAAATCCCCGGTCGCGCCAATTTCACGTATCTGTGTCGTCAATTCCGCCAGCGGCTTGAGCACTGATTTTTCAGTCAGCCAGAGAACGGCAACAATCGAAACGAATCCAATCCAAGCGAGCGCAAGCAGTCCCCAATTCAACGTCGCGCGCGCGGACCGATACGCCTCGCGCGCCAACTCAATTTGCGCCAGCAGCACCGGATTGCCACTCAAGTCATTCAAACGCGCCAACGCTTGCAACTGTTGGTCGTCCAACGGCTCGATGATTTGCGCGTCCGCAGTGTCTTGCAAAGTCGGATATTGCGTTAGCAGAGCCCGGGCGCGCGCAGAATTCCATGGCAGCATGGACAAGGACAAATTGGTAATTTGCGCCAGATTGCGCGTTGTTTTTCCATCGAGCCGACGCCCAAAAATAAGTGTCCCGTTGGACGGACCCTGCCCGTTGTTGTCCAAAATCGGGCGCGCTGCAAGCATCAAAACACCATCGCCTGATTGGAGCAGACCATAATTCGGAAGCGATGCGGTTTCAGCCGCGCGGAGAAAATTCGTTTGCGCAAGGATGCGGGATACTGCTTCCGCCGAAAGCGACGCAAGCGTTTCGCCGGGCGGGTCATATGCCGCGCTGTAGATCACCTGACCCTGCGGGTCGAGAACCAGCACCGATTGCAAGTTCAGATTTTCAAACGTGAGCGGCGTAAAATTATCCTGAATGTATTGGGGATTGCGCGTCGCGGCGAATTGGAAAGTATCGGTCCAGCTGCTCCAGTCGTGCAAGAGCGTATCCAATTGATGGAATTCATAGTCCAATGCCTTTTGCACGCGGGTGAGGTCGGCGCGGGCAGCATTTTTTTCAAAAACGGCGGCATGCTGAGTGATGACCAGCTGAGCAATGAACCCGAAGGTTGCCATGATCAGCGTCAGCGCCAGAGTCAAAATCAACAAAGTCCGTGTGCGAAACGACATCGAGCCCTCGCCTTTACCCAAGACTCACCGCCTTTGCGCAAGCATAGCATAATTCCCCAAAAAATTACATGGCGCAAAAAATCACCTTACGGTGCGAGGGCGCAACGCGAGGCGATGCAAAAATTTGACGGGTCTGCCTGTAATGTAAATTGAGCAAGGTGATCCGCGCGCAGCGTGGGTGCAAAATCGCAAGCGAACGCGAACTTTTGGGGGATTCTTATTTGGTCCAGGGGAAAAGACCTTTCGGGTTTTTGTGATGTTTATATCGCCGAAACCCGAACGTTCTGTCCCTTGAATCGAATCAGAGTCTGCCAAGTCGCAATGGCAGCGGACGCGCGGTTACAACATCCCATCCGCGGTGATGATGGCATTGGCAATTTCGCTCATTTTCTTGTTTTCGTTTTGACTGCGGCGCTGCATGCGGCGAAAGGCTTCTTCTTCGCTCAGGTTCAAGCGGCGCATCAGGATGCCCTTGGCGCGTTCCACCAATTTGCGCGTCTCGAGCGCGTCGCGCAAATCCTGGACTTCACGATTCAGCATTTGGAATTCATTAAAGCGCGAAGTCGCGAGCGCAATCGCGGGAATCAAATCTTGCGGCAGAACCGGCTTCATCAAATACGCGGCGACATGCGCGTTCGCCGCGCGTTCCGCCAACGAACCTTCGCTGTACGCCGTCAACAAAATAATCGGCAGGGGTTGTTCCTGCATGATGGTTTCGGCGACTTGAATGCCGTCGGGTTCGGGCATCTTGATATCAAGCACCGCAAGGTCCGGATGCAAGTCACGCAGCAGCTGCAAAGTGGTTTCGCCATCCTCCGCTTCGCCGACAACGCGATGTCCTATAGATTCCAATTGCTCGCGCAAACTCATCGAATGCAGACTTTCGTCATCCGCAATCACAATGCGTAATGTTTTCATGGTCAGTTATCCAGACGTGACAGGTTTCGCGCAAGCCCCGCATCGCCCAAACCTGTCACGTCTCTTATCTTACATTATCGGAAATGAAAATTCCGCGCGCGCGCCATGCACCGGCATATCGGGCAGTGCTACATTGTCCAGCGTAAACGTGCCGCGTAAATCTTTTTCAATCAACGTGCGCACAATGCGCAGACCCAACCCGGCATCGCGCTGCGGGTCAAAGTCCTCGCGCAAACCCGCGCCGCTGTCCTGCACGACAACATACGCGCGCCTCTGTCGTGTGCCGGTCGCAGACTCGTCCGCCGCAATACCGATTTCAATTTCGCCTTCGGTCAGATTGGCAAAGCCATGTTCGAGCGCATTGCTCACCAATTCGTTAATCACCAACGCAAACGCCGTCGCGGGTTTGGACTGCAAACGCACCGCTTCACCGTTGACGCGAATGCGCACCGTTTGCCCGGGGTGGGTTTGCGCGAGCCGCGCGTTTTCGGAAACGCGTTCCGCCAATTCGACAATATCGGTGGCGCCCACCTGATCCGCCGTCAACAATTCGTGCGCCGCCGCAATCGTTTTGATACGCGTCACCGAATCACGCAAACTCTGCGCCGCGTCCGGTGTTTTTGTGCGCGCCAACTCCAACGACAACAAATCCGCGACGGTCTGCAAATTGTTTTTGATGCGATGCTGCATTTCGAGCAGCATGCGCGTGCGCGTTTCCGCCTGGTCTTCTGCGGTTTCGCGCGCGCGAATTTCTTGCCCAATCCAATTCAGCGTGACCCACAGCACCGCCGGCGCGCCAATGCCAAAAACCAAAAACTCGATGGCGAACATTGTCGGATGGTCGCTCGTCGGAAAAATCAAGTGACGCGTGACCTGATAAAACATGACAGACGCCAACAATGCCAAGGGCAAGACCTGCTGCAGCGTCAACACGCGTTCCGACAAGCGGCGTTGTTCCGGCGCCGCTTTTGTTTTTTCGGCAGATTGCGTGAGGGAGCGCTGCATGGTGACTTGCGACACGTGACAAATTCCGACGCCAGCTGTTAGCGCCGAAAGTCATTCCGTTTCGCGTTCTTATTTGCGTTTCGCGCCGCATTTGGGACAAAAATTGTCGCCCGCGTGCAAGCCGTTGCCGCACTGACTGCAAAAACCCGTCGTGCGTTCCGCGCGTTTCCCGCTGCCCCCGCTTGCGTTACCCGCATATGCCAAACGCGGTTGGCGGCGCGTGTACCACATCCACAATGCCAACAAACCCAATGCCAACGCAATGCCCGCGCCGACGAGAAGATAGAGCTGCTGCGCATTCATCGGCGCACCCGCGTCGTCGGGCGCGGTCTGCGGCGCAGTTTGATTGGATGTTTCGGGCGGAACCACATTTTGCATTGAGGGCTTCGGGTCGGTTTTGGTATAGGCGATTTCCAGTTTGAGGTCCTGATTCGCCGCAATGCCCGGATAATTGAAAATGTGATATTTGAAACCGTGCATCCCCTCCGAAATCAACGCGGCGGCGGGCGTCGTTTTGAAATTTTCGGATTTGAGCGGCTGCTGGATTTGCACCTGCACGTTATCGGCGGGCAGCAACGCGCTGTATGCAAAATCGAGCGTCTTGTCCGGCGCGCCCTTGATGGCATCGTTGTAGTATTCCAAATGAAAATTCGGTTTCGGTGTTTTGAAGGAGACGCGTTTCCAATTGTTCCCCGCGTCCGTAACGGTGGCGGGGTCGGTGTTGAGATATTGTTTTTGTTCATCTTGATATGCCGTTGCCGTCAATTGCGCGGTGGCGGGAATCAAGAACGAGACCTCGCGCGGGTACCCGTCTTGCGCCGCAAGCGTGCCGTCGTACTGCACCAATACGCGCGGGTCATCAAATTCGGGCCAGACCGCAATATCGAGCTGCGAAATCCGTTCGGGGGTTTGGGCAAACGTGAACGCGGGCGCGGCGAGCGCCGCAAGCGATACGATGCCCAAGACAATTAAAATATGGCGAACGTTCATCATTCTACTCCGCTCGCGCACACTGCGTTTTGTGCAGGGTGCGCCTGAATCTCGAGAGAATGCGGCGATGCGGATGCATCCTCCCATAGTGAACGGTACGGTTTGCGGGTCTGAATTGGGTCAAAATTGGATACGGAATGGTTGAGGTGGAAAAAAAAGAGGACAGCTGCCACGCGCGCAGGGTGACAATTGTCCAAAGAGATAAGGGGAACGGGCAAAAAGGGCTAGCTTTGTTTCCTCGTTTTGCGACCTGCGCGCGCTGTTTGCAGAGTCTGGCACTGCGGACAATAGTACGTCCCGCGCTGTCCGACCACCGTTTTCACAATCGGCGCGCCGCAGCGATAACACGGTTCGCCCGCGCGCCCGACCACGCGCAAATCTTCTTGAAACTCGCCGCTCTGCCCGTTGATGCGCTTGTAGGTCGCGTCAAAGCTCGTGCCACCTACACGAATCGCTTTGCGAAAGACGCGGCGAATCGCGCGATACAAATCGCCCGCTTCCTTGTCCGTTATCGTCGCCGCATCGCGCAGCGGATGAATTTTCGCGTACCACAACGCTTCGTCCGCGTAAATGTTGCCGACGCCCGCGATGAACGTTTGATTCAACAACAAGGGTTTGATGTGTCCGCGCCGCGCGCGCAATCGCGTCAAAAATTCTTTTTTCGTCATGTCGAGCGGTTCGGGTCCGAGTTTGCCGACGACATGTGCGGGATTGTCCACCAACCACCAACGTCCAAATTTGCGAAAATCGTGAAAGCGCAATTCGCGCCCATCGTCCAAAAGCAAATGCACGTGCTGATGTTTGTCGCGTTTTACGCGCGGTTCGTGAAACCCGAATTGTCCGGTCATGCGGAGATGCACTATCAGAAATTTCTGATTTTTGATTTCTGATTTCTGATTTGCCTTCAATTTTCGGTTTTCGATTTTCGATTTTCGATTTGGTTCGTTGGTTTGATATACAGCCGTTGTTTCACGCGCGCTGCGCGAATCATTCCGCGCCGGTTCCAAACCAAACACCAGATATTTTCCGCGTCGATGGATATTGACAATTTTGTATCCAACAATTTCGCGCGTGAATTGTTTGGCGTGCGGCTGTGCGACAGTACGTTCCCATGTCACACGCGCGCGCGTAATCGTGCGCCCGACAAGCTGCGGGCGTAAATCGCGGACGGTGGTTTCGACTTCGGGGAGTTCAGGCATTGGAATGGAATCGGAAAAAAAATTTTGTCGCGTGCACCTATTGCGGCAGCACGCGATACAGTTTCAAAGCGCCGCGCGTTTCGATGTGTTGAAAACGCGTCGGCGCGGCGGCTACAAGTTCGTCGAGCCACAGGGTCCGTTCTTTGGCGATAACAAAACGAATTGCAAACGTATCCAAAAATGCCAAACGCTCCGACACGCTCAGTCGGACTTTGTACAAATTGCGCAGCGTTTGAAAGCGTGTGCGCGCCTCCTCCAATTCGATAGAGCTCAGCAGCCACATGTTCAGCGCGGAACGGAACGCCGGCACGCGCGCGACCATCGAGGCCTTGCCGATGAACTCCTGCTTC
>CAZXYP010000048.1:11198-20083 GCA_964644955.1 uncultured Anaerolineales bacterium | reverse complement strand
CGCTCCATCGCGTCTTGACCGAAAACGAATTGCACGCGGAATTGTCTGCCAAGGGGCTGAAACGCGCCGCGAAATTTTCATGGGAACGCGCCGCGCGCGAAACGCTGGATGTTTACAAAAAGGTAGCAGGTAAATGAGTAGCAAGTAGCAGGTTACAAACATCCCTGCTACCTGCCACTTGCTACTTGTGAAACTTTTATTCCTCACTCCCCAACTCCCCTATCCGCCGCATCAAGGCACCACGCTCCGCAATTTCAATATACTCAAGCAGCTCGCCGCGCGGCACGAAATTCATTTGCTCTCATTCGGAATGCCGGATGAATTGGAAAATTCACCGCTGCACGAATTTTGCGCGCGCATCGAAATCGCCCCCCCCCCTACGCGCACAACGATACAGCGCGCGCTGGAAACTTTTTTTCATCCCCTGCCCGACATGGCGCGCCGCTTGCACTCGCCGAAACTCGCGCAAAAATTGAAAACGCTGCTCGGCGAAAATCAATACGACGTCATCCAAATCGAAGGCATCGAGATGGCGAATTTGCGGTTGCAGGTGGCAAATCGCAGGTCGCACGAAACAACCAATTCTCGTTCATCGTTCAATGTTCAACATTCAACCGTCGTATTCGACGACCACAACGCGGAATGGACGCTCCAAAAAACGGCGTACGACACCGACCGCCAAAATCCGGGACGATGGCACGCAGCTTTGTATTCGTTCATTCAGTACAACAAATTGAAACGGTTCGAGCGCGTGGTGTGTTTGCGCGCGGATGCAGTAGTGGCAGTGTCACAACAAGACGCGGACGCAATCGCGTCACTCGATGCGCGCATCAAACCTGTCGTCATTCCGAATGGCGTGGATTGCGAATACTATGTGCCGTCGGAAAAAGTGTGTGCGAAACCGCTCGCGGATTTGTCGGTCGTGTTCACGGGCAAAATGGATTTTCGACCGAACGTGGACGCGTGTGTTTGGTTCGCCGATGAAATCTTGCCGTTACTGCGCAAGGAAATTCCGCTCGCGCACGTTTCGTTTGTCGGACAAAAACCGGGACCGAAAGTGTTGGCGCTCCAAGAACGCGACGGGATTGAGGTGACGGGATTCGTTCCCGACACGCGCCCGTACATTGCCGACGCGGCGGTGTATGTCGTCCCGTTACGCATGGGCAGCGGCACGCGCTTGAAAGTTTTGGAAGCGATGGCGATGGGGAAAGCGATTGTGAGTACGTCGTTTGGCGTTTCGGGCATCGCGTGTGAAAACGGGCGCGAGGTATGGATTGCAGATGACGCGCAATCTTTTGCCAACGCGCTTGCAACACTGCTGCGCGACAAAGACAAAGCGCGCGCGTTGGGCGCGAACGCGCGAAGATTGGCGGAGGAAACATACGAGTGGAAAAAACTCGTGCCGCAGTTTGAAGCGATGTACGCAAACGCGCGCGCGTGATATACGCGCGCCAAATTCCCACTTGTTCGCAATCTGCATGCCCCGCCTCTCCGCCGCTCCAGAACAATTCGTTTGGGGCGCGTAAAACAGTGCGCGTTCCGGCGCAAAGTTTTTTTGTTTGACACACTCGCACAAGCGTTCTATACTTGCCAAACGTGACACGTTTGTAGAAAAAAGAACCATGCCCGAATTCAAACTCGTTTCCCCCTTTCAACCGATGGGCGACCAACCGGCGGCGATTGAAAAACTCGTCGGCGGCTTGCAAGCCGGAATGAAATATCAAACCCTGCTCGGCGCGACCGGCACGGGCAAGACGTACGTCATGGCGCAGGTCATTGAACGCGTGCAGCGCCCCGCGCTGGTCATTGCCCACAACAAAACGCTCGCCGCGCAGCTGTACGCCGAGTTCCGCGAATTTTTTCCGCATAACGCGGTCGAGTATTTTGTTTCTTATTACGATTATTATCAGCCCGAAGCGTACGTCCCGTCCAAAGATTTGTATATCGAAAAAGATTCGAGCATCAACGACGAAATTGACCGCTTGCGCCTCGCGGCGACGAGTTCACTTTTCTCGCGGCGCGACGTGGTGATTGTGGCGTCCGTGTCGTGCATTTACGGTTTGGGTTCGCCGGAAGATTACGGGCGCGTGGTCATTTCATTGAAACGCGGCGAAGTGCGCCAGCGCGACAAATTACTGCGGCATCTGGTCGAGATTTATTACGAACGCAACGATATTGAATTGGCGCGCGGCAAATTTCGCGTGCGGGGCGACACGCTGGAAGTGATGCCTGCCTACGGCGAGACCGCGTATCGCATCGAATTCTTTGGCGACGAAGTGGACCGCATCACCGAAGTGGACCCGCTCACGGGCGAACTGCTGCTCGAACATTCGAGCATTGACATTTATCCCGCAAAACATTTCATCACGCCGCAAGAAAAATTGGAAAAAGCGCTGCAAGACATTGAAG
Source organism: uncultured Anaerolineales bacterium (assembly GCA_964644955.1). GTDB lineage: Bacteria > Chloroflexota > Anaerolineae > UBA4142 > SHND01 > SHND01. Next base: position 17,674 of record CAZXYP010000048.1, on the reverse strand, counting down.
CGGAATTGAACGACCAACTGGCGCGGTTCCGTGAACAGGGCAAATTGTTGGAAGCGCAAAGGTTGGAGCAGCGCACCAAATACGATTTGGAAATGATGCGCGAGTTGGGTTTCACAAGCGGGATTGAAAATTATTCGCGCCATTTGTCACAGCGCGCGGCAGGTTCGCCGCCGTGGACGCTGTTGGACTATTTTCCCGACGACTATCTCATTATCATTGACGAATCGCACAATACGATTCCGCAAGTGCGCGCCATGTACAACGGCGACCAGGCGCGCAAGTCCACGCTCGTGGATTATGGTTTTCGCTTGCCGAGCGCAATGGACAATCGCCCGCTCAAGTTCGACGAATTTGAAGCCAAAGTCAATCAATTGATTTATGTCAGCGCGACGCCCGCCGATTATGAAAAGAAAACGTCGGAACAAATTGTCGAGCAAATCATTCGCCCGACGGGATTGATTGACCCGACGGTAATTGTGCGCCCTATCAAAGGACAGGTGGATGATTTGGTCGCGGAATTGCGGCGGCGCATCGGCGAAGGGGAACGCGCGTTGGTGACGACGCTCACGAAACGCATGGCAGAAGACCTTGCCGATTATTTGCACGAGCTCGCGTTCAAGGTGCATTATTTGCATTCCGAAGTGCAGACGCTGGAGCGCGTCGAGATTCTGCGCGATTTGCGCCTGGGCGTCTATGACGTCATTGTCGGCATCAATTTATTGCGCGAAGGGTTGGACTTGCCCGAAGTGTCGCTCGTCGCGATTTTGGACGCGGACAAGGAAGGATTTTTACGCAGTGAGACTTCGCTCATTCAAACCATCGGACGCGCGGCGCGTCACGTCAACGGCACGGTCATTATGTACGCGGACAAAATCACCGATTCGATGCAGCGCGCGATTGACGAAACGAATCGCCGCCGCGCGATTCAGGACGCGTACAACAAGGAACACGGTATCGAGCCGCAAGGCATCGTCAAAGAGGTCAAGGATTTGACCGACCGCGTGCGCGTGGCAGCAGAAGGACGCGGCGAATACGAGACCGGCAGTACCGGTCTGCCGCTCGACATGCCCAAGCACGAAGCGCAAAAATTGATTACGGACTTGGAAAAGCAGATGAAGGACGCCGCGAGCAAATGGGAGTTTGAAAAAGCGGCGATGCTGCGCGACCAGATTATGGAATTGCGCGCGCTGCTCGATGCCGCCGACCCGCGTCCCGAGTGGCAAAAAATCATGGAGACCGAAGACCACTGGGAGTTGGAACAGTTGCGCGAGAAAAAAGCGGCAATGAATCTGAAACCCGCCGCGCCGCCGAAACCCGTCCGCGCGCGTCCGCCGTCACAGCGCAGGCGTTGATTTCAGTAACGCGGACAGAGCTGCGCGGAGATTTGGAAATGCCTGACAACATCGAGTTTATATGGGACCCCGAAAAGGCGCGGCTGAATTGGCGCAAGCACCATGTTACTTTTGAAGAGGCGACGACAGCATTTGACGACCCGTTCGCGCTTATCATTCCGGATGAAGCACACTCCGCCAATGAGACCCGTGAACTCTTGATTGGTTACGCGGCGCCAAGGCGTTTGTTATTTGTCGTATTCATTGAGCGAACGCATAATATCGTGCGGCTCATCAGTGCGCGCATGGCAACTGCCGGAGAAAGAAAAAGGTATGAACAAGAAAAACGTTACTAGGGCAGCAATTCCTATCCAAATGACAGCCGATGACGATATGCTCCCGGAATACGAGATTGACTATGCCAAAGCCAAGCCAAATCGGTTTGCCGGGAAAAAACATGTCGTTGTCGGTGCGGTATCCGACAATTACGAGAAAATGAAACACAAGCGGTCAGGACGCAAAGCCACATCGAACGGTGCGCCCGCGCGCCAAACTGTCGTTGCGAAACGGGTATATCTCTATCCCCATCAAATCAAAACTCTGGCGCGCATAGACAAAAATTTCAGCGCGGCGATTCGAAAGTTGGTGGACGCGCACCAAGCCCGCGCTGCGCGTTAAAAATAAAAAAACTGCTGCGGCTTGAGCCGCAGCAGTTGCGTATCGAAGGGTTAGCTCTTGGCTTCGGGTTCCGCCGGAGCAGCTGCTTCAGTTGTGGCGGGCGCTTCGGAAGGCGCCGCAGCTTCGGGTTCCGCGTCGGGGTGTTGGTCCAATACTGCCGCCGCATCGTTCGTGGCTTCTTCGGCAACCAGATGCGCTTCGGTCTTGCCGCCCAGGGTTTCCATCCATGCGGTGACGGCTTTGGCTTCGTTTTCATTCACCAGCACGCCGACCGCCGCCTTGCCGCCCTCGAGTTCTTTGCTGATGCGCGCGAGGTCGTCTTTGGACATGCCCAAGCTCTTGTGGACAAAATGTCCGAGCGCGCCGCCCAGCACAACGCCCGCAATCAATGAAAGTCCGCCGGTCAGCACTGCCGCCAGCGCGCCAAGCAGAATGCCAACGCCGGTGCGGCGCGGACCATCCATTTTCGCCTTGACCTTACCCTTGTCGTCCTTGACCAGCACGCCGATATTGTCGAATTTGACGCCGTCCACTGCCTTGTCAAAACCCTTGAGTTCGACCACTGCATTGTTGGCGGCGGCTTCGCTTTCAAAAAAGCCGAGCACGAGTTGTTGATTCTTTGCCATGTTCTTGATCTCCTGACCTATTTTGGATGCGGCATGTCCTTTGCTCGCAAAACGAACAAAATACAATCATCGTCATTATACGTGAGATTACCGATTCTACAATGGGCGCGCGATGTTTCGCATGTTTGAACGCACAAGGTTTGAACGTTCAACGTTGAAACGTCCAAAACGGAACAGGGGGTTTCCATGTTACGCATAGACCAAACCTATTTCATCAAAGCGTCACCCGAACGCGTGTGGGCGGCATTGACCGACGCGGCATTGATGGCGAAATGGAGCGGCACAGCGGCGCGATACGAGGCGCGCGTCGGCGGCACGTACGCGTTGTGGGATGATTATGTGCGCGGCGAGGTTGTGGTGTTTGAGCCGCAAAAAAAATTGGCGCAAACGTGGCAGCCCAACAATTGGGCGATTCAGAATTCGGTCGTCACGTTCACCTTAAAAAAGACGCGCGGCGGCACGCGGTTGGATTTGGCGCACGAAAATGTCCAGCCCGAAGATTACGACGGCACCGCGAACGGGTGGGAGGAATTTTACATTGGCGCCATTCAAGCCATGCTCGAAGCGGAAAATCCGAAACCGCAACCGAAACAAATCAAACGCGCCGCGCGGCAGAAAAAAGCCGCCGCGAAAGCAAAACGCGCGCCCGCGAAAAAACGCGTCGTCGGCGCGCCGAAAAAGAAAAAGGCGCCGATGAAGCGAAAAAAAACAAGCGCGCGGAAATAAAGACGGCGAAACGCGCGCAGAAATAGGAAACGCGCAATCGGGTTTCGCAAACATACAAAGCAGGGCAGAGGAAAAATTCCTCTGCCCTGCTTTTTGACGAATGAATTCGTCACTACAGCTTATTCCACAAACTCGTCTTGCGCGCCGGAAAAGTGAATTTCTTCGGACTCGACCTTGCCGTCCAACAAATGGACGACGCGGTCGGTCTGCGCGGCGACGGCGGGGTCGTGGGTGACCAGCACAAAGGTCTGTTTCGTGTCGCGGTTGAATTCGCGCAAGAGTTCAATGACCGCGCGCGACGTTTTGCTGTCGAGTTCACCCGTGAGTTCGTCGCCCAACACAATCGCGGGTTTGGTGACAATGGCGCGGGCGACGGACGCGCGCTGCTGCTCGCCGCCCGACATTTCGCCGGGGCGATGATTCGCGCGATGGTCGAGTCCCACCTGTTTTAATGCTTCCATCGCGCGCGCTTTGCGTTCGCCGCCGTTGATGCCCGAATACTTTAATGGCAGCATCACGTTTTCGAGCGCGGTCAGCGTCGGCAGCAGGTTAAAGTGTTGAAACACAAAACCGATTTTTTCGCGACGAATTTTGGGCAGTTGCGATTTCGGCGCCTTGGCGACATCAATGCCGTCAATAATCACTTGACCGCTCGTGGGTCGGTCGAGACAGCCGAGCATGTTGAGCAGCGTGGATTTGCCGCTGCCCGAACGTCCCATGATTGCCATGAATTCGCCGCGCTGGACTTGCATGTCGAGTCCGTCCAACGCATGAACGATTTCGTCACCCATCTTGTATGTCTTGACGAGGTCGCGCGTTTCTACGATTGGCATAGTGAATCCGGTTGCAGGTTACAAGTTGCAGGTTGCATGGTACAGGTTACAGGTTGCAGGTTGCAGGTTGCAAGTTTCAGGCGTCTTGCGTCTTGTATCCTGTATCTTGCGTCTTGTATCTTGCCTCTTGTGTCCTGTATCCTGTATCTTGCGTCTTGTATCCTGCGTCCTGTATCTTGAATCCTGCGTCTTGTTACTGTTGAAATTCCACCTTGACCGTCATGCCCCAACGCAAGCTGGGGTCCTGTGAATCCAAAAGGATGGTCACGGGATAGGATACGTCGCCCGACGCGAGCAAAACCGATTGGTCCGCGATTTCACTGACCTTGCCGGTCAAGGTCTTGTCCGTAAAAGCATTGACGCGAATGTTGGCGGTTTGCCCGGGTTTCACTTTGGCAGCGCCGAATTCATCGAGGTCAGTGGTCTCGATTTTCAAATTCGACAAATCCGCGATGGTAATGATGGGCTGACCGGGCTGCGCCAATTCGCCTTCACGAATGGCAATCTCTGTCACCGTGCCGTCCATCGGCGCGATGAGTGTCGCTTTGGCGAGCTGCGCCTGCGCCTGTTCCAACGCGGTTTTCGCCTGGTCCACACGTTTTTCCGCGACGGCAATGTCTTCGGCGCGCGCGCCTTTCTTTTTCAAATCCAACTGCGCTTTGGCGGAATCCACTTGCGCTTGCGCCTGGGCAATGTCCTGCGCGGAGGCGCCGTCCTTTAATTTTTGCAGATTCGCTTGTGCCTGCGCCAAGCCGGATTGCGCCTGCGCGACGCCTGCCTGCGCTTGCGCCACGGTCGCCGCGTCGGGATTGATGGCTTTGTTGTAATTGGACAATGCAATTTGATAATCTTGCGTTGCCGATTGCAATTGCAAGGCGGCGGGCGTTTGCGCGATAAAGGGATTGCTCGCGCCGCCCGCGCGGTCATACGCCGCCTGCGCCACATCCAATGCCGCTTTGGCTTTTGCCAATTGCGAGTTCAAGATTTCCAATTCTTCTTTGGTCGGACCGTTCTTGGCGCGATTGTAGGCCGCCACCGCGCTGTTGTATGCGCTCTGCGCGCTCTTGACTGCCGCTTCCGCCGCCGCCAAATCTTCCGCCGACGCGGGTTTCTTGGCGCGTTCCAAACCTGCCACCGCGCTGTCGTACGCCGCTTGCGCCGCCGCGATTTCTTCGGCGGACGCGGGCGTCTTGGCTTGGGTCAGACTCGCTTCCGCAAGCGCAAGCGCGTCCTGCGCCGTTTTTACTTGCAGTTGCAAATCGCTGGTATCGAGCAGCGCCAACGTATTGCCCTTTTTCACTTGCTGTCCTTCCTTGACGGGCAGTTGGCTGACAGTGCCGCCGATGTTAAAAGCGAGCCGCGCGTATTCTTGCGGCACCACTTCGCCTTTGGCAGTGACCAATGCTTCCGAAAGCGTTGACGGCGCGGGCGCGGGCGTCGGAGTGGGCGCGCCGCCGCACGCAATGAGCAATGCGCTGATAATGACTAGGGTCAGAAACAAGCCAGATATTTTGAGGTTCATTATGATTCTCTTTTGAAAATGTACGACAAGTTTCTTGCGAACAAGGTTCGCCATTTGTCCTACCGCGTCCACATTTTCATTCATCGTGGGTGTGCGGGTCGCACATCTTCAACTCCTTCGTTGGTCAAATCTAAAATTGGGCAGGCACAACGCGCTGCTCCTCCGAATTACCATTCCGTTTTTCTTCGCCGACGATTTCACCGTCACGCATGCGAATGACGCGGTCGGCTTGCGTCAGCATTTCCGGGTCGTGCGTCACAAACACAATACTGCCGTGCCCGCGATAGTGCGCGAGCAAATCCACCACTTGATGTCCCGTCGTTTGGTCGAGCGAAGCGGTGGGCTCATCCGCAAACACAATCGCGGGTTCGTTAATGAGCGCGCGGGCGATGGCGACGCGCTGCCGCTGTCCGATAGACAATTGCCACGGCAGCCGATTGCTCTGCTTTTCCAATGCCAGTTCCGCAATCAAGGCGCGCGCGCGTTCGCGCGCTGCCGGAGTTTGCTCCAGCGCGCCCACCATTACATTTTCAAACACACTCAAATAGTTGATGAGAAAGTGTTGTTGAAAAATAAAACCATAGCGCGTGCGCCGCAGCAGAATCAACTTGTCGTTGTTCAAGTGTTGATACGCATTGCCCTCGAAGGTCACATCTCCTTCATTCGCATGCTTGAGTCCGCTCAAGAGATACAAGAGCGACGATTTGCCCGACCCCGACGGACCGACCAAACCCAAGAACTCACCTTTTTGAACGGTGAC
>CAZXYP010000048.1:0-11188 GCA_964644955.1 uncultured Anaerolineales bacterium | reverse complement strand
GGCCGTGCGAGATCGTCACGCCGTCGCCGTTGCGATAAATCAAACTGACATCCTGTGCCTGTAACATTAATCTCGTCTCTCTATCATTTGCATCGGGTCGAGTTGACGCAGCTGCCACAAGACAGTGCCTGCGGAAAACAACCCGACCATAAAGGGAATCGGCAGTGTGAATTGAATCGCGCGCCAATTCAATACCGAAAGCGAAACGCCGCGCGGCTCAAAAAGCACCGCGTTCAGCAGCGAGTAAATCGCCTGCGAAAACAAAATGCCAAACGCCCACGCCACCATCGTCAAGACCAACGCTTCAATCAGCGCGCGGCGAATCACAAACGCGCGTGAATAGCCGATGCCCAACAGCAAACCAAATTCATTCATGCGGTCCATGAAATAGATCAAGTTCAACAAGCCGACCAGCAGGGACAAGACCACCACGACGATACTGTTGATTGCCCACACGATTGTATCCATGGCGGCAAAACTTTTGACGTATTCTTGCATCTCTTGCGCGTACGTGTAGGGATGCACCAGTTCCTTGTCCAGATTCTGCAAATCCTCTTCGGCGGCGGGAACCGCATCACTGCGCGGAATCGCCAGCACGGCGCGCGGATAATTCTTGAACGCGCGATTGGCGCTCACGTATTCCAGCGACGCGAGCGACAATACGGTCGGACCATCCAAAATACCTGCCACCTGCAATTTTTCCGGCAGCCATTCCTGGTCGTCCTTTTCTGGGTCAATCGTATCGCCCAACGCGAACCCGCGCGCGTTGGCAAATTTCTTGTGCAGCGCGACCTGATTCGTCCCGATTTGCGGCAGTTGTCCCTCGACGAGTTCGAGTTCGAACGCCTCCATCAGCACCGGATAGACTTCGTGATTCACCGCGTAAATGTGCGCGCTGGTTTGCCCCGCCAGCGTCGGCATGTAGGTCGAAACGCGAATCGTCGGGTAAGTCGCTTCGAGATTTGGATTGCGCGCGAGGTCGCCTTTGATGTTGGCATCCACCGCGTTGCGTCCGTCTTTTGGATTCGGCGCAATCATTGCCGCGCCGCGATACACCTCGACCTTTTCCACCGCCGAGGCGCTGATAGAGCCCGTCAAGACGCCGGTGAGCGAAATTCCAAACACCGCCAATGCCAGCACCAAAAATACGGGCGCAAGCTTGAGGAGGTTACGATAATAATAAGTGAAAACGGAAAGCGGATTCATTGCATTGGAGACCGGAGACTGGAGACTCGCGCGCAATCTATCGAACAAACTCCAATCTCCAGTCTCTACTCTCTAGTCTCGTCGGTCAATCACTGCCACCGGGTCGAGGCGCCACAGCTGCCACATAATCGTCGCGGTGGAAAAGAGCCAAACAAAAATCGGGACCGGCAGCGTGCCAAGCAGTAAACGTGTATTGAAAATCGAAAGGTGCGTGCCTTGCGGCGAAAACACCAACGTGTCGAGCAATTGATACACCACCACCGAAAGCAGCATCCCCAAAACCCATGCGACCACCGTCACCAATAATGCTTCGAGCGTCACGCGGCGCACCATAAAACCGCGACTGAAACCAATGCCTGCCAGAATGCCAAATTCACCGGTGCGCTGGCGAAAATAAATCATGTTCAACAAACCAACGCCAAGCGACAATACAATAATAATGACCGAATTGATTGCGGTAACAAGCGCGTCGTATTGGCTCAACGTCCGTTCGACAAAACGATTCCAATACGTCGGCGTCTGAATCGTCGCGCGGTCCGTTTCAATCGCGTCGAGGTCCGCAACCAAACCCGCCATTTCGCCCTCTTTCGGCAAGAGTAAAATCTGCGGCGGCGTTTGTCCTTTGGTCAGGCGCTCGACGGAAACCAGATTCAGCACCGTCTTGCCGCCCAACACGCCGACGATTTTGTATTTGCCGTTGAGCGGGTCTTCGTTGTTGACATCGCGTCCGATAAAATCGCCGGGCTGCAAGCCGCGCGATTTCAAAATGGACTCGTGCAATGCCACTTCATCTTCTCGTCCCGTCGGCAAGCGTCCCGCCAACATTGTCACGCCTGAAACTTGCATCACGCGCGGCATCAAGTCATCGCTCACGCCAAAGATGGGATAGTTGGTCGGAATCCCCAATATCGTCCCATGCAGATACGCCGTCTGCACCGGCGCGACCAGCGCGAGATGTTCGCTCCGCCGCACATCGGCGCGCAGTCCGGTATCGAGTTGATAATACTTTTTGTTGTAATTCGGCTCGATAACTACGAACTGGTAATACGGCGAGACAAACGCGCGCACGCCGTCAAAAATCGTCGCCGTCAAGACCAGCGTCAACGAAATGCCAAACACCGCCAGCGCCAAAATTCCCAAAACCGGCAATGCTTTGCGCTTGTTGCGCGAGTAATAGATAAAAATCGAAAGCGGATTCACCAAATCGAAACCGGAGACTGGAGACTGGAGAACAAGTCTCTAGTCTCGAGTCTCTGTCAGACCTCTTCGCGCAGCGCCACCACCGGGTCCAAACGCGCCGCATTCCACGCGGGCAAAAGACCGGCGACAACGCCCAAACCCACCGCGAGACCGATGGCAATCAATGCCAGACGCGGCGTAACTTGAAAAATTTCACTACCGCCCAGCGCTTCGGACGCGCCGAGATTCAACAATGCCGCCATGCCCCAACCGAGCAAAAAGCCAATCACACCGCCAAACAGACCAATCACTGCCGCTTCCATCAAAAATTCGACAACGATATTGCGGTCTGTCGCCCCAATCGCTTTTTTCAATCCGATTTCGGGCGTGCGTTCCGACACACTCATTATCATCGTGTTCACTACCGCCAGCCCGCCGATGATGGCAGCCAGCACCGCGCTGCTCAACAAAATCGCATTAAACACCGCCAGCCCTTGCTCAATTGCATCGAGTTGTTCTTCAAGCGTCTGCACATTGACATTGCTCACTTCGTCTTTGATTTTCGCGGCGAGCGCGGCCGCTTGCGTAACATCTTCCGGCACGACGTTGATTTGCGTAATCAGGTTCGGGCGCTTGATGGTCTTTTGCACAATGTCCATTGGCGCAATCAACCAACCGTCGGGCGCGGTTTGCGTTTCTTTCAACAGACCAATGATTTGAAAATCCTTGTCGCGCCAATTCAAAATACTGCCGATCTTGAGTTTTTCCTTTTTTGCAATGCTCGTGCCGACCACCATCTGATACGTGTCGCCGCGCTGCAGCCAACGGCCTTCCGACAAATCGTCAGCCGTCCACAAGTCTTTGATTTGTTCCGGCGGCACGCCCAGCACCTGGTCGGGCGGACCAAAACTCACGCTGCCCAAACTTTCGTAAAACGTCGAAAGCTGCGGCACTGCCGCTTTGACACCTTGCACGCGTTCAATGCGTCCCACATCCGCGTCCGAAAGCGTCGCGCGAATGCCGCCTTTTGGCGAGACGATAATGGATTCGCCCGCGCCTTCGCGCGCGTTGCCAATCAACAGATTAAAGTATTCGGTCATCGAACCCATCACCGTTACGGCAAAAATGCCGACGACGATGCCAAAGATGGTGAGACCGGTGCGGACTTTGCGCCGCGCCATGTTGCGAAGAATTTCTAACATAAGTCAAAAGCCAAAAGGTAAAAGCTAAAAGTGAGTACTTGCATTCTTACTTTGAGCTTTTCACTTTTCGCTTTTCGCTTGCCTACGAATCAACGCGCAATGCTTTCACCGGGTCCAGACGCGCGGCGTTCCACGCGGGATACAACCCCGCAATCATTCCCAATATCATGGCAAACGCAATCGAAACCAACATCAAGCGCGGCGTCACGTTAAAAATGGAACTGCCGCCGAGCGCCTGCGAAGTGACCGCGTTCAACAAAGTCGCCAAACCCCATCCCAATAACAAACCGACGATGCCGCCGATGAAGCCAATCATTGCCGCTTCCAACAAATACTCACGCACAATTTCGCCGTCCGACGCGCCGACCGCTTTTTTCAACCCGATTTCGTGACGCCGTTCGTTCACGCTCATAATCATTGTATTGATGACCGCCAGACCGCCGACAAAAACTGCCAGCACCGCGCCGCCAATTAAAATCACGTTAAAGACGGCGAGCGCTTGTTGGGCTTGCGCTGCCGCCTCAGCGGGCGTAAAGACCTGAACGTTCTCGACATTGTCGCGAATGTTTTTTGCAATCGTATCCACCAACGCGGGATTTTCCGGCATCACGTACATTGCCGCAATGATTTCCGGCGCCTTGAGCAAACGCCGCACCGTGTCGAGATTGACCATCGCGATACTGTCGGGCGTGGTCTGGGTCGGATTCATGATTCCGACCACGACGAGGTCGTGGTCGTGATAGCGAATCGTGCTGCCAATATCCAATTTGCGTTTCTTGGCAAGCTGCGAACCGACGACCGTTTCATAATCATCACCGCGTTGGAGCCAACGCCCCTTTTCCAACGAGACGGTCGGAAACAACGTACCCGAATGTTCGGGCGGGACGCCGTACACAAGATCGGGAATGCCAAAAGAGACCCCGCCAAATTCCTCAATCGTATCGTTCGCAATCGGGACCACATCCAGCACACCGGCAATGCGGCGTACGCGCCGTTCATCATTTGTCGTCAAGATGGATTCAAAGTCATTACTCTTGGGCGACACGACGATATTGTTGCCGAGCAGATTAATGGCGTTATCAATCAAGCCATTAAAATATTCGCTCATGGAGCCCATGACCGTTAACGCCAAAATGCCAATGACGATACCCGTAACGGTCAAGCCCGTGCGCAATTTGCGCCGCCCCATATTTCGTAAAATCTCACTCATGGTTGTTTACCCTGCATCACTGGACGCAATTCCACGCCCCAAAAGCAATAGACTATGCACTTTTACGAAATCGTCAATTTTCGCCCGTAGAATATACCCGAAAAAAAGGACCCTTGCATGTGCCAAACGTCACGACGCGCCCACACTTGAACATATACGCCCGAACCCCGAACGCGGATACACAAAAAAAACGACCGAAAAACTTCGGTCGTCGAGGTTTTACAGTGTTTCAGGGTCGCGCTTGTAACAACCGCGCTTGCGCCGCGTCCAGCGTTTCGGGTTTTTTCGCAAACGCGAAACGCACCTGCCGGCTGCCCAATCCTTGCGTGTGATAAAAACTGGAACCGGGCACCACCGCGACACCGACCTCCCTTGTCATGTATTCGGCAAATTGAAAATCGTCCGCAATCCTCCCGTTGAGGGATTGCCACCATTCCGAAAAATCCGCCAACACGTAATACGCACCTTCCGGCGCAAGCGCGCGCAAATGCGCCTCTTCCAAAATCCCCATCATTTTTGCGCGGCGCCAATGATAATCGCGTTTCAGCTGCGTGTAATACGCGTCGGGCATGGACAATGCCGCAACCGCCGCATGTTGTAACGGCGCGGGCGCGCAAATCGTCGTAAAGTCATGCACCGTCCGCAGCGCGGTGGACAACGGTTCCGGCGTGCAAGCGTATCCGAGCCGCCAGCCCGTCAACGCGAACGTTTTGCCCAAACCGCCAATGGTAATGGTACGTTCGTACATGCCTTCAAGTGTTGCCATCGGAATGTGCGCGCGGTCGTCGTAAATGATTTGGTCATAGATTTCGTCGGTGATGCAAACGGCGTCAAATTCGCGGCACAACGCGGCAACGGCTTCAAGTTCCGCGCGCGTAAACACACGTCCCGTCGGGTTGTGCGGGGTGTTGACCAAAATGGCGCGCGTATTTTTGGAAAACGCACGGCGCAGGCGTTCCACATCCAATTCATAACGCGGCGGTTCCAACGCAACAAACACCGGCAGCGCGCCCGCAAACACACACGCGGCAACATAATTCTCGTGATACGGCTCAATGATAATGACCTCATCGCCGGGATTGACGGTCGCCATCAGCGCCGCCACAATGGCTTCGGTCACACCGCACGTGACTGTAATATGACGCGTCGCGTCATAATCCAGCGCGTACCATTTCTGCATGTACCTCTGAATCGCCTGCCGCAGCGCGGGAACACCCCACGTAACCGCGTATTGATTGAACCCTTCGTCGAGCGCGCGATGCGCGGCGGCAAGGATTTCCGGCGCGGGCGCAAAATCGGGAAACCCCTGCGACAGATTGACCGCATCGTGTTCGAGCGCCAAGCGCGTCATTTCGCGAATGATGGATTCGCGCAAGTGGACTACGCGGTTACCCGCAACAAGTTGAGTTTGAGGCATATTTTCTTTACGTCGTCTTGAGCGTCCAACTGCCGCTGTCGTCAATCATTCCCTTTTCGAGCAAGGTCGCATACAGATTCAACGCACGCGGATATTTGATCCGCAGTTGTTTTTGCAAAAGTTCCGACGTAATGGTCGGATAGGTTTTTGACAGTTTCACGGCATCCGCGAGCAGCGCATCGTTCACCGCCACTGCTTCTTGTACGGTTTCCCTTTTCGGCTTGGCGGGCGGATTCCATTTTGCGTGCTGCCGCGTCTTGGTTTTGGACGCGGCGCGTTTTTTCGGGGTTGCGCGCCGCGTGGGTCGTCGCCGCGCAAATGCATGCGCCTCGCGCTTTTCGTCATACAGCTCGCGTTCTGCCGGATTGCGCAAGATTTCATACGCGTGGTTGAGCGCGCGCATTCGTTCGTGCGCGTCGGGCGCGCGATTCACATCGGGATGATACTTGAGCGCGAGCCGTTTGTACGCCGATTCGATGACTTCCGGTTCGGCGTGCGGCGCGACTTGCAAAATATCATAAAGGTCTGTTTCCATAGTAATGAACGGATACACAGAATATACAAGAACGCCTCACGCGTCAAGCCAAATTTGACGGAATGGGCTATCGCGCTATAATGTCTTCTTGCAGTTCGATACTGCGGGGTGGAGCAGTGGCAGCTCGTTGGGCTCATAACCCAAAGGTCCCCGGTTCGAGTCCGGGCCCCGCTACTCAACAAAGGATGAAGGATGAAGACGGAAGGATGAAACGCGACGGTTATTGTCGCTTTATCCCTCATTCCTCATCCTTCATCCTTTATCCCGGCGAGATAGCTCAGTTGGTAGAGCAAACGGCTCATAATCGTTAGGTCGTGGGTCCGAGTCCCACTCTCGCCATCAAAAAAATTCTCCGAAAAGTTCGGGGAGTTTTTTTTTCGCGGGTTCCACCTACCGTGAGTAGAGTCGCTACGTCGCGGTTTCATTGTGTATTCCTCATCGCTGCGCTTGATATGACTGCCCTGCCGTTCTTTGCGCCACAATTTCATGGCGTGCGGAAAATAATTCACATAAAGCGAATAGACACGATACAACGGATTCAATAGCTGCACTTGGCGCGCTGTGTCATTGCGAGCTAACCCGCCAGACGGCGCACCCCCGCCCAATTCTTTTGCTCGACATCGGGATTAGGATTCTTGCGCCCCGCGCGCGTACAACAAAACGCGGCGAATGTGCTGCCGCGTTTGCTCTTTTGTACTATTTTACACGTGCCAGAATGTTTGCGCCTGCGGTTTCACGCCTTTTTGTCTTTTTTGGCTTTTCCGGTCGTATATTGAAAATCGGCGCGTTCCGCCACGAGCGTCAAGAGCCGCGCCATGCCGCCGCGCGGTTTGTACATGCCCACTTCCCATTCGCTGATCGTCTGTTGGCGTGTGCCAAGCGTTTCCGCCATTTGCGCTTGCGTCATTTGCAAATGTTCGCGCAGCGCGCGGATGGTTTCATCGTTCCATTCCATCATCTCTTGCGGCGATTGAACTATATATTTCGCTTGCGGGCGTGCGCGGCGTTTCGTTTTGGGCGCGGCGGTTGTCTTGGAGTTGTGTTTGACAGCCATGCGCCCATGTTACACGCGCGCGTGTAGTATGTCAAGGGCGACGCGAGACGCGCTTGCGCGCATTCGCAGACGGTGATGGGAAAACGGGGTCCGGTTTTGGCGGAGGCGTCGGTTTTGGCAGCGCTGCCTGTACAATCGCCAGATTCTGTTCGAGGCGCGTTACGCGCGGTTCGATTTCCAGCAAAATTTGGAGGATTTGCCCAATTGCTTGTTCGGTGGTGAGATTGTTGAGCGCCCAAAGACGCAGCAGAGTTTCGAGGGAATATGCCGCCATTGCAAACCGCCTGTTTGAATTTACACGGAATCGTGTATGAAGCCATTATACACGATTCCGTGTAAGAGTCAAGCGGATGGCGCCGCGCGCCAAAAATTTAAGGTCGCGTACGGGAAACAAACAGGAAGCGCGGCGCTCGTCAAACGCCAGATGCCGCTCGTCCGCGCGCAGCTGCGCCGCGCGGTCCAATTCCACCGGCGCGTATTTTTCCCGCGCGTTGCCGATGCCGCCGACATAACCCGCCGCTTCGCCCAGCGCGTGGAACGCCAAACCGAGCGCCAGCGCAAACAAAAATTTCGCGTCGAACGAACGCAGCGCGCCGGTGCGCCGCAAATCCGGCAGCATCCGTTTGAACCGCACGAACGGTACCAGCGGCGCGCCCAGCGCATACAACACGCGGCGACTCAAGCCCCACTTGTTTTGCGCCGCCCGCGATGCGCCATAAATGCGTCCGCCCCACAATTTGTGCGCGCACAGCGGTTTCCAACGCGAAACATTCAGATGCGACACGTATGCGCGCGTTTCCATAAAGAGTTTTTCCCCGCGCCAGGTCAGGTCACCGTGCATGACCACTTCGGAATCCAACATCGCGGTCAACGCAGCGCCATATCCTTCCAAAATAGCGCGCTTGTAACTCGTATTGTGCCCCGGCAGAACGGTCATTTCCCCGCGCACGGCAGGCGCGATCCAGCGACTGAAACTCAGGTGCATATGCGCGCGCGCGACACTCGACGGATTGGGATTCCGCATTTCCACCGCCACCGCAGCCACGTCCGCTTGATGCGCGTCCAACAGCACCTCCGCCCAATTCGGCGACGGAAAACAATGGTCTTCGGCAAACGCAATGACCGGCGCGCGTGCGCGTGCCACCGCTTGTGTGCGCGCGACGCCGGGGCGAACATTTCCGCACGGCACAAGGCATACGGAATGAAATTCACTCCACGCGCGCGTGTATGGTTCCACCGCGTCCGGCTCGAACGCCGCCAGCACGAGTTCGATGTCCGCCGCGCGCGTTTGGGCGCGCAAATGACGTATCGTTTTTTGAATGTGCGCGTAATCGCTTGACGCTATCAAAATGACCGAAAGCGGCGGCGCAGAATTCGTCATGGCGCCACAATCCGAATCTGGCTGCCCACGCGAATCTCGCCGCCAGCAATCACGCGCGCCAACATGCCGCGTTTGTGTTTCAATGCTTCGCGCAAACCGTCACGGACGTCGTTCACCATCGCGCACGGCTCACATTCTTTGGTAATCTCCAATCTCGAGTCCCCAATCTCCAAAATCGTTCCTTTTGGCAGTTTCATCAACTCAATTCCGCGCGTCGTAATGTTTTCGCGGATCGCGCCGATGGGAAATCCATATTCCACGCACGTCTCTTGCTCCAGCAGCAGTACCTGACGCGCACTGTCGGGCATCGCGTGCCGGTCCCCTTCCAATCCAAAATTTTCCATCGCGCGCGCGTGCGTTACCTTTTGCATCGGCTGTTGATGTTTCACACACAATTGCAAACTCACGACGACGCCGTATGTGTGTTGATGCAAAACTGCTTGCGCCGCCGGAGTATCGGGTTGCATCAGCTCCACCGTGTTAAAAAAAACCCGAAGGATTTTGCATCTAACCGGTCGCGCACAAAACCCTTCGGGCATCCTTACTCCTTTGCTCACCCACATGCAGCGAGATTATCTGACACTACGAATCTTGCTTCTTTAACGTATCGCTCCATTCGGCAATTTGTTTAGACGCCGTTTCGCGTCCGCCCAAGCCGAATGCCAACGCGACCGCCACGGCGATCGCGCCAAAGAACAAACCAAACGCCAGAATCACAATCGGTTCCGCAAAACCCATTGTCGTCAAACCCATCGCGCCCGCAAAGGCGATGATGGCGACGCGGGCAACGAGCGCGAGCAAACCCTTGTTCGGCGCGGTCGTGCCGTTGATGAATTTCGCCGCGAGGTTGCCGAGATAGACGCCGATGGCGATGATGACCAGACCAAAGACGACGAGGACGACCTGCGTGCCCAGGGCGCCGATTGCCAACGTGACCGCCGTCCAGCCAATGATTTGCGCGGCTTGTACCGCGGCGAGCAGCATCACGACCAACAAAATCAGGTCGCCAATCCACTGCGCCAGGGTGCGTCCGCCGATTTTATCGGTGTCGCCAAAGCCCAGCACGCGCGGAATCGCATTGACGCCGATGCCGCCGAGAATTTCGACGAGGATGCCGATAAGCCAGCGCGCGAGCACAAATGTTACGACCAGCAGCGCGGCGGCGGCGACATAATTGGGAATCGCTGTAATGACATCATTCATCATTGCCGTGAGCGGCGCGGTAAGTGAAGTCAGATTCAACGCATCGAGCGCGGCGGTGATGACGGGAATCAGAATGACGATAAAGACTATCAGACCCAACAGCGACGACAGGGTCATACTGCCCATGTATTTGGCAACGCCGATGCGTTCGGCAAAGGCGTCGAGCCCCGCGGATGCCAAAAAGCCGGTGACGATGCGCTGTACGATGCGCGCCACGAACCAACCCACAATCAGCAGAATCGCGGCGGCGGCGAGGAACGGCAAAAAGCTGAGGAACTGGTCTATCATGTTCTGGACGGGGACGAGCAAACCCTGCAAGCCCACCGCACCCAGAATCGCGGGCAAGAACAACAACCAGACAAGATAATAGACCGCATCGCCCAATGGCTTGCCGATGGTGGCTTTGGTGCCGGCGCTCTCGGCGAGGCGTTCGTCCACCTTGCGGCGTTCCATTAAACCCACCGTCAATTTGCGCAAAATCGTGCCGATGACATGCGCGATGAGCGCCAAAATCGCCGCCGCAAACAACGCCGGCAGCCAGGACGTGACGGTCGTGAGCAATGCATTAATCGGCGCAGCCAGCTGCGTAAAGCCCAGCACTTGCAGCGCGCCGACGACAAAGAACAAAAAGATAAACCAAAAAATCAGCGTGCCGGTCCACTGTTCAACCGGATAGCCCTTGCCTTCTTTGGTATCGAGCCACTTGGCAACGCGGTTGTCAATTTGAACGCGCTTGAGCAGCGCCTTGACTACGCCCGATACAAGCAGGGCGATCAGCCAGCCGACAAGCAGCGCGAGCAC
>CAZXYP010000047.1:0-20256 GCA_964644955.1 uncultured Anaerolineales bacterium | reverse complement strand
ACGCGAGTCGCCGTCGCCATGAGCGGCGGCGTGGACAGTTCGACCGCGGCGGCTTTGTTGCACGAACGCGGGTATGAGGTCATCGGTCTGATGATGCGGATGTGGTCGGAAGAGGGCGATGGCTTCTTGCCGAACAAATGCTGTTCGCCCGAAGCGGTGGCGGACGCGCGGCGCGTGTGTCAGACGTTGGGCGTTCCGTTTTATTTGTTAAATGTCGAGGACGAATTCAAAGCGCGCGTCGTTGATTTTTTTGTGGATGGGTACGCGTCGGGTATCACGCCGAATCCGTGTTTGCAATGCAATCGGTTGGTGAAATTCGGCACGCTGCTGCGGAAAGCGCGCGCGTTGGGCGCGGAATTTTTGGCGACGGGACATTACGCCCGGGTTGTCCGAAACGAGCGCGGCGCGTACGAATTGTTCAAGGGCGCGGACCCCAACAAAGACCAATCGTATGCGCTGCATATTTTGTCACAAGACCAATTGGCGCATGCAATGTTTCCGCTTGGCGAATTGACCAAAACGGAAACGCGCGCGCTGGCAGCCAAATTCAATTTGCGCGTCGCGGAAAAAGACGAATCGCAAGACTTGTGTTTTATCGCCGACGGCAATTATCGCAATTTCATGCGGCGCAATCGTCCCGACGCGCTGATCCCCGGACCCATTCTCGATACGCAGGGCAATGTCTTGGGACAACACACGGGCTTGCCCGATTACACCATCGGTCAGCGCAAGGGTTTGGGCATTGCGGCGCGCGAGCCGTTGTATGTGACCGCGTTGGATGGGACGCGCAATGCGTTGATTGTGGGACGTAAAGCTGAATTGGGCAAACGCGTTTTGCTGGCGCGCGATGTGAATTGGATTCCGCCCGAAACGGCGCAGCGGTTGCCCTTGCGCGCGTCGGTAAAAATTCGATATCGTTCCGCGCAGCTGCCCGCGTTCCTTTTGCAAGCGGATGCGCGGCATGTGCGCGTGGAATTTGACGAGCCGCTGCGCGACATTACGCCCGGACAGGCGGCGGTGTTTTATGACGGCGCGCGCTGTCTCGGCGGCGGCATCATTGCGGCTTGAAGCGTTCGAACGTTTTAACGTTGGACCTCGAATATGTTTACTCTTCCCACGATTGCGCTTTCGATCTTGATCGCGTCCATTATCGGACTTGGGTTTTATCTGGTATTCGGACGCGGTTGGCTGCGCCTGGTAGTGTATTGGCTGGTCGCGGTGGTTGGTTTTTTCGTCGGGCAAATTGTCGCGACCTTCTTGCAATTTTCGCTCCTCCCGGTCGGTGCGGTGAATTTGGTCGAAGCAACCGCGACCTGTTTGATTGCGTTGTTTGCGACGCGCGCCATTTGGAAAACCGAAGCTCCCGTATAGCTTACAAAGATTTTACAATTGCATAAAACGCGCGCAACACGCGCACGCGAAACTTGCGACATGGAACACAAATTCTCTGAGGAGGTTCAGGATGTCCAAGTCTCGTTTCAAAGTGTTGGGGGTGTTGGTGTTCGCCCTGTGGTGGGGAGTGTTGTGGGGTGCAGCGCCCGCGTTGGCGGCGGCGGATAGCGCGCAAGAAATTGCGTGGGGAGACTTTGTCGGCGCGCCGACAATTCCGTCCAACACCATCGGTTTGTGGGTGTGGAGTGAAGAAGTTGACGGGCAAGAGATACTCCACGTGCGCGCGGGCAGTGACGGCAGCGCCCATACGTTCAGCGGCACACTGCGCACAAACAGGGTCGGAAATTTTTATGACGCCGCGTTGGTCAATGAAACCGGCGACGATGCGGTGACGCAAACGCGGTTCGACACGCTCACGTTTTCACTGCTTACGACGGGCAATGGCGAAGGGCTGGACGTGAATTGGAGCGGCACGCAGCTGCATTTGGATTTGCAGGTGGACGGCGCCGCACAGCCCGCGCAAATTTTTTACGGCGCGGCTGGCACGGCAGCGACCGGCAGCCCGCTGCATGTTTTGGCGGGCAAAGAAGGTTTGTTGGTTTTGCCAATGACCATGCTGGATGGTCCGACCGCGTTTGAAAAAAATGTGGCGAACGGTTATTTTCTCTATCGCACGCCGAACGGGCGGTATCATTTACGCGTGACGACGACCTCGACTGCAGATTTGGTTTTGTATCGCGGCAATTTGCGCATCGAGCAAGGGGATTTTGTTGCCAAGCGCATCATTTTGCGCGACCCCGGTGATTTTGTGCGTGTCGTTACGCCGAAACGTATCGAGTTTCGCTTTTTGACCAAAGGGTATGTGGATGGGATGGATTGGATTGTTGGCGGCGACGGTAAACCGGACGATATGGTCTTGACGCTCAAGATGGGCAACGGTCCTGCGGCGCCGAATGTTTCGCTCGGCTCGAATCCGTTTGGCGCGGTCAAGGCATATACGTTCCGTTTGGTGGAATAACCACCCGAACCGGCGAGTTGGTTTGAATGCAAGTTCGCGTCGCAAGGCGCGAACTTTTTTTTGCGCCTTTTCTTTTGTGCTATAATCCATGTGTAAATTTGTCCGCCAATCAAATCGCCATGATGACCGTCGAAATCGTCCGCGACTTTTCCATAATTTTTCTGGCGCTGTCAACCATTGTGACGCAAATCATTTTGGTGCTGTTGTTATTGGAAATTCGTTCTTTGTCCAAGATGCTGCGCGAAAATGTCTTTCCGATTTTGCAATCGGCAGATGAAACGGTGCGGACGGTGCGCGGCACCAGCGTGTTTGTCAGTGACAATGTAGTGACGCCGGTGGTGCGGGTTTCAAGTATGGCGGCGGGCATTCAACAAGCGCTGCGCGTGTTGGCGCGACGCGGGCGCTAACCGGTGTCTGTTTCATACGTAGGAATGATTGGGCGTTCTTGCCCACATTCAATCTTTTGACAAAGCAAAGTTCGGTTCGGCAGCTCAAGATGTTGAGCGCGAGCTAAAGGAGAGAGGTTATATGTACAATTCTCGCGGTTTTGAATTTTTGGCGGGTTTGTTGTTGGGCGGTATCGTGGGCGCGGCGATTGCGCTGCTGCTTGCTCCGCAGTCGGGTGAGGAAACCCGCGAACAAATTCGGGAACAAGCGATTGAGCTCCGTATGCGCGGCGAAGAATTTTCCAACGAAGCGGTGGAACGCGCGAAATTGATGGCGGATGAGGGGCAAAAGCGCGCGGCGGAAATGCAAGAACGCAGCCGTCTCGCTCTCGAAGAACAAAAAGCGCGTCTGCAAGAAGCGATTGATGCCGGCAAGCAGGCGGCGGCGCAGCGGCGCACTGACATGATGGGTTCGTTCGACGCAAGCAAGGCGCCGAAACCGCCCGCCGAAGGTCAAGCATAAAAAAATTGGCAGCTCTGCTGCCAATTTTTTTTGCCTGTAGTTGATGCTATAATCGCTCGCGATATGAGCAGCGCGCCGAATGTTTCTCCCACATTCCGTCCGCCCGGACGCCCCGTTGACGTTCGTAAAATTCTGAAACGCCATCGTCCGTTTTTGCTTGCCGCCGCCGTCGCGCTGGGGGGTCTGATTGCGATTGAAGCGTGGGGCGTCGCGCAATTTTTTCCGCAATCGTCCAATGTTTTTGTTCTCGGCGCGCTGGCAGTTTTCATCGCAGTGCTCGGCAACGCCGTTGCGTTTCTTGCGCCGTCGCGTTGGATTGCGCCAGAAAAATTTCCGCGTCCTGTCGGCGCGTTCGCGCAAGCGACCGCATACGGCGCGGTAATTTCGATCGCGTCCTTTACGTTGATTTTTTTTGTCTTGTGGTGGCAAGCCGGTTTTGTGTTGGATGCGGCGGTGCTGCTGCTCAAGGATTTGTATTTTTACGCGCTCGTGACCATCGTTTTGTTTCACGGTTTATTGTATTACGTGCGGCAGATGCATTGGCTGTATGAAGAATTTGGCGGCGCGGATTCGCCGCTGAAACCGATTGCGGCGAGCGGCGGCATCGGCTTGATGATTTTTGTGATTGCGATTGTGTTTTTGCCGCTCGATTTGCAGACGATTGCGAACGCGCCGCCCGATATGCGCGGCGTGGTCGGATTATTCACTTACGGACGCGATTTGTATTTGCTGACGCTCGCGCTCGGCGCGTATGCGTGGCATTTTCGCTGGATCGCGGACCATTGAGATTGCAGATTGCAGATTGCAGATTGCAGATTTATCTGCGACTCGATCTGAAATTTGAAATCTGAAATTTGAAATCAATATGCGTACTCCCATTATTGCGGGAAACTGGAAAATGAATACGAACCTCGCGTCGGCGACGGAACTCGTCAACGCGATGAAAAATGATTTGGCGCAATTGGTCGCCTCGGGGCAAGTGGAAGTGGTGTTGTGTCCGCCGTTTGTCTATTTGTGGCGCGTAGATGAATTGACGCGCGGCACCGGTATCGGCGTCGGCGCGCAAAACATGTACACGGAACCGAAGGGCGCATACACCGGCGAAGTCGCGCCGACGATGCTCGCGGATGTGGCGCAGTATGTCATCATTGGTCATTCCGAACGCCGCCAATTTTTCCACGAGACGGATGAAATCGTCAACAAGAAAATTCACGCCGCGCTCGCGCACAATCTGAAACCGATTGTGTGTGTCGGCGAAGCGCTGGAAACGTATGAAATGGGCGAGACGGATATTTGGGTGCGCGGGCAAATTCACGGTGCGCTCAAAGGTTTGACGGCGGAACAGGTGCGCGGCTTGGTGATTGCGTACGAACCGATTTGGGCAATCGGCACGGGCAAGGCGGCGACAGGCGCGGGCGCGAATTCCGTCATCGGGATTTCGATTCGCGGCGCGCTGGCGGATTTGTACGGCGAACAAGTCGCACAATCCGTGCGCGTGCAGTACGGCGGCAGTGTCACGGCAAAAAACATTGACGAATTTATCGTCCAGCCGGACATTGACGGCGCGCTCGTCGGCGGCGCAAGTTTAAAAGCGGACGAATTTATTGCGATTTGTCGCGCGGGTCTGAAAAAGAACGGGTGACATCGTGAAGGAGTGAAAGGGTGAAATGCGATAAACTACATCGCTCACCCGTTCACTTTGGCAGCCATTGGAAATCCTCGCGTTTTTTTTGCTCTTTGGCGCGATGCTGTTTCTGCAGCATTGGCTTCAACAACATATTCAAGGCGCCACGTTTGCCGTGACCGGAAATCCGGGCTGTGCCGTGCGCGCCTTGTTTTTGTTATTGCTGCCCGGTGTGCTGCTGCACGAATTCAGTCATTGGCTCGTTGCCAATCTGTTGGGCGTGCGTACCGGCAAAGTTAGCATCGGTCTCGGCAAGATGCGCGGCAGCAAACATTTTTCGCTCGGCTCGGTGACGGTGGAACGCACCGACCCGCTGCGCGAATCGCTTATTGGCGTCGCGCCCTTTATTTTTGGCTTGTTGGCGATTTGGCTGCTGATGGGTTTTGGTTTTGGATTGTGGGCGCCGAATGACCCGCTGTTGGTTGTGGAAACGGTCTGGGCGTCCATTGGCGATCCGTTAACGTGGCTCGCGTTGTATTTGGTGTTTGCGGTTTCCACGTCAATGATTCCGAGCGCCTCGGACCGCGAGCCGTGGGGCATTATCATTGGAATTTTTGTAGGGGTCGGCGCGCTGGCGCTCATTCTCGGCTGGGTGCCGCGCTTTTCGCCCGAAGTGATTGAATTTGGTCAAACGGTTTTGTACACGCTCATTTTCGTGTTTGGCGTGATTGTGGTCGTGAACGGCGCGCTCGCCATTGTAATTTTTGTTTTTGAATGGTTGTTTGGCGCCATGACACAGCGCAAAGTGCGCTACTGAAAAAATTTCACCGCCGCAGTCGCGCCAACACCGCGACTGCCCCCCCCCCTATTACCACGAGCGCGATTAATTTATACAGCGGACTCGGCAGCCACAATGCCAACGCGCCAAACAGCGCCGTCAACGCGTAATACAACAATACAATTTTGCGCGTCGAAAATCGCATATCGTACAAACGATGATGCAAATGTCCGCGGTCGGCGGCGAACGGCGACCTGCCCGCACGCACACGATTGAGAATTTGCCAGGCGACATCGAGAATCGGTATTGCCAGCACGAGCAATGCCGTCGCCACTTTGGCGCCGCCGATGATGGACAAGACCGCGAGCGCAAAGCCCAACACGTACGCGCCCGAGCCGAGAAAAATTTTTGCGGGCGGAAAATTGAAAATCAGCACGCCCAGCGTCGCGCCCATCAACGCGAGCGGCAGCAGCGCGATGCTGTACTGTTCCAACTTGAAGGTGTGCAAAAATAAAACCGCGCCCGCAATTAACGTCACGCCGCCGACTAACCCATCCAGCCCATCCAAAAAATTGACTGTGTTCATCATGCCCACAATCCAAACTAGGGTGAAGGCAATGCCCAGCCATTCCGGCAAGAGAATCGCTGCGCCGCCGAGCGGATTCGAGATTTCCAAAATCCTCACGCCCGACGCGATGGCAATCAACGCGACTCCAAACTGCATCGCAAACAACGGCAGCGGTTTCAATTCGCGTACATCGTCAATCAAACCAACAACCGCAATGATGGCGACGCCGAGCATCATCCCCAACACGCGCGGCAGTTCTTTTTCATCGCTGCGCGGGTATGCCAGAGTAAAAGCAAGCGCCACGAGAAAGGCAATGACTAACGGCACGCCGCCGATGCGCGGGGTCGGCTCGGTGTGGATGCGGCGCGGGGACGGTTGGTCGAGCCAATTCAAACGACGGGCGAAGCGAATTGTAAGCGGAGTAAGAACGAGTGAAGTAATCAGCGCGACGGCAAAGATGAAAACAAAATACGCGGTCATGGGCAAGCGCATTGTAATGCAGAGTCGAATAGGAATCTAGTTTGACGTGAAAATGTCCGTTGACGATTCGGGTAAAGCGTGATATAGAATAGAACAAATGACCGAACGCAAATCCCCGCGTCGTACGCGTGAAACGGCTGCTGTATACAAGGCATCTGACTTGAGCGAACGCGCCCTTAAGGAAATCACGCGCCGGATTGTGCGCGCCGCGCATCCCGAAATGATTATTTTGTTCGGTTCGCGCGTGTACGGCAAACCGCGCGCCAACAGCGACCTCGACGTTTTGGTCGTGACCGAAAATGCAGCACAGGCGTCCGACCTGCGCGGGCAGCTGCGCCCGTTTCCCGTGCCGTTGGATGTGCACACGCGCACGCCGGACGAGTTGACACGGCGTTTGGAGATGGGCGACGCGTTCATTCAAGAAATCGTCGGGCGCGGGCGCCAAGTGTATCCGGGGCGTGCGGCAAACGGCTTGCCAGCGCGCGTACACACCGCATTGTTGCAAGGGCAAACTCACCCCAAGGAGAATACCATCGTGGTACTTGAATGGGTGGAAAAAGCAGAAGAAGATTATCTCGGCGCAACGATTTGGGCAAGACAACGTAAAAATTTCAAGCCCGGCAAATTGTGTTGGGACTGTCAACAATGCGTCGAAAAATATCTCAAAGCATTTCTCACGCGACACCGCGTTCCTTTTGCGCGCGACCACAAGCTCGAGGCGCTCCTGGCAGAGTGCGTGAACAGAGATTCCGATTTTCGTTTGCTCAAAAGTGATGTGGATGCGGTGGACATTTGCCAACCCAAAATTCGTTATCCGGGGAATGAGGTAACAGAGCAGCAAGCGCGCGCGGCATTTGCGGCGTGCAAAAAGATTCGCAAATTCACGCGCGCGAAACTGGGTTTGCGCTGACCATGCTCAATCGAATTTCTCTACGCGATAAGCACCCGTGGCTCGCCCCGAGCCGCGAGCCATTGAATCTCATCATCGGCGACGATTTGGATGCGGCGCTTGGCGCCGCGCTTTTTTTGCGCGCGCACCCGAACGCGAAAATTATTGGCGTCTATTCCAAATACACCACCGTATATTATGCCGCCGCCTGCGCGTGGGACGATGTGTTGAACGCGGTGTGGCTCGACCTTGACATTTATCATCCGCAATGCAAATCGCTCGGACATCACATTGTGCGCCTGCGCCCGCGTCAAGAATTGCCCGGTTTCAAAAATTCGTTGAACTTGAATGATTTGTGGGGCAAGGCATTGCAGAAAAATTTTGACGAAAAATATCCGCTCGGCACGATTCATTTTTTGATGTGGTTGTATCAACAGGACATTCCAAACCGCGCGGATGCCGATTTGTTGGTGTGGCTCGCGGATTCCGCGTACATTAACGCGCAAGCCAAAGCGTTTCGCAAACGTTGGCGCGACGGCAAAACGGAATGGGTCGAACGCGACGGTTTCAAGTGGAATGTAAAAAGCTGGCTGCACGGCGCGATTCAAGTACCGTCGTTGCTGCGGACGTTTGAGCATGTGGACACGCTCGCGTTTGAAGAACGGATGCGCGCGTTTCAACAAACGCTGGACGCGCACGGTTTCAAACAGGGCGATGGGCAAGTGGCGTCGCAGCATTTGAAATTGTTCGGCTATCAATGTCAGCCCGTCGGCGACGTGGGCGCGTATGTGCTGCGCTTGTTGGAGTTTGTCGCGGCGCATACCGGATGGACGTTTTCTCCCGCGCAAACCGAAGCGTTGAAAACACTGCAAAGCAAAACAGGAAAACGCGCGAGTGAAAAAATCGCGCAGTTATCGCGGGACGCGCTGGCAAATTTTTTGCAGACGCGTAATGTTTTTTCGTACGTCTTTACCCATTTCGATACCATCAATTACACGACAGGTTTGGACTCATGAGCGCTGCCGTTCAAGTTTCCGATTTACGACGTGTTTACAAAACGCACGTTGGCGCGTTTCGCCGCAAAGTCAAAGAGGTCGAAGCGGTCAAAGGGATTTCGTTCGACGTGGAACCGGGCGAATTGTTCGGCGTGCTTGGTCCGAACGGCGCGGGCAAAACGACCACCGTCAAAATGTTGACGACGCTGTTGATTCCCACAAGCGGCACGGCGACCATTCTCGGTTTTGATGTGGTGAAACAAGCCAACGCCGTTCGCCCGCGCATCGGGTTTATTTTTGGCGGCGAACGCGGATTGTATTGGCGCTTGTCGGGTTTGGACAATCTCAAATATTTTTCCGCGCTGTATCAAATTGACCCCGCGATTTCCAAACAACGTATTCCGCAATTGCTGGAACTCGTCGGGCTTGCCGACCGCGCGAACGAAAAAGTCGAGGGCTATTCGCGCGGCATGAAGCAGCGTTTGCACATTGCACGCACGCTGCTGAACGACCCCGAAGTATTGTTTCTCGACGAACCGTCTATCGGGCTCGACCCCGTCGCGGCGCGCGACATACGTCAAGTGGTGCGCGATTTGCGCGAGAGCAAGAAAACGATTTTGCTCACGACGCATTACATGTTTGAAGCCGACGAATTGTGCCGCCGCATCGCCGTCATCAATCACGGCAGAATGATTGCCCTCGACACGCCTGCGAATCTGAAACGTTTTGTGCAGGATTTGGCGGTGGTGGAATTTGAAGTGAAAGGGCTTGCGCCGCATACAGTGGAGCGGTTACACGCGTTGGCGAGTGTGGACGCGGTGACGGTCGAGGAACGCGAACAAGATTCGCTGGTGATTGTGCAATCGCCGCGTGGTTCGGAAGCGGTCCCCGAATTGTTGGCGCAGTTCGACGGCGCGTTGATTCAAAAAGTTTCGGTGCGCGAACCGACGCTCGAAGATGCCTATGTGCGCTTGGTGAATCAAGCGCACGAAAGCGAAACGAGTCCGAATCAAGAAAGCGGTACATAGGTCGCCATGTTTTCGAAATACGCGCGCGCAGTGTTTGCCGCTTTCAAAATGACGTACCTGTCTTTGGTGATGGACGGGTTTTTTATCTTTGCCACGCTGTTGATGCCGCTGATCTATGCGTTGATTGCGTTTGGCATCATGCGCGGCAAGGGCGAGGATTACGCCATCTATATCGCGATTGGCAGCGGACTCGCGGGCTTGTGGAGCACGCTGCTGTTTGGGAGCGGCAATGCGATTACGTCGGAACGCTGGACGGGGACATTGGAAAACATTGCCGTGCTGCCGACGCCGTTGTGGGTGATTGTGTTTGGCAAAACGCTGGCAAGTACTTTGCAATCGCTGCTTTCGATGATTGCAAGTTATTTGCTCGGTTGGTTGGTGTTTGGGTACCCGTTGACCATCGCGCAGCCGCCCGAATTCTTTGTCGCGCTGGTCGTGGGACTCGTTTCGTTTGTGGCGTTCGGTCTGATGCTCGCGCCGGCGTTTTTGCTCAATCCGCAAATTCAACAATTTCAAAACGCGATGGAATATCCAGTCTATATTTTATGCGGTTTCTTGTTTCCCATCGCGCTGCTGCCGATGTGGACAACGCCATTTTCGTACATCCTTTCGCCGTACTGGGCGGCGCGCGCGCTGCAGAGCGCGGCAGACGGAACGTTGACGCTTGATCAACTTGCGTTCGATTGCACGATGATGATTTTGCTCGGCGTGATTTATTTCATTGTCGCCGCCATTCTCTTTCGCGTCGTGTTACGCAAAGCGCGCGTGGATGCGACGTTGGGGTTGCAGTAGCGAGTGCTGAGGACTGAGGACTGAGCGCGGGATTTTCACTCGGTCCTCAGTCCTTGTCCCTCAGTCCTTTTTATGCAACGCATTTGGATTAACACAAAACTCTTTTGGCAAGGCGCAGTACTGTCGTATCGCGCGTTGTTTGCGTGGCTGCGTCCCGCGACGTTTATTGCGTCCATGATTTTTTTCCCGCTCGGGCAAATCATGTTTTTTACCTTGCTCGGCATTTATGCGACGGGTCCGCAGAACGCAAGTTTTTTTCTCATCGGCAACGCAATGCAAATCACTGCGTCGTCAGGCATTTATGGCGTGACGATGGCAATTGGCGGCGAACGGTGGGCTGGCACGTTAATGTATTTGTTCGGTTCGCCCGCGAATCGTTTGGCAATTTTTACGGGACGCGCGGCGGTACATATTCTCAATGGTTTTGTCGAAGTGCTGATGGGGTTGGCGTGGGGCTGGCTTTTGGGTTGGGTGGATTTTTCCAAGACAGACCCGTTCGCGTTGGGGTTGACGATTTTGATAGCGACATTCAGCACGGCGGCAATGGGCTTGCTGCTCGGCTGTCTCGGACTCATCACGCTCAACATCATGTTCATCAATAATCTGGTCTATTTTTTGCTCTTGCTTTTTTCCGGCGCAAATGTCCCCGTTGCAACTTTGCCGCAGTGGATGCAGTATATTTCCTGGATGCTGCCGTTGACGCGCGGTATTGCGGCGGCGCGTTTGATTGTAGATGGCGCATCGTTATCGCAAGTGGCGGATTTGTTGGTGGGAGAATTTATCGTCGGTTTGGTGTATTTGCTCGCGGGCTATACGCTCTTTCGCTTTTTTGAAACCGAAGCGAAACGGCGCGGCACGCTCGAAGCGTTTTGAAACAACGGGATATCACAGCGAGTTACTTGCGCGGCGCGGCAAAAAAGTATTCGAGCATTTCATCTGTCAAGCCGCCCCATGTCCCCCAATTGTGTCCTTCTTGCGTCGTGAAAATTTGCACCGTATCGCCGCGCGCGCGCAATAATTCCGCGCGCGGGTTCAAATCCCCCACATCCCAGCCGGGAATGCCGGAACTGTAAAAAATTTTTTGCGGCGACGCGGGACATGCCACATCGCTTGTGCCGCAGTTGTAGGCGCGCGCAATAAAATCATTCATGCGCTGCGCGCCCGATGACGCGCCCGCGCCTGCGCCATGAGGATTTTCAATGACCCAATACGCGGGCGAGAACGCGGCGAGATTGCCAAACACTTCGGGATAACGCAGCGCCGCGTACGTGCCAAACACCGCGCCGAAACTTGCGCCCACCAACACGCGCGCGTCGCGTGATGTGTTCGCGCGATATTGCGCGTCTATTGTCGGGACCAGTTCTTGCGTAATGAACTGTGCGAATTTTTCCGGCGTCACCAAAAAATCATTCACGCGACGATTGTTTTGCGGCGCGTTCGGGTCGCGTGCGTCAATATAAACAGCCATGACCGGCGTGATGCGTTGTGCCGCAATCAAATTATCCAGCACCGCGTTCATCGCGCCGATGTTGTCGGGAGAAAATCGTTCGCCGTCAGTGACGTACAACACCGGCAGTTTTTCCAACGCGTCATAATTCGGCGGCGTATAAACGCGATAATTGACCGCGTGTCCCATCACCGCGCTGTCCAACGCAATCCAATCCGTCAACGCGCCTTGCGGTACGTCTTTGCGGCGGCGCGTTTCATCCGTGATTTGAAACTGCGGCATCGTCAGGATATTGTTGACATCCAAACCGTCGTTGCGGCGGCGCGGGTTCGCGGGATCGAGAATTTCTTGCGAATCGTTCAACACGATTTGATAATCGGTGCGGCTGTCTTGGGGAAATTTTGCCGTGCCGTACCACAAATCGGTGTTGGGCACGCGTTGTCCTTTGATGGAACCCGGTTCTTGCCAAAACGAAAAATCGCCGTGCCAATACACGTTCGCCGCATCGCCGCGATACAAAAACACGACACCGTTTTGGGTGGTCAACGGAATACGCTGCGCGCGCAATAATTGTTCCCACAGCGCGTTGACTTGGGCTTGCGCGTCACCGCTCGCCGCGATTGCGTTAATCGTTTGCTGCCACGCTTCCAATGTTTCGGGAAAGCCGTCCGGTGTGGGCGATGCTTTGGGAATGCGTGTCGCAGTGGGTGTGCGCGTCGGCGGTCGTGGTGTAAAGGTCGCGGATGCGGTCGCGGTTGGCGCAAGCGTGTTGGTTGGCGCGATGGGGGTTTGGGCGCGCGTCAACGTGGATTGCATCGAAACGTGCGTGGGCGTGGGTCCGGTCGGCGCGGCGCTGCACGCGGCGAAAAAAACTGTGCCGAAAACAAAAAGCAATATCAAATAACGCAAGGGGTTTCCTTTGGCGGCATTTCGCAGAGCATGGAAATTCTACCACAGCTAAAGATGCGCCCGTGCTTCTGACCGAATTTTGACCTGTGCCTGATACAATACACGATGGTTCGCAACACGACAGTTGTTGCCGACGAACATTCTTGCCAAATCCGGAGACAACGGGGTCTTTCGCAACGTAAACACCAATTCATCAACGTATCCATTTTTTTCAACTGCCGTTCATTGCGCGCGCAAGGACGGCAGTTTTTTATTCGGGCGTCCGTTTCGCGCAATGCGCGGCAAGTACAAGAGCGCAGCTTGACAGAAAGAGTTCCGTATGAAACACGTATTGCACCTTGTCTTGTGTCTGTTGGGGTGTGTTTTGTTTGCGCCCGCACTGTTGTATGCCGATGATGTGCGAATTGCGGGGACGGCGCCCGAATTGGGTTTGCCGCCCGATGGGGTGTCGCGTCCGCTCGCGCCCAACAGTACCTTGTGGTTTCAATTTCAATACGGCGGCGACCGTTCCCCGATTGAAATTCGTTTGCTTGACGGACTCGCGCCCGATATTCAATTTGCCGTGTACACGCCGGATGAAATGGCGGCAATGCAGCGCGGCGAACCGACGAAACCCATCGGACAAATGACGCGCGCCAGCGGCGAACCGCCGCGCGATTTAATATGGGTGGGCAATTTCAACGCGTTTGGAACGTACTATGTCGCGGTGAACAATCCGTCGCGGTTGACGCACTCGATTCGTTTGTTGGCGATGGGCAAAGCGGTGATGTTTCCCCGTCCGACGTATGTGGCGCCTATCGCGCCGAACGCAGAAAAATCCAACGGGTCCGACCTTCACGAGCGCCATCCGGATGTGTTTGCGTCCGTTGCGCCGCTGCCTGCCGAACTTGTTTCGGGAAGCGCGTATGTGGAAATCCCGTCGTATGTGGGCATTGCTTCGTTTGTGGTGCCATTGACCGCGCGTCCCGCGCGCTGTACGCCCGCGTCGGCAATGCCTGCGAATGTCACGCGCAGCATTTTGTTGTGTCCCAATCAAACGTATGCGCCGTTTCGCGTGACCGGCAATAATCTCACCGTGTACGGCGATGCGAATGCGATTGTGCAAGGCGCGCCGCGCGGTTTTGGTATCACGGTGACGGGGAGTAACGTGACGATTGTCGGTGTGCGCGTGGCGGCAGTAACGCATCCGGCGGATACGAATACGTGGCTCTGTTTGTTTGAGGCGTGCACGTATGACACGATTTATCAAAAAGGCACGGTGCGCGGCGGCATCGGCTACGGCGGCGGCATCTTGCTCCAGGACAATGCCAATGCGGCGGTGCTGCATTCTTCCATCTCGGGCGGCACGATTGGCGTCGCGGCGGCGCGCAGCATAAATGCCAAAATCATTGGCAACAATTTATCGCGCGCGAACGGTTGGGGCGTCTATTTGATGCACACGCAAAATGCGTATGTGGTCAACAATACGTTGGACGATGTGAATCGCGGCTGTGTCGGACCCGACGGGTTCTTTTATCAAAGCGGCTGCGAAAGCGCGGGGTTGGCGTGCGCGGGCTGCCAAAACAGCGTCATTGTGAGCAATACCTGCGCGCGCGCGGGCAATTGCTATTACGCCGACGGCTTGGGCGGCATGAAAAGCAACGCCAATAAATTTTTCAACAATTACTGTGCGGCGGCGCGCAACAATTGTTTTGAAGTGACGTACACGCAGGGCAATCAATTCGATTACAACACCGCGACCGCCGACCCCAACACCGGCGAAAATTGCGCGTATCCGTTTTGGATTTCCGGCTCGATTGTGCAATTTGGCAAGCACAACAATTGGGCGTGCGCGCATTCGCAAAAACGCGCCGAAGAAGAATCCAAAAATTCCACGCTCGAACCGACAGAGGTGCGCGGGTTGTAATAGAATGGTACGAGTCTTGTGTTCAATTTCCATGCAACGTGTCGGATGCAAAGAGGGAAAAAGTTGGACACTCGATTTTGACCCTTTTTTGACCTACTTGTTCTATGCTTCACGAGTAGATAAGGTCTTGGGTTTCTCTCCCAAGGGTACTTGCTCTGTCTGGTGAGTAGGACGGGCAGCCCGTTTCAATTGGCTTCATTGGAGGCGATGGAGCGCTTTGTGCGCGTCATCGCCTTTTTTGTTGACGGCGAGGAGGATGCATTGGAAACCCTCATTCCCCAAACGGAACAGACAACGGCGCCCCCTAATGGCAAACCGCGCAAGAGTTTTCTCCACGAAGTGATGGCTGCCACCCCCGGCGACTCGCGACTTGAAATGTGTATTCAGTGTGGAACGTGCGGCGGTTCGTGTCCATCGGGCGCCGATATGGATTACACGCCGCGTCATTTGTTCGCGCTCATTCGCGCCGACATGCGTGAACCGGCTCTTCAGAGCAATACGTTTTGGTACTGCGTCGGCTGTTATTATTGTGTCGTGCGCTGCCCGCAGCAAGTGTACATCACCGACATTATGGCGGCGCTGAAACGCATGGCGATTCGCGAAGGATATTCGTCGCACAGCGACGCGCCCGATTTTTCACAAACATTCATTGGCAATGTGGAACGTTATGGGCGCAGTTTTGAACTCGGTCTCGCCACGCGCTATCACCTCACACACTCGCCGCTGCGTAAGGTTGGCATGGGCACCCTTGCGCTCGGCATGATGGCACGCGACCGTCTTTCGTTCACACCCAAACGGATTCAGGACATTGAAGGACTGCAAGCGATTCTGCGCAAGGCGCACGAGCTCACTGCGGAAGCGGAACGCACCGGGGAGGTGGAACTCTTATGACTGCTACACGAACATCTTACGGCTATTACCCCGGGTGCTCGCTGGAGCGCAACGCGTCGGCGTATGATGTTTCGACGCGCGTGATTGCGGCAGCGCTCGGCTTGGACTTGGTGGAATTGAATGATTGGAATTGCTGCGGCGCGACGGAATATCTCGCCATCAACAAGCTCGCCGCATATGCATTGATTGCGCGCAATCTTGCGCTGGCGGAAAAACAATTCGCGCCGCGCGACGGCAGCGGCGGGGCGCACAAGCCGCAATTGGTCGCGCCGTGCAGCGCGTGTTTTCTCAATCTGCGCAAAGCCGACCACCATTTGCAAGAAGACGAAACGCTTGCGGTGAAAACAAATGAGGCGCTTGGCGCCGGCGGCTTGCATTACGACGCCGGCGCGGTGCGCGTGCGGCATCTGCTTGATGTGTTTGTGAATGATATCGGACTCGCGCGCGTCAAAGAGCATGTGGTCAAGCCGTTGACCGGATTGCGCGTCGCGCCGTACTATGGCTGTTTGTATTCGCGCCCGCACCTTGGCGGCGAGCTCTCAAACCCCGAATATCCGACCGAATTGGACCGCCTGTTGAAAATTCTTGGCGCGGAGGTGGTGTACTTTCCGCTCAAGACGCATTGCTGCGGCGGACACATGACGCAGATTTCCGCCGACGTTGCGTTTGAATTGATTCGGCGCTTGCTGCAAAACGCGGCGGATTTCAAAGCAGACATTCTCGCGACACTCTGCCCGATGTGCCAACTCAATCTCGACGCGTATCAACATCAAGTGAATCAACATTTCGGCGTCAAATTCAATTTGCCGATTGTGTATTTTACGCAGTTGATGGGCTTGGCGTTTGGGATTCAAGCCAAAGAGTTGGGTTTCGGTAAAGAGATGGTCAGCGCCGCGCCCGCGCTCGCGCGCATTGGCATTCAAGCGCCGCTGCCCGAAGGCGAACCGGCACAGCCGACGAAACGCAAACCGCGTCGCCCGAAGGAGGCGCTGCCTTTGCCGGTCATGCCCACCGAAATTGAGGAGCAAGAACTATGAGCGCCAATGGAGCATCCCCGGAGAAAATCGGCGTCTATGTTTGTCACTGCGGCAGCAACATCGCGGGGACAGTGGATGTGGAAGCGGTGGCGAAATGGGCGGCGGAAAAACTCGGACGGCGCGGTGTCATTATCGCGCGCGATTACAAATTCATGTGCTCGAGTCTCGGACAAGAGCTCATTGAAAAAGATATTAAAGAATTGGGATTGACGCGTGTGGTCGTCGCCGCGTGTTCGCCGCATCTGCACGAACGTACCTTTCGCAAAGCCGTCCAGAACGCGGGCTTGAATCCGTACTTGTGTGAACTCGTTTCGATTCGCGAACAAGATTCGTGGGTTCACACCGACAAAGCGGCAGCGACCGAAAAGGCGAAAGCCATTGTGTCAGGCGGCGTCGAACGCATCATCCATCATGTGCCGCTCGAACCGCTGCGCGTACCCATCCATCCCGCGACATTGGTTGTCGGCGGCGGCATTGCGGGCATCCAGTCCGCGTTAGAAATTGCCGACAGCGGTTTCCCGGTGTATCTCGTCGAACGCGAACCGTCCATTGGCGGACACATGGCGCAATTCGACAAAACGTTTCCGACGCTCGACTGCGCGGCGTGTATTCTCACACCCAAGATGGTGGACGTGGGCGCGCATCCGAACATCACAATGCTGACCTACAGCGAAGTGGAGCGCGTGGACGGTTTCGTCGGCAACTTTACGGTGACGATTCGCAAAAAGGCGCGTTCCATCAAAACGGAATTGTGTACCGGCTGCGGCGTGTGTCAGGAAAAATGTCCGAAAAAAGTTTTGGACGAAGTGTTTGAAGCGGGTCTCGGTTATCGCAAAGCGGTGTACACGCCGTTCGCGCAGGCGGTGCCAAAATATCCCGTCATTGACCGCATCAACTGCACGTACTATCAAAAAGGCACGTGCAAGGCGTGTGAGAAATTCTGCCCGACCGGTGCGATTGATTTCCAACAGCCCGACGAACTCATCCAAGTGGAAGTGGGCAACATCGTTCTCGCGACGGGTTACGATTTGTTTGACCCGCGCCAAATCGCGCAGCTCGGTTACGGGCGTCTCGCCAATGTGTTCACGAATTTGGAATTTGAACGCTTGACGAATGCGGCCGGTCCGACGAACGGCAAAGTGGTGTTGCGCGACGGTGTGACTACACCACAGAGTGTCGGCATTGTTCACTGCGTCGGCAGTCGCGACCGCAATTACAACAATTACTGTTCGGTGATTTGCTGCATGCAGAGTCTGAAATTCGCGCACATGGTTATGGAACGCACGGGCGCGACCGTGTATAACTTTTACATGGACATGCGCACCGCGTTCAAAGACTATGACGAATTTTATCAGCGCGTGTTGAGCGAAGGCGCGTTGTTTGTGCGCGGGCGCGTCGCCGAAGTGACCGACGCCGCGCGTTTGCCGGGCGAAGAAGGCAAACTCATCGTGCAGGTTGAAGACACGCTGCTCGGCAAACAGCGGCGCATTCCCGTGGACATGGTGATTTTGTCGGCGGGCTTGGAACCGCGCCGCGACGCCAAAGAGACCGCGAAAAAATTTGGAATCTCGTGCAGCATGAACGGCTGGTTTATCGAAAAACATCCCAAGCTCGACCCCGTCGCGACAATGACCGAAGGCATTTACATCGCGGGCTGCGCGCAAGGTCCAAAAGATATTCCGTCGAGTGTCTCACAAGGCGCGGCGGCAGCGGCGCGCGTCGTTTCCAAAATTCAACAAAAAGAAATGGCGCTCGAACCGATTCGCGCCTCTATCAATCAAGACAAATGCTCGGGCTGCCGCATTTGCAACAACCTGTGTCCGTTCAATGCGATTTCATTTCATGCCGACCGCGTGGTTTCGGAAATCAATCCCGCGCTGTGTCAGGGCTGTGGCACGTGCGTCGCCGCGTGTCCCGCCGGAGCAATTTCGGGTACGGGATTCAGCAACGAACAAATTCTCGCGCAGTTGGAGGGTTTGTTGATGCTCAACATTGATTTTGACGGCGGGCGCGCCAAACCGAGAGAGGAGGCGGTAACGGCATAGAGACTAGAGAGTAGAGACTAGAGATTAGAGACTAGAGATTAGGGACTGAAGAATGTCATTCCGAACGGAGTGATGAATCTCCAGTCTCCAGTCTCCAATCTCCAATCTCCAATTTCCAATCTCCAATCTCCGATTAACCGAAAACGATTATGTCCGAAACTTTTGAACCTACCATCATCGGTTTCACCTGCAACTGGTGCAGTTACCGCGCGGCGGACCTCGCAGGCACGGCGCGCCTAAAATATCCGCCCAACATTCGCTTGATTCGTTTGATGTGTTCGGGACGGTTTGACCCGACGTTCGTACTGCAAGCATTCGCGCTCGGCGCGGACGGTGTGATGCTAACGGGCTGCCATCCGGGCGAATGTCATTACATCGAACAGAATTACAAAGCATTGCGCCGCTACATGCTCTTGCAGCGTGTCCTCGCGCAAATGGGCATCGAACCCGAACGCGTGAAATTGGTCTGGGCAAGCGCGGCGGAAGGCGCGAAATTCGCCGAAGAGACGACGCGGTTCGTGGAACAGATACGCGCGCTCGGACCATTGAACTGGAAGGATGAAGGCGGAAGGATGAAGGCGGAAAATGATTCATCCTTCATCCCTCATCCTTCTGCCTTCGCCCCGGAGGTGCCCGCATGAGTACGAATGGCAAACCCAACTTTGCAATGTACTGGGCGGCTTCGTGCGGCGGCTGCGAAATCGCGGTGCTGAACATTCACGAAAAAATTCTGGACGTGGATGCCAATTTCAACGTGGTGTTTTGGCCCGTCGCGATGGACGCGAAATATAAAGATGTCGAAGCGATGGAAGATGAATCCATCTTGTTGACGTTGTTCAACGGTTCGATTCGCAACGACGAGAACGAACACATCGCCAAACTCTTGCGCCGCAAATCGAAAATTCTCGTCGCGTTCGGTTCGTGCGCGTGCGAGGGCTGCATTCCCGCGCTCGCGAACCTTTCCAGCACGCGCGAGATTTTTGATGCCGCATACGAAAGCGTTTCGACGGACAATCCAAATCATCTGCGCCCCGTTCCCGCGTACGCGATGCCCGAAGGCGAAATCCACATCCCGGAATTTTATCCGGCGATTCGGACGCTCGACCAGGTCGTCAAGGTAGATTACTACATGCCGGGCTGTCCGCCCGAGTCGCATCAAATCGCGGCGGTGATTGATTTGGTCGTACAAGTTTTGCAAGGCAAAGCGGAACTGCCGCCGCCGGGCAGTGTCATTGGCGCGTTCGGTTCGACCGTGTGCGACGAGTGCAAACGCGCGCGCAATGAAAAGAAAATCAAAGCGTTTGCGCGCATCCAAGATTTTCGTCCCGACCCGGCGCTGTGTTTGCTCGAACAAGGAATTTTGTGCAGCGGACCCGCGACGCGCAGCGGCTGCGGCGCGTTGTGTCCGGTCGCGGGTGCGCCGTGTGTCGGTTGTTACGGACCGGCGGACGGAACACTCGATTACGGTGCGCGTTTGTTGAGCGCCATCGCGTCGGTGATTGACAGCAACGACCCGCCAGAGATTGACGCGATTCTCGACGGTATTCC
>CAZXYP010000046.1:0-20282 GCA_964644955.1 uncultured Anaerolineales bacterium | reverse complement strand
GGAGATTGCGTGAGCAAAAGAGTCTCCAATCTCCAATCTCCAGTCTCCATTCTCCAATCTCCAATGATTTTGACTCGTTCCCAACTCGACCAACTCTTTGCCCAAATGCGCGCGGACGCGCCGTACGAAACCTGCGGCATGATTGGCGGCAGGGGCGGGCGCGCTGAAAAAATCTATCCCATTCCCAACATTGCGGAAAATCGCGTCAAGCATTATTTGATGGAAGGCAGCGCGCAAATTCGCGCGATGCAGGACATGGACGATAACGGCTATGACATTCTTGCCATCTATCATTCACATCCCGTCTCGCCGCCGTATCCTTCCCCCACCGATTTGCGCGACGCATGGGACGCCGATTTGCAAGAGCCGCGCTATCCCGATACGCTGTACATGATCATGAGCCAACGCCAACCCGATACGCCCGAAATTCGCGCGTATCAACTCTACGACCAAAGGATCACAGAAATTCCATTAGAGATTAGAGACTAGAGATTGAGGTTCCTCACCCCGTTCGGAATGACAAGTCTCCAGTCTCCAATCTCCAATCTCCAACCATGAACAAACGCGAACGTCTCCACGCCGCCATTCACAAACAAAACGTGGACCGCCCGCCCATCGCGTTGTGGCGGCATTTTGCGGGCGATGATTTGGACGCGGAAAAATTCGCGCGGCGCGTGATTGAATTTCAGCAGCGCTACGATTTCGATTTCGTCAAGGTGACGCCGGCCGCGAGTTACGTCGCGGAATTGTACGGCGGTGAGCTGCGCGACGCGGGCAATCGCGAAGGCACGCGCACGCACACGCGCCGCGTCATTAACGACTGGCGCGATTGGCAAAAAATTCGTCCCATCGAAATGGACCATCCCGTGTTTCAACGCGAACGCGAAGCAATGCGGCGCATTCGGCAGGCGCTCGGCAAAGACGTGCCGATTATGCAAACGATTTTTTCGCCGCTGTCGTGCGCGCGCACTCTGGCGGGCGATAGACTCCTTCACGATTTGCGCCAACATCCCGGCGAAGTACAGCACGCGCTGCACGCGCTCGGGACGACGATGGAACGTTTTGCGTTCAATGCCATTCACGCGGGCGCGGACAGTTTGTTTCTCGCGTCGCAAGTGGCGAGCCGCGATGTATTGACGCCCGAAGAATCGCGCGCCTTTGGGCAAATGTACAATCTCACGCTCATTAACGAATTGCGCGGGCATGTGGATTTCATGATGCTCCACATTCACGGCGAAAATATTTATTACGAGCATCTGTTCAAATATCCCGTGCAAATTGTCAATTGGCACGACCGCAAAACGCCGCCGACGTTAAAAGAGGGCAAGCAATTGTTCGACGGCGCGGTCGCGGGCGGTATTGATGAATGGGGTGTTTTGCAAACCACGCCCGATGCCATCATCGCGCAAATTCACGACGCGATTCAGCAAACGGACGGCGTCGGCTTGATTGTGGCGGCGGGCTGTGTGATTCCGATGGATACGCCGCCGGTGAATATCCAAGCCGCGCGCGATGCCGTAGATGTGTAATCATGCCCCAAGAAGAACTCGGTTACGTCGAACTCGAATGGACGTGCAAGAATTGCGGCACGCGCAATCCCGGCGCGCGCAAAACTTGCGCATCGTGCGGCGCGGCAATGAACGCGCAAGCGCAATTTGAATTGCCCGCGCAGCAAGAGCTCCTCAAGGACGAAACACAAATTGCAAGCGCGTCCGTCGGTCCCGATGTCGCGTGTCCGTATTGCGGCACGCGCAACGCGGGAAACGCGACGGCGTGCAAACAATGCGGCGGCGACCTCAAGGACGCGCAAGCGCGCATGGCAGGCGGCGTCCTCGGCGCGTTCGACGATTCGCCGCAAGCGGAAATCAAGTGCGCGACGTGCGGCACGCTGAATCCCGCGAACGCGACAAAATGCAAGAGCTGCGGCGCGACGCTGCAGCGACCGAAAGCGCCGGTTGTCGCAGCAACGCCCGCGCCCGCGTCATCCATTCCGCGCGTTTGGCTGATTGTCGGAATCGCTGCGGTACTGCTGTTGTGCGCGGGGGTCATGTTTTTGATGTTTCGTACGGCGGACACACGCGCGACGGTGGACAATGTGAATTGGCAGCGCACGATTGCGGTGATGGCCTTGGCGCCGGTGCGCGACGCGACGTGGAAGGACCAACTGCCGTCCGATGCGAATGTGTTGGGCTGCGAACTACAAGACCGCCGTTATTCCGATTCGCCCGAACCAAACAGTAAAAAAATTTGCGGCACGCCGTATGTGATTGACCAGGGGAATGGTTTCGGTAAATCGGTGCAGGATTGCCAATATCTCGTTCAAGACCAATACTGTTCGTTTACGCGTTTGCAATGGACGGTGATAGATACGGTTGCGGCGCGCGGCGCGGATTTGAATCCGTACTGGCCCGCGTTGAAATTGCAAAATCAACAGCGCGAAGGCAATCGCTCCGAAGATTTTCGCGTCGAGTTTGTTTCGGGTAATGACCGTTTCACGTACAATCCGTCGTCCGCAGACGAATTCGCAAAATACAAAATCGGTTCGCAGTGGAAATTGACCGTGAACGGTTTAGGCAGCGTGGTCAACACCGAACGTGCCGAATAAGGGCGCAACCCAAAAGCGGCTGCGCTTTTTTTTGCGCGCGCACTCGCGTTATAATCAAGCCGCATGAACGACCCCGCGTCCCCCCCCCCTTTAGCCAGTACGCCACACACCGCAGCCGTCATCCCGGCGGGCTTTGTGCGCGTCGAGTCCAAACTCGACGGCATTACCGTGTATGCGCCCGCGCCGCGCGCCGAAAACATTCCCGACGCGCGCAATTTCAAATGTCCCAATTGCGGCGCAACCACCGCGTTCAGCCCGCGCGCCGCGAGCGTCACGTGCGCCAACTGCGGTTCGGTGTATGCCATTCATGCGGAACAGGTTGGACAGCGCGCCGACGAATTTGAATTTACGCTCGATACGGTCAACAGCGCGGTGCGCGGCTGGGGCGTCACGCGCCGCGATTTACACTGCGAAAATTGCGGCGCCAACATTTCCGTCGCGCCGACAGAGCTTTCCACGACCTGTCCGTTTTGCGGTTCGAATCGCGTTGCCGCGCGGACGGCGACGCCGGACACGTTTCGCCCGCGCGTCCTGATTCCGTTTCAAATCGAACGCGACGCGTGCGTCAAGCTCGCGCGCGAATGGTTGAAACGCGGCTGGATGTATCCGTCGAATCTCGTCCTTGCCGCCTACGGCGCGCAATTCACTGGCATCTATTTACCGTTTTGGACATTCAGCGCGCAAGTCCAAAGCGTTTGGCGCGCGCAAGTGGGACGCGAAAAACGCGAACAGTATTTCGACATGGGCGAAATGAAATTCAAGACGCGCACGCGGCTCGAATGGAATTGGGAGCAGGGCAAAATCACACTGCCGTTTCACGACGAATTGCAAAGCGGCACGCGCCACATTAGCGCGTCGTTATTGAAACGGCTCGCGCCGTATCACTTGAACGCGCTCGTCACCTACGATCCCGGCTTTCTCGCGGGCTGGCGCGCGTCCAGTTATGAAATTTCCTTGAACGACGCGTGGGATGCGGCGCGGGCGCGGATGCGCGAAATCGCGCGCGCCGCATGCATCGAACAAATTGATTCGCCGCACATTCGCAATTTTTCCATGAACGCGGCGTTTGACGACGAAGCGTGGCGTTTTGTTT
This sequence comes from uncultured Anaerolineales bacterium, assembly GCA_964644955.1. GTDB lineage: Bacteria > Chloroflexota > Anaerolineae > UBA4142 > SHND01 > SHND01. Next base: position 16,584 of record CAZXYP010000046.1, on the reverse strand, counting down.
TATTGCCCGCGTATTTGGCGACGTATCGGTTCGCGGGCAAGACGCATCAAATCGTCATCAACGGACAAACGGGTAAAGTGGCGGGCGAAAAACCGGTGGCATGGACCAAAGTGTGGTTGGTCGTGGGCGCGTTGACGCTGCCCGGCATTTTGTTGGCGGGCGTCGCGTTGGTCATGGGCGCGCTCGGTTTCGAAACGGGCGGCTGGTTTGTGTTGGGCGGATTCTTGTTTGTTGTCGGTGCGTTGATTGCGGCGGTGTTGATTCATCAGGCGACGCGCGCGAGTGAGGCGTAAGCGAGTAACGAGGACTGAGGGCTGAGGGATGAGTGCAGAACGTGATGCGGCGTGGGGCGCGCTGCAACCCGCGCATTGCAAACAATGTCACGCCGCGTTTTTCGTGCCGTCGAACGCAAGCGCGCCGGTTTGCCCGAATTGCCTCGCCGCGCGCCTCGAACCCATTCCCGCGTTGGAAGCGAACGCGCCGCCCGAGCTTGTGATTCCGTTTGCGGTTTCGGACGCGACGCTGAACGCGAATTTGGAACGCTGGCTGCGCGACATTCCGTTCAAGCCCGCGTCGCTGAACGTCAACGCGCTGCGCGCGAAATTGGCGCGCGTGTTTTTGCCAATGTATCTCGCCGACGCGCGCGCGTACGGCACGTGGCAAGCGCAAATGGGTTTCGATTATTTGGTGGCGAGCAGCGAAGAGCGTTTCAACGGCGCGCAGTGGGTGACCCAGCGTTTGAACGAAACGCGCGTGCGGTGGGAACCGCGCGCGGGCGAATTGACGCGCGCGTATGAAAATCTGCCCGCGCCCGCGATGGAACAACACGCGCGTTGGATGCTCGCGTTGGGCGCGGCGAATTGGCGCGAACCGCCGTTCGATACCTCACGCGCGGTTTCATTTTCCGCCGAGGCGTTGAACCATGCGCTCGTGCGCGCGCCGGACATTGCGCCGAACGCGGCATGGCAGTTTGCGCGTGAGCAATTGGAACGCCGCGCCGCGCGCGAGTGTGAAACCGCGTCGAACGCGCAGCATCACGACAAGTTTGAACTGCGCGCCGCGTACGGCGAGCCGCATTGGACATTGTTGCTGCTCCCGACGTACAGCACAAGTTATGTCGGCGACGATGGCAAATGGATTCCCGTGCGCGTGAACGGGCAAAGTGGTTTCGTGAGCGGGGTGAAACGCGCGTCCATGAAACGCGCGCAACTGTGGAGCATTGGGATTGGCGCGGTGGCGTTGGGCGCGTTCCTGCTCACCGTGCTGCTGGGCATCGCGGGCGCGCTGTCCGATGCTTTTGTTTTGCCCGCGCTGCTCGTATTGAGCGCGACGTTTTTGTTGTGTCTCGCTGCGCCCGCGCCGTTGATTTGGGCGTGGCAGTTTAATCGGCAGAATCAAGATCGCGCTTGACCACGAGATGTTGTCGCCGCCAATCCTTGCGATTATTTTTCCGGACAATCATACAAGGTTGCTACTTCCCAGATTCCTTTCTCGGCGCGCTTGCGGCAGTACGAAATGCCATTCGCGGCGGCTTTACATTCCGAAGGTAACCGACGCGCGTTGACCACCGTCATCGTTACATTGCAGTGTGTTTTTATCGGTGTGCCAACCGGCTCGACGGCAGGCGCTTTTTGTGCTTGTGCGGCGGGCTGGCTTTGGAACACAAGCAGCATCGTGAGCAGCAAAAACGCGGCGACGCTTATCCATAGGGATAACTTTTTTTTCATTGTTTTTCTCCTCTTTCCTCTCTCTTCCCGCGACTGAATTGTCTGGTGAGAGTAAATACGATTGGGGCTGCCAAGACCAGACCAAAACGCGCCATATACTGCCAAGTTCTATATAAAAAAAGAGCGCGGCGGCAACTCTGTCTATGCGAATCAACGCCTTTCGCGATTAGCACGGTCCGGTGGAGATGGCGATGGTGGGACGCGGTTCGGGTCCGTTCGCTTTCGAAGCGGGGGTGGGCGTTGGGCAGTGACAACCTCTGCACGGGTCGCCGATGATTATGGCGTACGCGCGAGGCGGCAAAGATTGCATCGCAGACGCGTTTCCGGCAAGCAAGCCAAAGGATGCGGCAAGGAGCAGCAAGACGATTACCGCCGCAAACGTTAGGCGATGCACAGACACGCACAAAGGATAGAGATGGTTTAATTCCATGGCAAGCAACTCCTTGATACAGCAGCATCCGAACCGATCGGGACAAACTTGACACTTACGGATATCCGAGGGGAGGACTCGAACACTTGCCTCTTGCACGTTTCATGGCGCTTGAAAAACCAAGACAGGTCTGCCGCTCGGCACAGCAATCGGGATGAGGCGTTGCAAATTCCCGTATCGTGCGCGCGGGTCAAGCAAGCCGTTTCGCACAAACGCGACGAGTTGGCGAAACTCTTTTCCGGAGAGATGAATGGGTTTCGCAACGATTGGGTCGAGTCGCTTGAGAACGGGTCTCATCGGTCCGATTGGACCGCGAAAGTCTTGCGCGAGCTCTTGCGCGGCGGGCGAATAATTTTTAATAGAGACGACGACGTCAAGATGATGCCGTATCGCATCCTCCAAACGGGTGAACGCGCCATTGTGCATAAAGGTCGGCTGCAGCGCGACATTTCGCAGGGGAGAGGTTCGAAACATGTAGCGGTCGGCGCTGTCACCGCTCACTTGTTCTTTGCCAAAATCTTGGTTCAGGTCGGGACCATCAAACGTGTTGTTGGTCTCGTGCGGTACGATTTGCGGGACACCGATGACGTGTTCTCGAAAGTCGCTAAACATTTCATTGGATGCGCCCGCGACGCTGTGGCATTGAATGCACTGCGCTTTGCCAAAAAAGAGCAGCGCGCCCTTTTTTTCTCTTGTCGTCAGTGCCCCGCGTTCGCCGCGCGTAAATCTGTCAATCGGCGCGTTCGCAAAGGTGAGCGTAAATTCAAATTCCGCAATGGCTTGACCGAACATGTCAAAATCAATCGGCGCGCCGCGTTTCACTTGTTCGAACGCTTTGCCAAACAACTCGCGATACGCGGGAATCGCATTGAGGCGATTCAAAACCTCCGCGCGAATCGCATGATTGTCGCCCTCGAAATCAAACCCTGTGACTTCGGTGCGTTCCGTCGGAGGAATGAACGCTTGCGCGGCGAGCAAATGGGATTGATGCGAAAGCGCAAGCCCTTCGGGAGGCGGAAAGAGAAATCCGCTGCGGTTGTCGAACGGGTCTCCGGACAATGTACGAAAGCGCGAGTTCCACATCAGCGTCGGGTAGAACGCGTTATTGATAATCATCGGCGTCCGCCGCATATTGCGCGGACCCGCGCGATGGGGTCCCACAATTCCGTTGTTCTCGATGCCAATGGCAATAGATTGCGTGTCGCCGAAACCGGCTGTCGGCGAGTGACAGCCCGCGCACGTATTGTCGTCATTCAGTCCCGTTATCGTATCGAACCAGAGCATCCGTCCTACCTCAGCGCGTCTGGGGTCGAGCCGCCGCCCCAGTCTCGTCTGCAAAGTTGATTCGACGTTTCCGGTAAAGCCGGCGTTAGCGAGGACGCGCTGCAGTTCTTTATCAAGATCATGTTGAACTGCTGTGGGGCTCCGGGCAATCGCAAAAGAAGCGGGCAAGCAGAGAACACCGAGACAGGCGACAATGAACATCCCATAACGCATGACGGAAGAAATGGACATGTGGAATCTCCTGTGCGCCCGAAAAAGTGGACAGGGCAGTATCGCACTGCCCTGCCACGTATAACCATCTAAATCGGGTCACAATGCAGCGAGTCGCCAATCGTGATTTTTTGTTGCCAATTATCAACGGGGGGCCAATACGAGTCGGGCGGCGCAAAAGTCCATGACCAGTCAAAGGCGCTGTTCAGATCCGCCGTTCCCGTCCCTGTGAGCAGAAAGGAATCTATCATCCGGATTTGGACGGGTGAACCGCCGGGCGGAATTTGCCGTCGGTCTTGGTTGGAATAAACAAAGTCATAGACGCCCCCATTGGTGTCAGTCGCCGTCCCGGTGACAAAGTCGTTGCTGTAGATTTTTTGATTGCCGTTGGCATTGGTTACAGTCGTAATGACCTGAAAACGCTTGCCTGTGCCGGTCAAATCATATTGAATCTCCGGGCAGGTTGCGGCGCTCAGCACCCAGTCCACTTTACCCTTGACGATTTGCGTCGTCGTGGTTACGTCGGGAGCAGCGCCGGCGGGCACTGCGGCGACGAGAATGGCGAGCATTGCCGCAATCGTGATACCGAAAACGAAAACCTTTTTTTGCATCATGTCCTCCTTGTGTTGGCTCCTCAAGGGAGCAAATGATTTGGCGAGCAGTTTCGCAAGAGACCGAAGCGTTTTACAAAATTTTCCGTTACGGCATGGGACAGGTCTTGCCGCGCACACAGGGCTTGGGTGTTGGCGTCTTGGGACGCGCGGCGATAAAGGAGGACGCATTGGATTCTGCATCACCAAGCGCCGCTGTAATTTGAGTTGCGGAATTGCCCTGCGCACCGCTGACGGGATTGGCAAAGCCGGCTGCCCAAACCAAGCCAATCAAGACCATTGCCATAACGATTGCGCCGACCGCAAATTTGAAATTGAAATGAGCGTTCATGCAACCTCCTTTTTGATTTCCGCTGTCACGGATTTGAACTCACCATAGCTCCAAGAGACGTACTTGGCATCGTCAAAAGTTATCGTCCACAGTATCGCATCCTTGCCGCCGCTTGAGAATAGTTAATCTCAATCATTTTCCGATGTGAGAGAACTCATATGCTGCCAATACACGCTTGCGGCTTCGGTCCGATTGTGAACGCATATGCGCTCGAACAAATTTTGAATGTGGTTCTGCACCGTGAATACGCTGATGTTGAGCTGTCGCGCGATCGCTTTGTTTTCATGCCCCCGCGCGACAAGGCGCAGGATTTGTTTTTCACGTTCCGTGAGTTGACCAAGAGCATGCATAGGTTCCTCCCTTTGGGCTTGCAATCGTTAGCAGCGTCGCAGAATCATCCAATGATGGCTTCGCCTTCAATGACCTCGTAAATCTCGTCGGCGGTCAAGCCGTGCGCTTTGCGATGCACGCGCTCGGCAGCATCCTTGTTCGGCGCTTGAACCAGGCAAAAGAGTGTGCCGGTGCTTTCGTCAAGCCAATATCTTTGGTACTTGACGCCGTACTCGTCCTGCATCTCTAAATCCCTCGCATGTGCGCCCGCAACGGCATCGGCTGTCGCGCCGTCTACGTTTTTGTGAATGTCCATGTAGAGTGGCATTTCGTTTTCCTCCTCCGGTGATTTGGAACGGATTGCGACGCGTTTGCATTTGCGCTTGTGTTCGTGTTTGCGCTTGCGTTTCCGCTCATCAATTTGTTGCCGCCATTAAACCAGCAAAACGCAGGCGTGGCATCGTGGAAGAGTACGGAGGTCTCGAAATTCAGTACGGAGATTTTTTTCTGTGCGGATGGGTCGGCATCACGGTAGGGGCGAAGCACTTGCAGACAACGGTGAATCGAGCCGCGTGCGCGTATGCAAGTGCTTCGCCCCAACAAAAAACCGCCGGAAAATTCCGACGGCATTGAATTTACGGGCGGGTAGGGGCGAAGCATTGACATTCACAGCTGTTTTGAATGTCGCGTGCGCGTCTGTCAATGCTTCGCCCCTACTTCAATCCCTTTTCCACTGCCCATTTTCGAATCTGCGCGCGGCTCTCAAATCCCAACTTGTTGAGAATATTCGTGACATGCGTCTCGACCGTGCGTTCGCTGACGACCAACGCTTCAGCAATCTCGCGATTGGACTCGCCCTGCGCGATGCGCGCGGCAACTTCGCGTTCTCGTTCGGTCAGACCGCCGAATTCTTGTTTGACTGCTTGACGTGGCGAGAATGCGGGGGCGGACACATCTAACGAATCGAGGATTTTGACTGCGGCAAGCGCATATTCGATGCCATGTTCCAATGTCATCTTGTGACCTTCTGCCCGTGCCTTTTCATATGTGGCTTTATCCAATCGTGAGCGCACACCTGCCCAAATGTAATCATAGTCAATGCGATCCGTTCGCCAAGAAACAATCTCGAATTTACGAATACTCGCTTCGACCACTTGCAATAAACGCATTGCTTGCTCGGCTTTGCCCAATGCGTTGATAACACCCGCCATTCCCACGAGACCTTGACAAATGGCATCTATTTGTCCAAGTTCTTGCGCAAGGACAAAACTTGTCTCGAAAGTTATTCGGGCTTTGGCGTAATCACCCGCGCGCAACAAAACAAATCCCAAGTTTGATGTTGCTGCGGCTAAATCAAGTTTCGTACCGTTCTCACGTGCAAGTTTGATACACTCTTCATATAACTTGGCTGCGCGGGGATAATCGCCTTGAAGCCGAGCTGCTTCGCCCATTGAGAGTAAGATACCTGCCAGCTCCTGATTGCTACCCAGCGCCTGAAACCTCTCTATGCTCTCACTGTAAAGCTGCTGGGCCAACTCAAATTCGCCTTGGTTTTGTGCCACGTCCGCCAAACGATGTTGCGCACGCGCGATATACAACGCATTACCTAATTCCCGTGATATAGCGAGACTGGCGTCCAACAGATTGTGCGCTGTCTCAAAGTCACTCAAGGAGACGGCTGAGAAACCCAGCCAGAAGGACGCACAAGCAATCTCAAACTTGGACTCGCTCTGCTTGGCAATCGCCAGACCTTGCTCGAACAACTCATCGGCAACTGCATTATTCAACTGAAAGAAAGCTACGTTTCCGGCGACGATCAACGCACGCGCACGCTTTGTGTCTACGCCCCATCCTTCTGTGCGTGGCAGCAAATTGGCTAACCAAGCTTGCGCTTCGGGCAAATGCCAACCTGTAATCCAGAATTCGCGCAATGCCCACGCCAACCGTAACGCCTTTTCAGTATCGGTCTCGATAGCCCAATCCCAAGCCGTACGCAGATTATCATAATCGTTTTCCAAACGAACGAACCATGCTTTTTTTTCGGCACCACTCAATTGCGGACCTGCTTCTTCTGCCAGCTTGAGCATAAAATCGAGATGGCGCTGACGGATAGAGTCGGTCTCTCTCGACTCGCTCAACTTTTCGCGCGCAAATTCCCGAATTGTCTCCAACATACGATAGCGCGTTTCGTCTCCCTGCTTATCCACCACAACAAGCGACTTGTCCACCAGATGCGAAACAAGGTCAAGAATTTCGTGCGCTAGAATGCCGTCACTTGTTTCATCCGCGCATACGAACTCTGCCGCGTCCAACGTGCATCCGCCTGCAAAGACCGACAACCGCCGCAGTAACATGCGCTCCGCCTCCGGAAGCAGGTCGTAACTCCAATCAATCGCGCCTCGCAGCGTCTGGTGACGCGGCAGTGCGGTGCGATTGCCTGTAGCAAGCAAGCGAAAGCGGTCGTCCAAACGCGCCGCGATTTCGGCGGTCTGTAAAACCTTGACCCGCGCCGCCGCCAATTCAATCGCCAGTGGAATACCATCGAGCCGTTGACAAATTTGCACCACTGCCGACGCATTCAACTCGGTCAGCTTGAAACTCGGCTGGACCGCGACCGCGCGCGCCGAAAACAATTGCACCGCTTCGTATTGTGACATATCCGCGAATGTCGGGCGCGGCTGCTGCGCCTCGGGCAGTGAAAGCGATGGGACAATCCAAGTCGTTTCGCCCGCAATGCCCAACGCTTCGCGGCTTGTCGCCAGAATTTTCAGATTCGGGCACGCGCGTAAAAGCGCATCTGCAAAACGCGCGCATGCTTCAATCAAATGCTCGCAGTTATCCAACACCAATAGAATTTCTTGACCGCGCAAAAAATCTGTCAACGAATTGAGAATCGGCTGACCGGGCTGCTCGCGCACGCCCAATGCAGTTGCTGTCGCTCCGGGCACCAACGCGGGGTCGGACAGCGGCGCGAGTTCGATAAACCATACGCCGTTTTTGTATTCCTCGACCAAATCCGCCGCCACTTGGAGTGAAAGCCGCGTTTTGCCCGCACCGCCCGCGCCGGTCAACGTCAACAGGCGCGTCGTCGTGAGCAGTTGTTTGATTTCTGTGAGTTCGCGTTCGCGCCCGACAAAACTTGTGAGTTGAATCGGCAAATTGTGCGGCAGAATATCCAGCGTGCGCGGCGGAGGAAATTCGGTGGGGAGGTCAGAGAGAACGAGTTGAAAAAGACGACGCGGACGATCCAAATCCTTGAGCCGGTGCTCGCCCAAATCGCGCACGGAAACGCCGTCGAGTTGCAGCTGCTCGGCAAGGTCATGCGTTTGCTGGGAGAGCAGAACTTGTCCGCCGTACGCGACGGAACTAATGCGCGCGGCAATGTGCACGTCGAGTCCGACATAACCTGCCAAAGTGAGCTGCGGCGCGCCTGTGTGCAAGCCCATTCGCACGCGCACGCTTTCGCCCGGCGACCAGTCATGTTCGGCAAGCGCGCGCTGTGCGGCTGCGCTCGCGGCGATTGCATCCGTTGCGCGCGCAAAGGCGACGAAAAACGAATCGCCTTGCGTATCTACTTCGTGCCCGTGATATTTCTGAAAGGCGGCGCGCAAGAGTTTGCGCTGTGCGGCAAGGAGCCCCGCATAGTTCTCGCCCAATCTTTGCAGGTGTCGCGTCGAACCTTCAATGTCCGTAAAAAGAAACGTGACCGTGCCGGAGGGTAAAGCTCCACTCATCAGAGTCCCCCTCATCCTTTGCAACTGCCGCTCGCCCGGTGGCACAGAGTATAACCCGAAATGGTCTCTTTGTGCCGACGGATTCGCAATGAATTTCGAAATAATTTTCCGGTGGACAACGGATTGACGACGGATTCAAAAAGCGGACAAACGGATGAGCGAGCCCCATCCATTTGTCCGCTTTTCATAATCCACTGATTTACTGCCGCGCCGCGCGAAAAACTATTGCGGAATCAGCGCGCCGCGCGTCAATTTGAAATCAATCCAAACATCGTCGCCTTGTACGCGGACGGGAAATGAATCCAAGCCGCGCGGCGACGGACCTTCTTGATATTTCCCATTCGGCATCCATTTCGATCCGTAACATCCTTCTTCAAACCTCGCTTTATCAGGAAACCAATTCACAAAGCAACCGTGATGCGGGCTGATTGCCAAAAATGCTTTCCAGGTGTCAGGACTCTCGTGCGTCAGCCAAATCCACGCTTCCTGATATTCGCTCGGATACACATCGCGAAATTTCATGTTCCCGACGAGCGTCGTCGCATCGCGCAGCAGCGTGCAGCGCGCGGCAGTGCGGTCGCAATCGAACAACGTCATCGAACCAATCGGAAAATCCGCCGCGCTGCCGAGGCGGATTTGGTCCGTCAAGGATGATTGGAACATTCGCGCGACGATGATGCCGCCGACAACCAACAGCGCCACTGCAGCCAACCCCCAAAGCAAGAAAAGTTTTCCGCGCATTTTCTTGTCCCTTTAGTACCCATTGTCCCGTCAATGTTCGTGCGCGTGTTCCAATTCACAATACAACGCGTCGGGTTCGCAGCCGGAACATTCCAATTGCAATGTCGCGTGCGCGATGCCGTACCGCGTGTGCAGCATTGCATTGAGGTCGCGCTGCACCTGCGCGCCCTGGCTGATGGTCACATCGTCCGTCAAAATATGCGCCGACAGCGCGCGCAGATTTTGTGTAATAGACCACACATGCAAATCGTGAACGCCGCGCACGCCGCGCACGCTTGACATGGCATTCACCAACGCGTTCACGTCCACATCGCGCGGCGTCGCTTCCAACAAAATGTCCAATGCTTCGCGCACAATGCCGACCACATTCCACAAAATCAATGCCGCAATAAAAACGCTCGCCAACGGGTCGAGCCACACCCAACCCGTGAGCCAAATGCCGATGCCCGCCACGAACGCGCCGAGCGTTGCCACCGCATCGCCCGCGAGGTGTAAAAACGCGCTGCGTTGATTCAAATCGTTTTCACTGCCGCGCAAGACCAATAGCGCGGTGCCCGCATTCACAAAAAACGCAATCAATGAAACGACAATCAAAACATTGTCTTGCACCGGCGCCGGGTGCAGGAACCGTTCAACTGCTTCATAGAAAATATAAAGCGAAAGGAGAATCAACGTCACCGCATTAAACAACGCAACGATGATGCCGACGCGATGATAGCCGAAGGTCTTGCTTGCGTTGGCGGGACGCAGCGCCACGCGCAGGGCGTACCAACTCAACGCCAACGCGATAACATCGCTGACATTATGCAGCGCATCGCTCAACAGCGCGAGCGAATTGGCGTACAAGCCCGCCGCGATTTCAAACACCACAAATGCGAGCGTGATACCCAGCGCAATGAGCATGCGCTGTGCGTTCACGTTCGTCGCGTGCGCGTGTGTGTGTGCGTGTAGAGCCATTGTTCAATGGCTGGAGACTGGAGATTAGAGACTAGAGACTCTGCTCTCCAATCTCCAATCTCTAGTCTCCAATCTCTAGTCTCCAATTTCTATTTTTGTCGCAGCAGCCGCGCGGAATTTGCCAGGATGCCCAAATCGGGCAGCGACTGCGCGGCGGCTGCCAACACCGGCGGCAGGATGCCGAACGCCGCGAGCGTCAAGCCGACGATGTTGTACACGCCCGTAAACCCCAAATTCATTTTGACCACGCGCATCGTGCGCCGCGCAATGCGAAAGGTTTCCGGCACGAGGGACCAATCATCGCGCATCAACGTAACATGCGCCGCTTCCAGCGCAATATCGGTCCCGCCGCGCATGGCAATGCCCACATTCGCTTGCGCCAGCGCGGGCGCGTCGTTCACGCCGTCGCCAATCATCACGACGCGCTTGCCTTGCTGCTGATATTCGCGCACGATGCGAATTTTGTCTTGTGGCAGCAAGTTCGCGCGAAACGCAATGCCCAGCGCGTTCGCCGTGAACGCCGCCGCGCGCTCCTTGTCGCCCGTCAGCAATTCGATGTGCCGGATGCCCAATGCGCGCAATTGACGCAGTGCGTCAGGAATTTCTGCGCGCAATGTGTCGGACGCGGCAAGGATGCCGAGCAGTTTTTCATTCCCGTAAATATAAAGCAAACTTTTCCCTTCTTGCTCCAAATCGTTTGCTATCCGCTGCGCGTCTCCACCGTTTGACTTGCTATTTCCGGTTTCCAACCTCCAACTTCCAATCTCCAGTCTCCAATCTCCAACCTGTCCGCGCACTCCAACGCCCGGCATTGCTTCGAAATTCTTTACGCGATGCAGTTGCAGCTGTTTCGCGTGTGCGGCTTGAACGACCGCGCGCGCCAACGGGTGTTCGGACTCGTGTTCCACCGACGCGGCGAGCGCCAGCAATTCATTTTCGCTGACGCCGTTCATGGGAATTACATTTGTAATTCTCGGCTGTCCCGATGTCAATGTGCCGGTTTTGTCCAACAGCACGACGTCCGCTTGCGACAGAGTTTCAATGACCTGTCCGCCTTTGAAGAGAATACCGCGCCGCGCTGCCGCGCCAATCGAAGCCAGCATCGCAATCGGTGTTGCCAACGCAATCGCGCACGAACACGCGACCACCAACACCGCAGCGGTTGCCAACGCATCGCGGCTTAATACAAATGTTACCGTCGCGATTGCCAAAACGACGGGTAAAAAATACGCGCTGAATGTGTCGGCGAAACGTTGGACCTCGGCGCGATTCGCTTCGGCTTGCTCCACCATCGAAACCACTTGCCCGAATGTGGTATCGCGCCCAATACGCGTCGCGCGCACGCGCAAACTGCCCAATTCCGCAATCGTCGCGGCGTACACGTTCGCGCCGGCAGACACTTGCACGGGCATCGGTTCGCCCGTAATCGCCGCCTGATTGATGGTCGCGTGTCCGTCAATCACCTCGCCATCCACCGGAATTTTTTCGCCGGGGCGCACAATAACCAAGTCTCCAATCTCCAGTTCTCCAATCTCAACGACAACCTCTTCGCCGCCTCTTTCGACCCGCGCGTTTTGCGGCGCAAGTTTTTCCAAATCGCGCAATGCGCCGCGCGCGCGATTCGTTGTAAAACTTTCGACGTAATTGCCGACGTACATGAAAAAAACGACGACGAGCGCGGTGAGCCATTGTCCGACGACGAGCGCGGCGAGCACGCCGAGCGACATGAGCGTATGCGAAATGATTTGCCGATGCCGCGCCGCGCGCAGCACATTCCAAAAAATCGGCGCGCCCGCGAGCAAGACCAGCGCCGCGCCGACCCAAAGCGGAATACTTGCCGTGAGCGTTTCAAACAAACCGAACCACTCGCCGACGATGACAACAAACAGGACGATGCCAAATACAAGCAACAGCGCGACGCCGACGCGCGCCGGAAATTTTTCGGCAGGCGCGTGTTCGTCATTCGCGGCGCGCGAGGCGGTTGGAACGGAATAACCTGCGTCGGCGACGGCGCGTTGAATCATTGGCATTTCTACTCGCGCCGGGTCGAGCGTGATAATTGCCTTTTCAGAAGCCAGCAGCACGTTCACGCTTTCCACACCGGGCAGCGCGGCGATGGCATGTTGGACATGCTGGGTACATTCCGCGCAGTCCATGCCGGCGATGGGGATTTCGATTTTTTGCCGCATTCTCCGGTTAACCCGCGCCGCCCAACAGCCGCCACACTTGCGCGACAAAAAAAGTGACAATGAAACCGAGCGCGAGCGGCAGCAGCGCGGCCACAATTGTCCATTTCCGACTGCCGGTCTCTTTATAAATCGTCGTCAGCGTCGTACTGCACGGATTGTGAATCAAACTGAACAGCATCAAATTGACTGCGGTCAACAAGGTCCAGCCGCCCGCCACCAGAATGGCTTTGGTGCTCGCTTCGTCCGTATCGAACATGACCCCCGCGCCTGCGCCCATGCCCTTGACCGCGCCCGTCGTCAAGACCGTCATCATCAAAATCGTCGGAATGACGATTTCGTTCGCGGGGATGGCGAAAACGTACGCGAGCAATATCACGCCGTTCAAGCCAATCAACAAACCGAGCGGATTCAAAAGATGGATGAGATGCTCGGCAATACTTGCGTCGCCGATATAGATATTTGCGCTGAGCCAGATGACTGCGCCCGCGGGCAGCGCAAAGATGACCGCGCGCCACAACACAATCAGCGTGCGGTCAATGACCGAAGTGTACACCGTTTGCCAAACGCGCGGCGGACGATACGGCGGCAGTTCCAGACTGAACGTCGAAACGTGTCCCTTGAGCGTCGTGCGCGTCAAGCCCCACGAAACCGCAAACGTCAGCAAGACACCCAACACCGCAATGCCCACGACTGCCAACGCCGAAACCAAGCCCGCGAGATATACCGGGGCGAGCGCGCCAATGAAAATCGTCGCGATGAGAATTTGCGTGGGCCAGCGTCCGTTGCACAACGCGAAATTATTCGTCAGAATCGCAATCAACCGTTCGCGCGGACTGTCAATCACGCGCGTCGCAACCACGCCCGCCGCGTTACAGCCAAAACCCATCATCATGCTCAATGCCTGTTTGCCGTGCGCGCCCGAACGTTTGAACAGATTGTCCAGATTGAACGCGACACGCGGCAGATAGCCAAAATCTTCGAGCAGCGTAAACAACGGAAAAAAGATTGCCATCGGCGGCAGCATCACGCTCACCACCCACGCGGTGGCGAGATACATGCCGTCAATCAACAGGCCGCTCAACCACCACGGCATATTCAACGCATCCGCAACCTGATTCAGCCACGGATAAATCGTATCAATCAACACATACGACAGCATCTGCGAAGGAATGTTCGCGCCCACAATCGTAATCCAAAATACCGCCGCGAACAACGCAATCATAAATGGAAAGCCCCACACGCGACTGGTGACGACGCGGTCGAGCGTGCGGTCCCAATACAAACGCGGTTTTTCGCCCGGGCGCGTGACCGCGTGGTCGGCGATGCGCGCCGCGTCTGCGTACAACGCTTCCACCAACTGCGCGTGAAAATCGCGGCCCACCTGCCAGCGCAATTGCTGCGCGCTGTTCAAAATATCATTTGCGGCTATTTGATTTGTGTTCATCTCTGGTTTGCTCTATAGTGATTTTGAAATTCCCGCGCTTGAATCCTGCCTCCACTTTTTCAGGGACGCGCGCTTTCCAACCGCAAGTTCAAAGCGGGAGACAGCGTCTCTTGGTGCAGCGTCTCGAATTCGCCTGCGCGCAATGCTTGCACGATGCGGTCGTCGCCATCCAAAAGGCGCAGCGCAATCCAGCGCGCGTTTGGCAAATTGGGAAACGCGGCTTCCAATTGACGAACCAATTGACTCACCGCGCGTTTCAATTCCGGCGGCTCGTTTTGAATGCGATGCGGTTTGCAAACATATTCGCCGGTTGCGACTTGATGCACCGCCGCGACCAATGCACCCAAACCTTGGCGCGAGCGCGCGGTGGTCGGAATGACCGGCACGCCCAAATCGCGGGATAACGCGCGTTCGTCAATCTGCAAGCCGTGACGCGCAGCTTCGTCCATCAAATTCAAACACACGACCACACGCTCGGTAATCTCCATCACTTGCAGCGCCAGATTCAGATTGCGTTCCAAACGCGTGGCATCCACGACGACGATGGTGACATCCGGGCGCCCGAACAAAATAAAATTGCGCGCGACCTCTTCATCCGTGCTTGTCGCCAGCAGCGAATACGTGCCCGGCAAATCCACCAGTTTGTAACGTTTGCCGCTGTATTCGAATCCGCCTTCGGCGCGCGTCACCGTCTTGCCGGGCCAATTTCCGGTGTGTTGGCGTAAACCGGTCAGCGCGTTAAAGACCGTGCTTTTCCCCGTATTGGGATTGCCCGCCAACGCGACGAGAAAGTCCCACTGGTCCATATTGACGCCGAGTTTGAGCAGATTGCCCGCGTGGTGCGCGGGACAGGTACTGCACGCATCGGCAGAGGGAATAATTTTTTGACTCATGCTTGCTCCAACAATTTTTCCACGTGAATAAATTTCGATTGCTCTTGCCGCAGCGCAATCAACGCGCCGCGCACGCGAAACGCGATCGGGTCGCCCGCTGGGCTGGCAAATTCCGCGTGAATGACGGTGCCGGGCAAAACGCCGAGGTCCATCAACCGACGGCGCGCCTGCCCACGACAGCGCGGTGAAATTTCGACCACGCGGGCAGCTTCGCCGGTCTTGAGGGTGTCGAGCGAAACGCCGGGCGGCGCCGCGACGGGCACATCGCGCGGCAGCGGCTGCGCGGTTACATTTGCCGCCACAATCGGCGCCAGCACAAATTCTTCGCCCTCCGCCAGGAAACGCACGCGCTGCGGCGTCCGCTCCAACACCCTGACGCGCATTCCCGGATACAGCCCGGTGGCGACGAGCTGCGCGTAAATCACATCCGGTTCATCTTCGAGATGCGTAATCCATGCCGGTTGCCCCGGCGCCAACTCGCTGAGCGGGACGCCGCCGTTCGTCGCCATTTCCCCTTCCGGCGTCGGAATCGGGTCGCCGTGCGGGTCAAAGAGCGGATTCCCAAGATACGCGGCTAACGCTTCGGTTTCCTGCGGCGAAAGCGCGTGTTCGTACACGTCGGCTTGCGCGTGCCATTCGTCTTCGGGGTAGCCCGTTTCGTCGGCGAGCCGCTGCTCCCACAAACGATGCGCGCGCAGGATATGACGCGCCGCGTCACGCCCCGACGCGGTCAAGTGAATGGTATCGCCTTCGGTCACCACCAATTCTGCGTCGGTCAATTCTTGGAGCAATGTCACGACGCGGTTGGCATTGATTTGCAGCGCGCCCGCGCTGCTTTGCGCGGTGGCAGGATGTCCGGCGAGTTCTGCCGAATACAAATGTTTGAGCAAATCTTCGCGCTGCACGCGTGCGCTCAAACTTTGCATTCGCCGCCAACGCCCCAACAACCCGCCGCGCGGCACAAACAACAGCGCACCCAACCCGAGCGCAACGACTCCCATTACAAGCAAAATCAAAGGTTCTGTCATTCGAATTCTCGCTCGCCTTACGCGCGCACCTTCGGCAAAAAGCGCGGCGTGCGCGCCATGTATTCGCGATACGCGTCGCCGAATTTTTCCACCAACTTGGTTTCTTCGTTCGGCGTACGCACGAGCAGCATCGTCAATGCCGTCGCGCCAAACAACACAATCAGCACGTTCGCCGTCATCAACATCAGCCCGACGAAAAACAAGACGCCGAACGAATACAACGGATGGCGAATGTATTGATACGGACCGCGCACGACGAGCTGTGCGTGCGCGCGTGTTTGCACCGTGTCCGTGATATTGTTGCCCAGCGAGCGAAACATCCACACGAGCAGCGGCAGCGCAATCAAACACAGCGCGAAACCGAACCAACGCAGTCCATCGGGAACGGGCAGCGCGGCGAATGCAATCCAATCGGGATTGATAACATACACCAAAACACTGAGCCACAGCGCCAAACCCGCAAGACGCAGCACAATCATCAATGGCACGCCCTCTTGCGTGCGGTCAATCTTGTCACCGCCGGCGCGCTGCGCTTTGCGGCGAAAGTACGCCGAAATCGAGAGCGCCGTCACCAGCATTGCCAAAATCAATAGACGAAAAATTGTGTCGGTCATTTTTTCTCTCTCCCTTACCAAATTCCCGGTACCAGGCGGTAGCGCGTTTGTTTTGTATATT
>CAZXYP010000045.1:14037-20527 GCA_964644955.1 uncultured Anaerolineales bacterium | reverse complement strand
CTCAAGCAGTTTGCCAAGCTTTACAAAAAGGATTTGGAGTTTTTCCTGAAATGAGACAATCCAAAATTCAAGAACTATTATTCAGTCGGCATGACGACCGCATAGATCCGGTGGCAGTATTAGATCGGTTTCCGTGGCTGGCGGAAAAGAATCTAAATTGTATCCTCAGCCCTGATAGTGACGGACTATTGTGCGGTCTGTTCATGTCACATTATTTCGGATGGAATATCAAGGGTTTCTATGACGGGAAAATTTTGGTACTTGAACAAGGAACCCGCACAACGGATTGCATTTTTCTTGATATGGAGGTCTTTCGCAAACCGATACGTAGTGTTGGACAGCACATGTTGCTCTACAATCGTAACCAAATGCCGGATAATTGGGACAATTTTTCGAATTGTATTTCCCCAAACAACCTGCGTGGCTATGACGGGCAACATGATTTTCGGCTGAAATATCCATTCGGAACAATTCACATATTGCTTGGGGTTCTTTGGCTTGCTACTGAAATCGTCGTTCCCAAGTCGGCAATTACGCCATTGCTCTTTACGGATGGCACATGGATGAATCTGTTGAGCTATACAGAAAATTCGTTGAACTGGATTCGCTTCTTGCGAGCCGATGATGTTCGCAATCCGCTCCATCAGGTATTTATGAATGACCATTACTCGCTCCATGAGCTAATGGTAGCAATGGACCAATTCTTGAGACGCCGTGATGAATTGAGTGTTCCGCGTGAACGCGGGGACCGCATTGCAATCACCTTACGTGGAGGTGACCAATTGCCACACAATCTTGAATTGCGCAGCGGGGCATATGCGCTCAAGAATAAACCGAAAGAAAGAGGCGAATCCTTTCTGCGGATTCTTGCTGAAATGACAGAATGGGAATATCAAAGTGCGCGATGGGTATGGGGAGATTGGCAGCTTTACCAATTTACGAAAGGCACCTTGGGGGGAGAAACAGGAAGATTGAACAATGGCACTTTTCAGGATTTAATGACGCACAATCCACTTTCTTTTGCAATGACCGCAACTAACACTGTGGAATACACGATGGAAGAACCAAATAGAATCACGTGAGCAATAGCGGAACTTTAGTTTGGCTAACTCGCTCCCGCGCAATTCGACAATACTCATCTGAAATATCAAAACCAATAAAATGCCTTTTGAGCAATTTTGCAGCAACTGCGGTAGAGCCGCTGCCCATAAATGGGTCTAGGACGATTCCGCCCGGTGGGCAAAAACATTGGACAAAATCGTAAGGAATTTGGTCGGGAAACGGCGCGGGGTGTTTACGTTTGAGTGGGTTCTTGTCTCCAGCCATGAGGTAATTCCATACTGTCCCACGACACTTTGTCGGGTTTATTGCTTTAGTCACAGAAGGTCCCGTCTTGCCATTGGTACGGCGGTTGGCAAAACCAGTCATTACCTTACCTGCATGCTTTGACGGAACGTTAAGGGGTTCTTTGTTGAAATATTGTGGTTTCCGCCCCTTTAGAAAAATCGGCATATATTCATGGTCGACGCGAAAACGCTGCTTCCACCATGCTCCTTCAGTTCCGTTCTTACGATAAATGACAGTCTCAAATAGGCGAAAACCGAGATTATCACACCAATCAATGATGGTTCGAAATGAGGTTAATGATTTTGCGAAATCTTTTGTCTGATCTTGTATGACCATAACAGCAATTCCACCTGTTTTCAAAAGCCGATATATTTCTTGCCCGGTAGCGTGCAGGTCTATGTCGAATCCGTGATAGTCACGCAGCCCATCGTAAGGTGGAGATGTGACAACTAAATCAATGGACTCAGAAGGCAATTCTTTCATGCCCGAAACGCAGTCCATACAAATAATCGAGTCGAGAGCAACGAATGTTTCAATCATATTCTCCCCGCAAATGAAAATGCACTCAAATTATATGCAATTCAATCCTAAACCCAAACAGGAAGAAATCCCCTATCAAAAATTCCTTCTCGATAACGGAATTCGCGTTCTGGTCACGGAGCTGCCGCATACGCGTTCGGTAACGCTGACCATGTACGTGGCGACGGGCGCGCGGTATGAAGCCGCGCCGCAGAGCGGCATCTCGCATTTTATCGAACACATGTTGTTCAAAGGCACAACAAAACGTCCGACCGCCCACGACATTGCGGTGGCGATTGAGGGCATCGGCGGATTCTTGAACGCGTCCACGAGTTACGAATTGACCAACTATTGGGTCAAGGTCGCGTACCGGCATTTTGGAATCGGGTTGGATGTGCTGAGTGACATGTTGAGCGCGTCGCGCTTTGACGCAAATGAGGTGGAAAAAGAGCGGCGCGTGATACTCGAAGAATTGCGCCAGACACTGGACACGCCCGATGAATTGGTTTTCTTTGACCTTGACGCGTTGATGTGGCTGCCGCATCCGTTGGGGCGCGATGTGGCGGGTTCACCCGAAACGGTGAGCGCCATTACGCGCGCGGATATGCTCGCGTATCTCGAACGTCACTATCATGCCAAAAATTTGGTCGTGAGTGTGGGCGGTTACGTGCAGGCGAACGAAATTGTGCCGCAGTTGAACGCGGTATTGGGTTCACTGCGTCCACTCCCGTCGGAAACGTTCGCGCGCTTTGAAATGAATCAACAAGCCACGCGCTGGCACATGCGTTACAAAAAAACGGAACAGGCGCATGTGGCAGTGGCAACGTGGGCGTTCGACCGCAATCATCCCGACCGCTATGTCGTGACACTGCTCAGTACCATTTTGGGCGAAGGCATGAGCTCGCGTCTTTTTCAGGAAATTCGCGAAAAGCGCGGTCTGGCATATACCGTTTCCTCGTTCGGCAGTGCGATGGAAGATTGCGGATATTTTGGCTGCTATGCGGCAGTGGAGCCAAAGAATGCGGCGGCGACGTTGCGCGCCATGCTGGATGAATGGGCGCGTCTCGCAGCGGACCCTGTGCCGGAAGCGGAATTGACCAAAGCGCAAGAGTTGGTCAAAGGCGGATTGTCGCTTTCGATGGAAGATACCCACTCAATTGCGGGCTGGTACGGGCGGCAAGAAGCGCTGCGCCAAACAATTTTGACGGTGGATGACGTAATCGCGAAAATTGATGCCGTGACGGTGCAGGATATTCAACGCGTCGCGCGCGCAATTTTTCGCAATGATTGGCTCAATCTCGCCGTGGTCGGTCCGTTCAAAGCCGAGGGGCAATTTGTCCGTCAATTGAAACTGTAACGTTGGAGCGCGTTTTGGGGGATAACGGCGAACCGCAATCAAGTAAAACGCCGCGCATGAAACTGCGCGGCGTTTTCTATTCGTTCAAGAGCGGCGTCAGGCGTTCGAGCAGCGGCGTCAAATTTTCCGGCACACTGCCGTCAAAAACCTCGACCTCGTTCGCGCGCTGCCCGATGCGCGCCGCAATTTCGTATGCAAACGCATCGGGATTTTGCTGTCCCGCCGATTCCGTTTTCCAAAAATTGGTCTGGTCCAACAATTTCCGCAGGGACAACATTTGCCCGTCGTTGAATGCGCGGCGCAAACGATTGTATTCTTTTTGCGGCACGCCGCGCGCGTCAAACGCCACGCGCCCGTCCGGATAAATGACGACTGCGCGCGACGAAAAATGCAGCCCACCGCTTTTGCGAAATGCCAGGAACGCGCCTTTGGGCAAGCGCAGGACTTCGTGTTTCGGCGCGGGCACGCTTGTTAAATTTTCACTGCCACTTGTTTCCACGCTCGCCAACAGCGTGCCTAACGGCGCAGCCGGTGTTTCCAACAGCGGCGCGTCATTCAACGCGTTCGTGTCGAGGGGCGCAGCATCGCCCGGACTTTTTTTGGCGCGTGTCTTGTCTTTCGCGGGTTTCGCGTGCTTTTCCGCGGATTTCGTGGTTTTTGCTTTACTCATTGTAGTTTCACCGATTGTAGGATGCGGTCCAATGTTTCGCTCGCGCGCGCATATTCATTTTCCGGCGCGGCGAGCGTGATATAGTACGAACGCGTGGGTGTGAGGACAATATAGTCGCGGGCGACGACGACCACCGGCAGCGCGACGCGGCGCGGCGTGTCAATGGGCTGCACCACATACGTGTATTGCAATTCTTGCGCGGGCGCGCCGCTCACTTGCGTTTCGTTGTTGGCGATGAAATGGTATGCCGTCAACGCGCTGCGCTGCTGCACGCGGCGGTCCACCAATGTTTGCATCGTCGGCGGCGCGGACGGGTCCAAATCGCGCGCTTCGACCGTCAACGACGTTTTGAACGCGGATGCGGCGGCGGGGTCCTCGACTTTGAGCAAAACTTCTTGCAAGGATTCCGCGTTCGTCCACGTTTTCGGATATGCCAGTTGAAACGGCGAATTGGGTTCCTGATATAGTTCGGTGCGATTCAGCACCACTTGCATCAACAAATAACCCAATGCCAACGCAATCAAGACGACGATGGCAACGCCGAGGTCCTTGTTCCATGTGCGGAAATTGTGAATGGAAGAAGCAGTCATGTTCGTGTAGGGGGCGAAGCATTGACCATGACGCCCGCGGCTCGACGCGCGTATGCGTGTGTCAATGCTTCGCCCCTACATTTTCGCCGGGCGCAGCGTGAACGCGTGCGCGCGCTGCATCAGGTACACCAATGCGCCAAAGGTCAACAACGCAATGACAATGCCCAATGCCAACGAACGCCACGGCTCGACGTTCAGCCCGTTCGCGCTGACTTCGTTAATCAACCAACTGAATACGCCGTTCAAGACGGACGCAATCACGACGCCCAACGGCAGCCACCATACCGGCTTGTGTTCAAATTTTGCCTGCGCCATGAAATAGCCCAGTACGCCGCCGAACGACGCTTGCGCCAACGCGGTGGTCACCACATTGATAATCCCCGGCGCCAACGCGACGCCTTGATTGTCAATGATGTAATGCAAATTCAACATGGTCGCCACACCCAAACCCGCGACCGTGCCATAAATGATGCCGTCCATGCGTTCATCGTATTCGGGCGTCGCATACACCCAAACGCGAACCGCAATGTACATGATGGCAGTGTAAATGAATCCGTTAATGAGAATGGACGCGCCGAGCGATGTCCAATTGTTATAGGATGCCCAACTCGCGACGTCGAACCAATCATTCATGATGCGCAAGCCGATGAAATCGGTCAAAACCATCGCCGTTATCAATACGGAACCGATGCGTCCTTTCGGCTCGGGTTCAAGGCGGTCTTGCCGATAAAAATAAAACAGCCACACTGCCGTCGGCACGATTGCCAACACAATGCCAAGGATGAGGAGCGCGTTTTGGCTTAGGTCTTGTACGTCGCGGACGAGAAACGCCATGACGCCGCTGGCAATGCCGATTACGAGAATCATCAAAACCGCCGAGCGCCAAAAACCGGGGTGCGGCTTATTCACCTGGGCAAAATGCCGCGCGCAATACACGCGTCCGCCGAGCATGTTGTACGGCGGCGATACAGGTTCGTGACAGATACAGCAAAATTGTTGATTCGGGTCAGACATGTACGGGTTGGAGACCTGACAGGTTTTTGAGACAGTACGATTCACATATCGCGCACGTGCCGTACTGCGCGATCGTTTCCGTGAGGCGAACGCGGCAGAAACCTGTCAGGTCTTGGTCTATTACCGACTCTTGCGCATGGTCGCGTCAATTTCGAATGGGTTCGCGGCGTTGTTGGGAATTTCGATACCGTCATCGGCGACGATGGGACGAAAACCGCTGGCAATGATAATGACACTGTACGCGCGTCCGACGGGCAGCGCAACGTCGGTTTGATACACGCCGTTCGCATCGCTCACTGCCATCGCAATGATTTCACTGCGCGTTACCTGGTCATCGGCTGCCGCTTCGCTCGCGGAAAGTCCGGGTTTCATGATAAAGACTTGGGCGCCTTGAATGCCGCGCCGCGTATCCGAATTGACGATGTTGCCTTGCACGTACACACTGCCGGCGCTCGTTTGCGGCGCGGACGGCGCATTGCCGGTGGTGCAAGCTGTCAACACGACATCGTCCACAAACATCGAACTGATATTGCCGCGCGGGTTTTCCGACGTGAACGCGAGGCGAATCGTTTTGCCTGCGAATTGTGTCAAGTCCGCTTGTTTGGAACGCCACGCGTCATCGGCTTGCGACGAGACCAATTTTTCGACGGCGCCAAGAATTTTGCCTTTGGTGTCGGCAATGACCGCGCCGAAATTCGCGTCGTTGGCAAACAACCCCGAGAAACCGCTGAGCTCCTCATGCAAGAAGCGATAGTATTCCAATTTGACGCTCGTGGCGTTCGCGGGAATCTTGATGTCCTGATAAATGTAATTGATGGCTTCCTGGTCTTGGCCGCCGAGCCACGCGCTGCGTTTGCCCGTGTGCGGCAGTTCCGTGTCAATCAATTCCGTGCGTTCGCCCGAAATATCACCCCAGCCGTCATCGGTTTCAAAGGTGCCGTTGACGACCAAATTGGCGCAGCCCTGCGGCGCGTTTTGAGACGGCGGGGGGGG
>CAZXYP010000045.1:0-14027 GCA_964644955.1 uncultured Anaerolineales bacterium | reverse complement strand
CCCGGCCCCCCCCCCCGCCCCCCCCTCCCCGCCCCCGGGCGGCGCCCCTCCCTGCCCGCGGCACCCCCCCTCGGGGGCCCCCCCGGCACAGTGCCGCCGCCGCCGACATTGATGCCGACGCTGCTCAAACCGTTTTGCACGAATTTGACATCATTGCCGTACAAATCCTTGTACGCCTGCATGAGCGCGAGCGCATTGTCTTTGAATTGCGATGAGGGCGTGAGATATTGCGTCAACGCGCGATAAAAAATCTGTTCCGCTTTTTCGGGTCCGATTGCGGTTGTAATCAAAAACGCTGCTTTGTTGGGAATGCCGCTGTTGATATGCACGCCGCCGTTGTCGTTTTTGCGATTGATGGGCAGGTTCGCGTATTCGCTCACATGCGCGGGCTGTCCGACGCCGGCGAGCGGTTTCTTGGCGTTGAACGCACCCTTTGCGTTCGGGTCTTCGAGCGAACGTAAATAGGGACGCGGGTACGGCGGCGACTTGATGACCGTTTCGCCAATCGTCCAATTGCCGCGGTCAATCAATGCGCCAAAAATATCCGCGTACGATTCATTCAACGCGCCCGATTGTCCTTTGTATTCCAACCCTGCCGTCGAACCGATGACGCCGTGCGTGAATTCATGCCCGACCACGTCGAGTCCGTACGGCAGTGGTTTGAAAATCTGCCCGCCGTCACCGTAAATCATCTGCTGGTATTCGCCAATCCACGCGGCATTGTCGGCGTCTTCAATGTCGCTGCCGTAATGCACGGTTGAAACCATCTTGCCGCCTTGTCCGTCAATGCCGTCGCGCCGGAACGCGCTCAAATAGTAATCATACACTTTGCCCGCGCCGTCGTGCGCCGCTTGCGCGATTTGGTCGCGCGTCGAGCGTTCCCCTTCGCTGATGAGTAAACGCCCGGGGATGTCGGTGCCGTTTTCGGCGCTGTAGGTTTCGCGAATTTTGTCATTGGCGACATTGTTGAAGCGGTGCGTGACCACAGGTTTGCGCGCATTCACAAAATAGCGCCATTCGCCGAGCGGATGCTCGGTCATAATCACGACATACCATGTCAGCGTTGCGTGATTCGGATTCGCATCGTCAATAAAAATTTCGAGCGCGGTCTTGTCCAAACGGTTTGTCGTGACGCGCGCGCGTTCGTTCGCTTGCAACTGTCCGTTCAACAAATCGTCGAGCGCAATTTTTTCGGCGTCGTTTTTCGTGAGCAGCGGTTCCGTCATCACGTTGATATTCGGCACAAATTGTCCATTGACGGCGACGATATTTTCTTGCGCGTCTATGTGGACGACGAGTTGCTGCGCGTGGACAGGGATGTTCTTGAAAGTTTGGTCGAGCCGCACATGCGCGTAATTCAATTGTTTGTCGTTTTCAATGCGCCGCAAAACAAAGCCGTCGTGCGCGCCGAGTTTGAACAGCGCCGCGTTTTCGGCGAGAAAGCCGCGCGCGATTTTTTCGGGAAAGCCGCGTTCAGCGGGTTTGACATTGTACGGCACGCGCGTTGCCGCGTCCTGTCCCGCGACAAAATCGGGAATGCCGGTCGCGTCATTCCACGACGCGTCGAGTTTCCCGAACGCGCGCAGATTCAACGCGAACCACGCGGCACGGGGACCGGTTTCGACTTTATTCGCGCCGACGCTGGCGACGAGCAACACAGGAATAACGCTCAAAGCCAAAATGAGCGCGGCAAGAAAAATCCAACGGGAACGATTTCGAAACATGACACTGCCTCTGTTTTGTGATACGCGGGGGAGCGCCAAACGAGGGTTGCGTGTATTTTACACCAATATCGCGCGAAAGTAGCAACGTAGGTTTTCGTTCCGGGTCAAGATGATTTCTGTGCGCTTGTGGATATCTGCTTGGCAATAAAGCGGACGCCATCAATATCTTTAAGATGTTCGTCTTGCGTCCAGAGTGTTGCGCTAAAAGCGCGTGCGGTTGCGAGGATGATGCTGTCAGCCAGGGGGAGATGGTGCTGGATGGATAATTCGATTGCTTGCAAAGCAATCGTTGCATCGAGGTCAATGATTCTTGCTTGCTGCATTTGTGTCGCCATCTTCACGGCGGTTTCTTCATCTGTCTCTATGCGCACGCGTTTGACGACCTCATAGAGCGAAATAGACGGCACGAGCAGTTCCGCCGTATTTTCTATCGCGGGCGCAAAAAAATCAGCGTTGGGCTCGTTGGCATAATATTCGAGCCAGCCCGACGAATCAACAACGTTCATACGCGATCCGGTTCGCGTTCAATGGTTGTGTTGATGCCTTTCAACATGCCGCGTAATTTACGCGGGGGGATGACGGGCACAAGGTGAATGTGATTGTTGTACACGACGACTTGAAATTTTTGCCCGGGTTTGAGCCGCAGCGCGCGACGCACTTGAAGCGGGATGACAATTTGATACTTGGGGGAAAGTGTAACAGGGTTCACCTTTTGCCTCCATCGATGCTGAAATCGTTTTACGCCCCCGATTCTAAATCTTTTTGGGACTCTGTCAACGTCGAGTTGCGCATGTCGGTGTTTTAATAAAACGTCGTTCGCAGCACCGGTTGAAACAAATCTTTTGCGTGCGCGCACACCGCATCCACCGCGCAGCGCGCGCAGTCCGGTTCCGTCATTTCGGGACAATAGCGGCGGGCGCCAAAAAAGAACCAATCCACCGCGCCCATGCTTTTGCCGCTCAATGCTTGAACCTGAACGATTGCGTCGTACGCGGCGGAACGCACCGCCCATTCCTCATCTGCCGAAACGATTTCGCGCCGCAATAATTTTTGACGCAGCGCGTCATCGTCCACCCGAATCAGCCCCATGCGTAAACACGAACGCTGTAAATGATAATCAATAATCGGCGGGATACTTTCGTCGGAATTCGCGCGCAAAAATTTTTCGGGACGCTGCTGCAAAATAATGGCGAGCAATGTCGCCTTTTTTCGTAACGCGTCCTCTTGATATCCGCCAACTTGGTCAAGCATTTGCAAAAAGGTTTGCAGCGGTTTGTGCGATGAATTCGCGCGTTCGACAATGTCGCGCGGCGTCCGGCGCAACGCCTGCATATCGCGCCCGTATGCGCGCGCCATTTCAAAATGCAAAGCGAACGCGGGCATGTGCGCGATCCCATCGTCATCGCGGTACCACTGTTCAAGTTCGCGCGGCGTCAGCGCCGCGTGGCGCGTGGGCGTCAAGGCGTCTGGATCGCTTTGCAGGAGGCGCATATACACACCAAATAAATAATCGCTGCCTTTCAAGGCGCGTCCGTTCAAGCGCGCAATGTACGGCTCCACATAGCGCGTTCCGTCATCTGACCAAAAACCGAATTGCTGTAACGTCGCGGCGAAAAAGAAATCGAGTGCGGCGGGATGATGCAGCGGCGGAAAATTTTCGCCCGTGAAATCAAACGCGTTCACATCGGGCAGCGAAGCGATGAGGGACGCGATACGTTCCACCTGCGCGGGGTCCACATGCACGCGCGCGTCACGCGGCGGCGCGGGCGCGGGCGGCGGTTGTAACAATGCATGGGGACCGAGCATCGTAATCATTTCCGACGCGGCGGCGACGCCATAACGCGCGGCTTGGACGGGATGCGCGCCGTCTGCCAAATGCGCCAACGTCGTCCCGCAAAACGTATCGCCCGCGCCCGTTGGGTCGAATTCTTTTGCCGCAATGGTTGGCACGCGTGTGCAGTGATCGCCTTGAATCACATCCGCGCCTTTTACATGGCGCGTCAAAAATAACAACTTGCCCGCGTCCACGCGCGGCGCGTGTTCAAATGCCCACAAACTGCGCGCTTCGTTTTCGTTGCAGAAAAAAATGTCCGCCTCAATTTGCGTTTGACGCACAATGTCGCGGAAATTAGAGACCGCGCGCCAGTACGTGCCGACGGCGGTGCGACAGCCGCGCGTTTTGAAAAATTGAATGAACGCGAGTTGCCGCGCGGGGTCGGCGAGCGGACCGCAATACACAATGTCCGCGTCAAAATTCATTTCGGGCAAATTTTCCGGTGTGAGCAGTGCTTCCGCGCCCCAACGCGCGCTGACCAATTCTGCTTTGCCGTCGCCGTAATGCGCGATTTCAAACGAAGGCAGTTGTTCGGGCGGAACGATGGGTCCAATCCAATTTACGCGTTCTGCCAATGGCGCGAGTTCGGGCGGCATTGGATTTGGACGCGGCGCGAACATTGTCACATGCGCGCCTGCGCGAGCGGCGGCGAGAGCCGTATACATGCCCGCGCCGCCGCTGGATTTTTTCGTTTCGTTTTGGAGATGCAGCACGTCGAGCGACGCGCCGCCGATGATGAGGAGAGAAGCGGTCATTTATGATTCGCGATTGCCGAACCAACTCGCCAACGTCAACAAACCCCACACGAGCGCGACGACGCCGAGAAACAAGACAAAGCACAGGAGACTCGTCACGGCAGCGGTTGCGCCCCAGAGCAAATAAATTCCTCCAATGCCTACAACCAAGCCGACGAGAACGCCGCCGATGACGAGCTCGCGTTCGAGTTTTCCTTGATACGCGCGCGGGTTGTGTGCTTTGTGCGAGTGTGACATGTTAATTGCGCCGATGCAGCGCGCGCCACACTCTCTCCGGCGTCATGGGAATTTCGTTGAGCCACACGCCGCACGCGTCGTACACGGCATTCGCGACGGCGGGCGCGACACCGTCCATCGGAATTTCCGCGACGGCTTTCAAGCCGAAGGGATGCGACGGCTCGAACGTTTGCACGAAAATCGTTTGCAGCTCGGGCATTTCGTTCGCGGCGAAAATGTGATAGTCGCCCAACCCTTTGATGATGGAATGACCTTTTTCGTCATACAACATTTCTTCGCACACGGCATAACCGAGCGCTTGCGTCATGCCGCCTTCAATTTGTCCCGACGCGGTGACGGGATTGACAATCACGCCGCTGTCCACCGCCATCACCAATTTTTCGACAGTCACCTGACCCGTTTCCGTGTCCACCAACACTTGCGCGAACTGCGCGGCAAAGGGGGGGGGCGATTTCGGCGAAACGTACGACGCGACTGCCATGATTTGATGTTGGTCGCGATGGTGCAGCGTTGACAGCGCGATTTCGGCTAGCGATACGAAACGCCCGTCAGGCGCCCATGCGCGTTTGTCGCGCAGCACAATGTCTTGCGCGCGCAGATTCGGCAGCAAGTCACCCGCCGATTGATACGCGGTTGGCGGTACGGTTTCCGGTTGTTCAAATTCCGTACGCGGAATATCCGTTTCGCCGTGCTTTTCCGCCCAGTCGGAAAGAATTTGCGCCGCGCGTTCCCGAATTTGCTGCGCGACTTGTTCCGCCGCTTTCACCACCGCGCCGCCCGAAATGTATGTGGTGCTTGACGCATACGCGCCTTTGTCGAACGGCGTGAAATCGGTGTCGCTCGAATACACGATAATGTCGTCCACCGGCACGCCGAGAATTTCCGCCGCCAATTGCGCCAGCACCGTATCCGAACCCGTTCCCAAATCCGTTGCGCCGACCAAAAGATTGAACGAACCGTCGTCGTTGATTTTGATGGACGCGCCGCCCATGTCGAGATACGGAATCGCGGTGCCTTGCATCACGCACGCAACGCCCTGTCCGCGGCGGAGGTGAGAAGCGTCTCTCGTCTCCAGTCTCTTGTTATCAGAGACTGGAGACTGGAGATTTTTCCACCCAATCGCTCGCGCGCCTTCACTCACACATTCCGCCAACCCGCATGTTTCAATCACTTCGGGATGTGGTTCGCGTCCTTCGCTCCACGCTTTTGACGTGGGCAGTTCATCGCCGGGCTTGACCGCGTTTTTCAAACGAAATTCGAGCGGGTCGAGTCCGAGCTGCCGCGCGATTTTTTCCATGTGCACTTCCAGCGGAAAAAATCCTTGCGGCACGCCGTACCCGCGAAACGCGCCGGAGGGGGGGGTGTTGGTGTACACAATGTGCGCATGAAATTTAATGTTGGGCGCGTTATACAGCCCCATACATTTTTGTCCCGTGTTGCCCGTGACAGTGACCGCATGGCAGCCATACGCGCCCGTGTCGCTCAACGCGTACATTTCATTCGCCACCATCGTGCCGTCGCGCATCACGCCTGTTTTCATGCGCACACGCATCGGATGCCGCGAACGCGCGTTTTCAAATTCTTCGGCGCGCGTGTATTCGTAACGCACTGGGCGACCCGTTGCAATCGTCAAGTGCGCGGCGACATCTTCAATCAACACTTCTTGTTTGCCGCCAAAACCGCCGCCGATGCGCGGCTTGATGACGCGAATGCGTTTCGGCGGTAATTGCAAAACCGGCGCGAGAATGCGGCGCGCGTGAAACGGCACCTGCGTTGAGGTGCGAATCACGAGGCGGTCGTCCTCGTCCCAATATGTCACGACGACATGCGGCTCGATGCTCGCTTGCTGCACTTTTGGGACAACGTATTCGTCCTCGAAAACAAAATCCGCCTGCGCGAATCCATCCGCGACGTTGCCCAATTCAAATTCAATTTCCGCCGCGAGATTTTTTGTGGGGTTGCTTTCGGCAAAATTCACGTATTCGGGTTCGTCATGAATCCTCACTGCGTTCGGATTCATGGCGTCGCGCGAATCAATAATCGCGGGCAGTTCCTCGTACTCGACCTCGATGAGTTCCAACGCGCGCTGCGCAATCTCTTCGGTCTCTGCCGCGACGAACGCAACGCGGTCGCCGACGAAACGCACCTTGTTGTCCAACGAAAAG
Organism: uncultured Anaerolineales bacterium; assembly: GCA_964644955.1. GTDB lineage: Bacteria > Chloroflexota > Anaerolineae > UBA4142 > SHND01 > SHND01. The sequence goes on along the minus strand of CAZXYP010000045.1, from coordinate 7,312 downwards.
GAATCGAGCGGACCGGGAATCGGGTCGGACTGTCCGGCGGTAGAATAAACGACGCGCGGAATGTCTTGATGCGTCAACACGGCAGCAACGCCGGGCAGCGCGCGCGCTTTTGATGCGTCAATATGTTTGATGCGCGCGTGCGCGACCGGCGAGAACAACACTTTGGCATACAACATGCCGCGCAATTCAATATCGTCCGCGAACGCGGGTTTGCCTTGCACCAATTTTTGCGCGTCCACTTTTTTCTCGGGTTTGCCCACAACGCTCGTTTGCGGAATGGTTGGCGCGACGAGCATTTGTGGAAGAGTGGAGATTGGAGACTGGAGATTGGAGATTGGAAAATCGTTCCGGGAAAAATCGCGCGGCGGCGTTTGGAAAAATTCTATGGGAACAGGAATCCCGGAGTCTCCGGTCTCCTGTCTCTCGTCCGCCGCCGCTTTCATCACCGCTTGCACCGGTTTCACGTATCCGGTACAGCGACACAATACGCCGCTCAACGCTTCGCGCGCCTGGGCTTCGATCGCGCGCGGATTTTTTTCGAGCAGTGCTTTTGCTGCCAAAATCATCGCAGGCGTGCAGTATCCGCATTGAATCGCGCCCGTTTCGATGAACGCGTGCTGTAGCGGGTCAAGTCCTTCGGTTTTTTTCCAACCTTGTTCCTCGACCTCGCCAATCGCTTCGATGGTCGTGATTTCTTTTCCATCGGCTTGCGCGGCGAGCATGACGCACGAATTCATCGGTACACCATTTACCAGTACCGCGCACGCGCCGCATTCGCCGTTTTCACAGCCGTGCTTGACGCCGAAATAACCCCTACGCCGTAACACGCGAAGAAGCGTTTCATGCGGTTGGATTTCGATTTCTTGGAGCTTGTGATTAATCGTAACGGAGAGATTCATGGGCGACACTGCCTCTTGAATTTAGGATTTGCGCGTATATGGCTTGCGCGATTTGGATGGAATGAGCGCGATGAGAGAACGTAGAGCGGTATTGACCGATTCCGAATCGGGAAAATACCGACGCACATCCGGTTCCAACATGACCGCGCCATCCTGCAAGGTAAAATGCTGCTCGGTCACCAACGTCCCGTCTTGCTGTGTAACGCGAACAGTATGCCCTTGCCGATACGCGCGATAGTATTTGCCGCGAACGCCTCTTTTGCCGCGCAAGTCATATTCGCGTTTCATTTCTTGTTCTGCTTGCGATTTGTTTTTTGTTTTACCGTTTTTCATAAACGCTCCGTTCTAATGGGGTTGCCTTGCGACAACTGATAATGCGAATCACGACTGTGTTGATTTGTTCTTCTTGTTCCGTATGAACCACTAACAATACGCGGCTCTTTAACGACATGCCGATGCTGATAAACCTATTCTCCTCGTCGGATTGTTCTTCATCGAAATAGGTGACGAGGAAGGGGTCATTAAAGATGGTCTTGCCTTCGTCAAAACTGACGTGATGTTTCTTGAGATTATCTCGTGACTTGAGAGGATCCCACTCAAAAATGAGTTGCATGTTGTTGACTCGACTTGTGGTTTGTTCGCTGACGTGTTTGGCGCCGAAATAACCGTTGCGTCGCAGCGCGCGCAAGAGCGTTCGTGCGGCTGGATTTCGATTTCTTGGAGCTTGTGATTAATCGTAACGGAGAGACTCATGGGCGACCTTGCCTCTGTCAATACAAGATGGGCACATATTCCGCCGGCGCGGATTGTTTGGTCAATGAAAAACAAAATGCCGTGCGCAAAGTCTTGCAAATTCAAATCGAATCGCGCAAAGGTTTGAACCAATCGGTCAAATTGTCCACGCCGAGCAGCGTCTCCGCAATCCGAATCGAATCCTCTTCGACCTGCAACTTCAAGACCGCCCGTTCCGCGTCGTCTGTGACGGCAAGCCAACGCATTGCATACTTCCAGACCTGCTCGCGCCATTGGGCGATGAGTTTTGAAATTGCCCACTCGTCGAGCGAACCCAGCAAATCATCTACAAGGGCATAGCGCGTGTTGTGCCGTTCAATGACTTGGTCCTGTACCGCGTCAATGGTCTTTGCAATGATGGCGTTCACATGACAATGGTCCTGATAGCGCAATTCTCGCTGTGCGGCGGACAGATTTTCCCATTCGGGAGCCAACATGTCTGCGATAGCAAACACGAGGTCATAGTTAATGTGCGCATTGACTCCCAACAGCAGTTTGGCGATTACATTGACTTGCTGATTTTTTGCGGCGGCAAAGGCAATATTCCAAACACGCGGCGCGGTGCGCGGATCTTGCTCATAGGCGGCGAGGGCTTGAAAATAGTATTCGGCAAAATGTTCGAGCAGCGCGTTGACCCACACCGAATCATAAAACTCGCGCTTGTCAAGCGCGTTGAGCATATTCTCGGTCATCAACGCATAGCAGTTCAAAAAAATCGCACGGCGGTCTTGTTGCTCATCCCAACGCGCAACATAATCCTGCATTTCTTGCAATAACAACGTCCCGGACATACCCGTCACTCCCGTCACAACAGCACAATCCGCGGCGCCACATGCCAAGCAAGCGGAATTGCGTACAGGTCTATTTTACACCATCTCTCACCGCGCGCCTTGCTGTGCTATACTCGCATACATGACTGCGTTTCCGTACGTGCCGCCGCGAGACGCGCAATTTTATCTGTTGCGCGCGCATCGTCAGCCGCTGCCCGCGAACGTTGCCGCATATTTCATTGAAAAATTCACAGAGCCGGGCGACTTGGTGGTGGACCCTTTCGTCGCGTCGGATGCGGTCGTGCGCGCGGCGTTGGAACGCGGGCGGCGAATTTTGGCAGCCGAAGTAAATCCGCTTGTGGCATGGGCGGCGCGCGCGCAGGCGACGATGCCCGCCGCGCGCGAAATCAACGCCGCGCTCGCGCGGCTTGCGGAAACGCGCAAAGACAACGAAACATTGCGCGGGTATATCGAAAAACTATATGCGATTCAGTGCGCGCAATGCGGCGAGAGTGTGATTGCGGACTCGTTTGTGCATGTGCGCGACGGCGACAAGACATTGCTCGCCGAAAAAATCTATACGTGCGCGCAGTGCGGCGCGCGCCGCGATGCGGTAACGGAAGGCGACCGTCACCGCGCGTTGGACGCCGCGCCGCGCGGGCTGACCCTGCCCTTGCTCACACAGCGCCTGTATGCCGACGACCCCGCGCATACGCCGCGGCTCAAGCGTTTGCTGGGATATTATACGTCGCGCAATTTGAACGCGCTCGCCGTCGTGACCCAAAAACTCGATGCCGAGTTTCGTCAGGATACGGTACGCCAAATTCTTGTCGCGTTGCTGCTGCATGCGATGGATGTAGGCACATCGCTGTATGCATCGCCGAATGCCTTGCCCACGCGCGAAATTCCGCCCGAGTTTGTCGAAGTGAACATTTGGCGCGCGCTGGAATCGGCCGCGCGCGGGCTGAGTCAACGCGCCCCCGCGCTGCGTCTTGCGCCGAATGTGGAATCGGTGCTCAAGACAACGGCGCCTGCCGCGCTGATTGCGCAAGGCGGCGCGCGTTGGCTTGCCGAAAAGGTCGCGGGCGAACAGGCGGCATTAGTGCTTGCAAGTCCGGCGCGGCTCGATCCGACGTTTTGGGAATTGTCGTTCTTGTGGACGCGCTGGCTGTTTGGAAAAAACGCGGCGATTCCGTTGGAACCATTGCTTGATTCGGAACGGCGGCGATGGGGTTGGTATGGCGGCGCGTTGACCAAAGTGTTTGAAGAGACCGCACGCTTTATGCACTGCGACGCGCGTTTGGTGGTCGCGTTTCCGTCGGGCAGTCATGCCATGATTGAGGCGTTGGCATTGTCTGCCGCCGTGTCGTTTACTCTGGAGGATTTCGCGTTTCGCCCCGCCGATGGCTTGCAAACCGCAACTGAGTTCGGAGCATTGCGCGGCGAGTATCAAGCAATATGGCGGCGCAGTCACGCGGCAACCGCTGCCGGCGAATCCGCATTGTCAGGGGAGGCATTGAGCAACGCGATTCGTCAGACTGCGCTGCGCGGCGCGCTCAAGGTCTTGCGCGCGCGCGGCGAGCCGTTGGCGTATTCGTGGGTGCATCACGGCGCATTGGCGGAATTGGCGCGCGAGAATTTATTGCGCGACGCGTCAAAACAGAGCTATCGCACGAATGACAATGCGTTTCAATTATTGCACCATGAAATTGATGCCGGTTTGAAGCTGGGCTATATCCATGAACTGGACCATTGGCAGTCAAAAACGCGCGTGCTCTGGTTGGCGCGGCAGACGCACGAAATGCAAGCGCCCTTGAGTACGCGCGTCGAGCGCCAGGTCCGCGAGGAATTGCGCGCGGCGGCACACCTGACGCGTGAAGCATTGCAAGACCGTATTCTGGAAGAATTTCCGGGATTGTTGACGCCGGAACGCGAGTTGGTCGAAATCGCTGCGCGCGCGTACGCGGATTGGAGCGAATCCGAATGGGTGTGGCGCGCGCGAGACGAAGGTGAAATTCTTTCCCATGCGCGTACGCAAGCCGCGCAGCTGGGCGCGCGGATGGGGTATGAGGTCGTAGAGGACGCCGCGCCGTTTGAAATGATTTGGCGGGTCGAAAAAATCATTCCGGGTTCGGCGACCGGCGCAGTGAGCCAGGAACGTTTTTATGAAGATGCATACGCCTTTATTTTTCGCGCGCGCGCCGATTTGCAGGATTTGATTGCTTTGCGCGCGGCGCCTCTGCACGGTTTGGTGGTGCTGCCCGAGACGCAAGTGGAATTGACCTTGCACGTTTTGTGGCGGGACCCGCGTTGGGAAAAACAGTTGGAACGCGCGGGATGGGAATTCTTGCGCGTGCGGTGGCTGGAATTGCTTTTGAACCAACCGGATGCCACGCGACCCGAATTTCATTTGGCGTGGGGGTTGCGCCCTGCGTGGTCGGAACGCCAAGAACAACTCGAATTGTTTGAATAAAAAAACGCGCTTGGCGCGTTTTTTTTACAGGTCGGTGGAAACGCGCTCGACTTTGAATTCCTTGCCGTCTTTGCGCAAGCGTCCGAGCGTCATGACGGCATCGTGTTGAAAGACGAGCAGCATGTTTTCTTCGTACGCCCATTCACGAATCCGGCGTTTGGTTTCGATGCTGACCATCGGCTCGATGTCGTACGCGGGGACCCATGCCAAATGTTCGAGATAAATGGTACGTCCCGCAACGTCGCCGAGAAAAAGCGCTTTTTCACCTTTGGACTCGATGACGACGGCTTGATGTGCGCGCGTGTGCCCGGGGGTCACGATGGTACGGACTTCTTCGGTGATTTGGGTGTCGCCGTTGAGCAGGCAGACGCGTTCGAGTGGAATAAAATTATCGGGGAAATAGGTCGCGCGCGTGCGTTCGTTGGGAAACGAGGCGTCGAGAAATTCTTGGCGTTGAATCCAATAGTCGGCGTTGGGAAAGGTGGGCAAAATCTCTTGCCCGACACGATATGTGTTCCCCCCCGCGTGGTCGGCATGCAAATGCGTGTTGATGACCAAATCAATGTCTTCGGGCAAAAAGCCGATGCGCGCCAAATTGGTCAATAACTTGGCGCCGCCCTTGCGCGCGAAATTTTGCTCCTGCTTGGCGGTTAATTTCGCGCCCAGACCGGCATCTACCAATATGGTCTTGTCGCGGGTGACAATGACGAGACAATTTAACGCGGTCTTGACGCGATTGAATTCGTCGGGGGCAAGCAGTTTCTCCCACAAGACGCGCGGCACTACGCCGAACATGCCGCCGCCGTCCATGCGCACAAAACCGTCGCTGACTACAAAAATTTCTACGTTGCCGAGTCGCATCGCCCTGCCTAAAAAAATCACGCTGCGACGGACCGGGTCGCAACAACTGCTATTTTACTCAAGTCTGTCTATTTTTCCGAACTCAGGCGAGGGGAATCATTTCCATCTCGCCCAGCGCGCGTTTCAAAGCGGCGCTCGATAGAATCACTGTCGTGCCGCGTACGCCCGAGCCGATGGAAATTTCGTCAGGCGCAAAAACGTTCGGGTCGGCAATGACGCGCATGGGAGTCTTGAGCCCGAACGGAGAGACCGCGCCGATTTCATAACCGGTTGCCGCGCGCAATTCATTTTCATTTGCCATCGTCACGCGCGAGACGCCGAGATGTTTTCGCAGTGCGTTCCAATTCACTTGCGCCGCGCCCGCCATCAAAACCATCACATCGTCATCTTGCGCCAGGCGAAATACGATACTACGAATGTCCTGAAAATCCAAGCAAGCGGCGCATTTTCGCAAAACCGCATTTTTCATACAAGCGCACGGCAGGTTCATTTTGTTCAATCACTTCGAGCGTCATGGATTGATCGCCGCGCGTTTTTGCTTCGTCCAATAATTGCCGGACACACACCGCGCCGATGCCACGACCGCGCGCGTCGGGAAGAATGGACATGGCGGCGAGCCGGCTCGTCCAGCCCCGTCGCGCGAGGAGCGCCACGCCGACCGGACGCGCAGCGTGCAGAATGACGCGACTCAATTCCAGGTCCACGCTGTCTTGGCGCGCCGTTGCCAACAAGCCCGCAGCGGAAATTTGGACCGGCACAAAATAATCCGAAAATCCCTTGGTCAATACTGCCGCCGCCGCATCCGTTCCAAAGTCAAAAACGGATTGAAACCTAATGTCCATAAAATAAAACGGGCGCCGAGAATTCTCGGCGCCCGTAATTCTATCGCAGTTTTTTATTTTTTGGCAGGCGCCTTTGCCATCGCGCCGGGCAATTCGTTTTCGCGTCCCATGTGACAGTTTTTGAATTTTTTGCCGCTGCCGCAGGGACACGGGTCATTGCGTCCGAGTTTCAGGTTCGCGCTCTTTTTGGGTTGCGCTTTGCGTGTTTCCTCATCACGCGCACGCGATTCTTGCATCGGGCGCGATTGCTGCTGCGGCACGCGCGTCAACTGCGCGTGGAAAATTGCATGTGTGATTTGGTTTTTGATTTCGCTGTTCAATTGCTCAAACATGCCGAACGCTTCGCGCTTGAACGTGACGAGCGGGTCTTGTTGGGCGATGGCGCGCAAACCAATGCCGCCGCGCAGTTCATCCAACGCGGTCAAGTGACGCACCCACAATTTGTCAATCGCATCGAGCATCACCAAACGTTCGAGCAAACGTTCCTCGTCACTGCCTTGCTGCGCTTCTTTTTCCGCATACTCGCGTTCCGCCAAATCATGGAGTTGGTCTTGGATTTGCTGCGGCGTCATGCTGTCCCAGGCGAGATGCGCTTCGTTGGGCAGGGGAAACATTTTACGGATTTCGTTCGCGAGTGCCTGTAAATCCCATTCCTCTTTATAATTGCCCGCCGCA
>CAZXYP010000044.1:4554-21166 GCA_964644955.1 uncultured Anaerolineales bacterium | reverse complement strand
GATGGCGGAAATGAGCGCATCTTTGTCATCGGTCGGCGGCTGTACCACAAACGCATTGTCGCTGAACGAAACAATTGCCACCTGAACCGTCTCGGGTTGTTTTTCCACAAATGCGCGCGCGGCGGCTTTGGCAGCTTCCATGCGATTCGGATTCAGGTCGGTGGCGGTCATGCTGCCCGAGACATCAATCGCCAAGATGATGGTTCCTTCCGCCGAAGGCACCAGCGTTTCGGCTTGCGGGCGCGCCAGCGCAATAATCATTGCCGTGAGCGCGAGCATGAACAAAACTGCCGGCACATGCCGCCGCCAGCCGGGGCCGCGTCCGAGCGCTTCTTTGACGAGCGACAGACTCGCATAGCGCAGCGCGTATTTTTGACGTCGCCGCTGGAGCAAGATGTAAATGACCACCAGCAGCGGAATCAAGAGCAGCAGCACGAGCATAAAGGGCCAGATGAAACTCATGATGATTTCTGATTTCTGATTTCTGATTTCTGATTGATGTGCCCGGCAGGCGCAATCAAAAATCAATAATCATAAATCTAAAATGTTTTCGCGGGATGCGCTTTGCGTTCCTTGCGCAGATTCGCAAAACGTAAGATCGCTTTGACCAAATCGTCCTCGGTTGAGAGCGCCAGCGCGTCCACGCCGGCGCGTTTGAACGCCGTGCTGATTTCCTGTTCGCGTTTTTGCGCGGCTTGATGAAAGCGTTCGCGGAATTTCTTGTCGTGCGTGTCCACAAACAATTGCTCGCCCGTTTCCGCATCCTCAATCACGACCATGCCGATATCCGGCAGGTCCACTTCGCGCGGGTCCCACAAACGCACGGCCAACACTTCATGGCGCTGCGTCAACAAGCGCAGCGGCACTTCCCAGCCCGGTTCGCTGATGAAATCGCTTACGAGAAATACGAGCGAACGGCGGCGCACAAAATTATTCGCCGCATTCAACAACGTGCCGAGTGACGTGAACGGGGCGCGGCGCAGTTTCGGTTCTTTTTGCAAATCGTTGATGATGCGCAGAACTTGCAGTTTGCCGCCGGCGGCGGGAATCACTTTGTCAATGTGCGAACCGTAAAAAATCGCGCCGACGCGATTGCCGTGTCGTGTCAAGAGACGCGCCATCACACCGACAAATTCAATCAAGTAATCGCGTTTCAACGCATTGACCGTGCCGAAATCCACCGACGGCGAAAGGTCGAGCAAAAACCACGCGTTGATTTCGCGGTCTTCGTGATATTGCCGCACGTACGGCGTACCCATGCGCGCCGTCACATTCCAATCCATGTAACGGATATCGTCTTCGGCGGTGTATTCGCGAATTTCGGCAAGGTCGAGCCCCGCGCCCGTAAAGAGCGAACGGTACTCACCCTGCAGCACGCCGTCGAGACGGCGAATCACCGTCCAATCGAGGCGTTGTAACAGACGTTCCGGAGTTGCTAAAGACATACGAAAGCTAAAAGCGAAAAGTAAAAAGCTAAAAGTGACAACGAATTCTTTTTTACTTTTAGCTTTCAACTTTTAGCTTTTCCTACGCTTTCACCGGAATCCGTTCGGGCTGCGGGATGACGGGAATCGGAATTCTTTCCATCACCTTGCCGATAATCTTGTCCGCCGTTACGCCGTCCGACAATGCTTCATACGTCAACACCATGCGGTGGCGCAAAACATCCAACACCATGTCATACACATCTTGCGGCAAAACATACGTCCGCCCGTTCACCATTGCCAACGCGCGCGCGGTGAGAATCAAATTGATGGACGCGCGGGGCGATGCGCCGAACGCGATGTATTTTTGCAAATCGGGCAAGCCGTACTTTTTTGGTTCGCGCGTTGCGGTGACGATGCGGACGGCGTATTCTATCAGCGCCGGGTCCACATACACCTTGTCGGTTTCGATTTGCAACGTGATTAATTCTTCGGGCGTCAAGACTTTGGCAATCGGCATCAACATGCCGGTGATGCGTTCCACAATCACAAATTCTTCGCGGTCGCTCGGGTAACCCACCAACACCTTCATCATGAAACGGTCCACCTGCGCTTCGGGCAGGGGATATGTGCCTTCGGTCTCGATGGGGTTTTGGGTTGCCATCACTAAAAACGGATTCGGCACCTTGTACGTTGTGCCGCCGATGGTGACCTGACGTTCCTGCATGACTTCCAAAAGCGCGCTTTGCACTTTGGCGGGCGCGCGATTGATTTCGTCGGCGAGCAGCAGATTGGTAAAGACCGGACCGAGCGAGGTATTGAAATCGCCGGTCTTTTGATTGTAAATGCGCGTGCCAATTAAATCGGCAGGCACGAGGTCGGGCGTGAATTGGATGCGTTTGAAATCGCCGCCGATGGATTCCGCCAATGATTTAATCGCCAGAGTTTTTGCGAGACCCGGCACGCCTTCGACCAAAATATGCCCGCGCGCGAGCAGGGCGACGACGAGGCGCTGCAGCAAATGGTCTTGCCCCACAATCGTCTTTTTGACTTCAAACAGCACCTGTTCCATTTTCGCGGCGCTGGGATGCTTGACCTGCATCTTGTTCAAATCAATCGGCTGCGCGGTTGTCGGCAGCGGCGGTTTGTTCAATGACATGAGTTCCTCACTTAGAATGGATTCGGTCCGGCGGATGCTGCCGCCGCGTCAATCGGCACCGCAAAACCAATGCCGACGAAAAAGTTTTGTTCGGTCGGATTCAAAAGCCCCGTCACAATGCCGACGACTTCGCCCGCGCGATTCACGAGCGGACCGCCCGAATTGCCGGGATTCACCGCCGCGTCGAATTGAATCATTTTTTCCAAACGCAAATCTTTGTTGGGGTGATAAATGCGATTCAAACCCGAAACGATGCCGGCGGATTCCGACGCGGTGAGTCCGAACGGACTGCCGACAGCAAATACTTCATCGCCGATATTGAGCGCGTTCGGATTGCCGAGTATGGCGGGGACAAATTGCGCGGGCGGTTGGTCGGCTTTCAAGAGCGCGATGTCATTTTCCGGCTGTGTGGTCATGATTTGAGCGGTCGAGCGTGTGCCGTCCATAAACAACACTTGAATCTCAATCGCGTTTTGGACGACATGAAGACTCGTGAGAATTTGCGCGTTCTCGTCAATGATGACGCCCGCGCCGCGCCCGCCTTCTTCTTTGCCGTCGGTGGAGAGAATTTTGGTCTCGACCTGAACGAGCGAAGGTTGAATCTGCGCGTACACGCGCGCGGCTAACGCGGGCGGCGGGGTTGCCGACGCCATGACCTGCGCGATGCGTTTGTCCAATTCTTTTTGGCTCAGCGGCTGCGGCGCGGGATTAACGACGTTCCAGATACCCAGCACGAGCAGGGTTACGATAACGCCGATGGCAATCGGAATGGCGGATTTGAGCAAGGCGCGCGCGCGCGGCATTGCCACACGCAGGCGCACGAAACGTTTTGGGGTTGGATTGCTTTCTGACATGATTCTCGGTCGCTGCGTCATGCGGCATCGCGTGGGGAATGCCGGAGTGTACCAGAAAGCGAAAAGTTGTGTGACGCAGCCATTCCATTTGAAAATAGCCGGAGCGGAAAATTGCGCCCATTATATATCAAAATGAGGCGCGCACTTGGTATTCTGTCATTGTCGGTTTGGCAAGTTAAACAAGTATGAACAGCATGTTAATTTTCGCGCGGCGCGCGGGATTCTATTCATAAAGCTGTAACAACTCGGCAAGGTTCGAGTAAGCGCTGACTTGCAAGATACGAACATTCCAGCAAGATAAACAGGATGGAGGAAAACAGAAATGCTGCAAGCCAAAATGATTGCTGCCGTATTGTGTGTGCTCGGACTCGGACTCGTGATTGCGTGCGCGCCTGCCGCACAACCGACAGCACTCTCGCCTACCGCTGTCCCGGCGATGCCAACCGATGCCGCGATGATGGCAAAAGAAACCGATACGGCGATGATGGCAAAGGAAACCGATGCCGCAATGATGGCAAAAGAAACCGATACGGCGATGATGGCAAAAGAAACCGCCGCCGCGATGATGGCAAAAGAAACCGATACGGCGATGATGGCAAAGGAAACAGAATCCGCCATGATGGCGAAACCGACGGATGCCATGCCGTCCGGCGATGCCATGATGCCGAAATTTCCGCCCCAGCAATTCGCTGCGCATTTTGTAGATTCAGCGCCAATGCACGAAGCGACCTTGACCGAATTGCCCAAGCTCTTGACGTTGAATTTCAATTTCACGCTCAGCCCCGCGTCCACGATAACGATTGAACGCGACGGACAAACATTGCAGACCGCGCCGGGGAAACTCAGCGACAATAAATTGGCAATGACGGCGGAACTGCCTGCCGGCGCGGGCATGGGTTTGTATCTGGTCAAGTACAAAGCGTGCTGGCCCGACAATTCCTGTCACGACGGACAATTTGCGTTCTATGTGAAATAAAACGCGGGCTGCGGATACTCTATATTACGTAATGCCGCACAGATTCGATGCTTGTAGGTAACGCGCGCGGGCAACTCGCGCGCGCAATATTTTTTATGGGAGACCGCCACAATGATTGCGGATGCAAAAATGATTGGACGCGTTTTAATGATATGTGCGGCGAGTGCTGCGCTCGCTCTGGGCGTCGCGTGCGCGGTGGACGCAACCGCAGTCCCGCCGACGCCGGTACCGACAGTCGCAATGGCGACGCCAGAATCCATGCCCACACACATCCCGCGCCAACACAGCGCTGACCATGTACCCGGTTTGGCGGAACCGGTAGACGCGGAACACTTTGTAGATTCGTACCCGAATCACGCGCAAACGTTGACGCAATCGCCTGCGCGTGTGCTGGTCAATTTTGATTTTTCCCTTGACGAACGTTCGCGCATCACGGTCGAACGCGACGGCGCGACATTGGACACGGGCGCGGTGGAATTTGATACGCGCAAAATCTATATGTCCGCCGCGCTGCCGCCGAATACGGGCGACGGATTATATCGGGTGCAATATCGCGCGTGTGTCGCGGGCGCGGACTGTTCCGACGGCAGTTTTGGTTTTCAAGTGCGCGCGGCGGACGCGCAACGTTTTGTGGATTTGACCGCGCAGCGCGAGGTCACGGTGCATCTCAAAAATGTACAATACATGCCCGCCAATTTCATTATCCGCCCCGGAACCAAAGTCATTTGGGTGAATGACGACCCTGTGCCGCATTTTGTCAATTCCGACCCGCATCCGTCGCACAACGCATTTCCGAAACTCAATTCACTCGACATTCCACTGCACGGCACGTATGAATTCACGTTTGATACGCCGGGCGAATACACGTTTCATTGCAGCGCGCATGTGCCGCAAAACATGTTTGGCAGAATCCTTGTGCGCGCGGATGCCATGACGGACAATGCGACGCCGACCCAAGCTGTCGCGTTGGAGCCGACGCCGACACAATCTGCTGCCACTGCGACGCGCGCGCCGACAAACGCGCCAACGCGTGCGCCGACCGCAATACCTACACGCGGCAAAACGCCCGAACCGACCGCGACCCTTTTGCCGCAAGCGCCCGCGTTGGAATTGCCGCCGCAGCGTTTCGCCGCGCATTTTGTCGCGTCGTCGCCGGAACACGGCGCGGTGTTGGAACGCGCGCCGGAAAAAATTCAACTCGATTTCAATTTCACGCTCGCGCGCAATTCCAATCTCAATGTGGTCAAAGATGATGAAAAATTGACGATAGGGGATTTGGAATTTTCCGAGAACCGTTTGCAGATGAGCGCGAATCTGCCGGACGCAGGCGCGGGCGTGTATCGCGTTTTGTATCGCGCGTGTTGGCCCGACAAGTCGTGTCATGATGGCGAATTTGCGTTCGTGGTAAAACAAGACGCGGCGCGATAAAAAACAAGCACGGGCGAGCTGCCCGTGCTTGTTTTATCCGACAAAGAATCCATACGGCGCCAGCGTCACATCCGCGCCGAGATATTCGCCGCCATAAAGCGGGGCGGCATCCATCGTTTGCACGCGCAGCATCGGGTCGTTGATACGCTGCGGCTGTTCGCTGAAATTGGCAAGCACGATAAGCCGCGAACCGTTGTGGCGCTCGAATGCAAAGACGTGGTCGTTGCCGGTATCGCGCACGCGCATGCGTCCGCCGGAAAAGAGGTCGTGCGTTTTGCGGACGTGGAGCAGCGCGTGCAAGCCCATGAACACGCGTCCTTGCACCGTCGCGGGGTCATTGCGTTTTGACGCGCGTTCCCAATCAAAGCGCGGGCGATGCACCCAACGGCTGTCATGTGCTTTGGCGGGGTCGTTCTGATACGCGTAATCATTCAACATCGCGATTTCGTCGCCGAGATAAATCAGCGGAATGCCGCCGATGAGCATAATGATGCCGTGCAACAATAAAATGCGGCGAATGGCGTATTCGCTTTGTTGCGCGTCGTTTTCTGCCAATGCTTTTTCCAGACCTGCCAGCGACGCGCACGTTCCCGAAATGCGCATGTCGCCGGTATCGGGATTGAATTGGAATGGCAAGCCGCGCGCAAAGCTGCCCTCGAATTTCCCCGTGTAAAAATCATTCAGAAAGCGGCGATGGTCGAATCCGTTGACACCCAGCGTCCATGCGTCTTCATCCGAAAACGTCCAGCCGATGTCGTCATGCACGCGCACATAATTCACCCACGCGCAATCGGGCGACAATGCGAACCGTTTGTCCATTGCCTGTTTCAACAAACGCGTTTTGCGCGTCGCCAACGAATTCCACAACAACGCCATCAGCAGCGGATTGTACGAGAGTTGACATTCTTCCGCTGAAATATATTTCACCACTTCGTCGGGATGCACAATCGCTTCCGATTTGAACAGCAAGCCCGGCGCGGCAATCCGCGCGAGGATGTTGAACGCTTGAATCAGCATGTGCGCTTCGGGCAAGTTTTCGCAGTTCGTGCCGAGTTCTTTCCAAATGAACGCAACGGCGTCGAGGCGCAGCACATCAATCCCCTGATTCGCGAGAAACAACATTTCGCGCGCCATGCTGTTGAATACGGCAGGGTTGCGGTAATTCAAATCCCATTGAAATGAATGAAAGGTGGTCCAGACCCAGACCTCGCGTTCCGATGGCGACATCCCGCCCCCGGGAGGCGAGGGCGGGAGTGTCGCGGAAGGAGGAAGAGAAAATTTCGTAAAAGACCCGCGCCGCACGTCGGGAAAAATTTCGCGCAAGGTTTTGTCGTATCGGTCGGGGATCGTGCGGTCGGGAAAAATAAAATAATAGTCGGCGTATTCGGGGTCGCCGCGCAATGCGCGCTGTGCCCATTCGTGGTCGTTAGCCGTGTGATTGAACACAAAATCCACGACCAGAACGATGCCCGCGTCATGCAGCGCGTCCGCGAGTTCGCGCAATTGTTCCATCGTGCCAAGCGCAGGATTGACGTCGCGATAACTGCTCACGGCGTAGCCGCCGTCATTTTCCGGTTGCGGGACTTGAAAGAGCGGCATCAAATGCAAGTACGTCAAACCCAATTCCTGAAAGTACGGAATTTTTGCGCGGATGCCGTTCAAATTTTCCGCAAACAAATCCACATAACACACGCCGCCGAGCATTTGATTGGATTGAAACCACTGTGGATTGTGTTCGCGCGGCGCGTCGAGTTGTTTCAACGCGTCGGGACGCGCGAACCACGCGTCGGCGAGCAGCGCCATCAATTCTTCAAGATGAAAAAAGAAATCATAGCGCGCGCCGTACAAATGCACGAGTCGTTCCAGCAGCGGCGGGAAATGCGCGTGCGCGCGCGTCAAAAAACTTGTCCACGCGTCGGGCTGCGCCGCAATCTGTGACGCAAAGCGCGCCTGCAATTTATTTTGCAGGCGCTGAAAATTCAATTCAATGTGTTGTGGGTCAAGCATGGAAAGCGGAAGTGACGAATTTATTCGCCGTGACAATGAAACGAATAAATTTGCTACTGTGTGAGCTGAAACCACCGATACCCGTAACGCGGCAATTCCAATCGCAAAACGCGGTCGAAGGAAAGGGTTGCGCCGTTTTCCAAATCGCGCAGTGCGCCGGAAAGGTCGAGCGTCAACAATACGTTTTGTGAATGCGCGGACAGGTTGTTGACGACGAGCAGTGTTTCGTGGGGTGTTGCGCGCGTGTAGGCAAAAATGGCGGAATTGTCGCCCGGCAGCGTGTTCAATGCGCCGCGCGCGAACGCGGGATGCTGCGCGCGCAGGTACAACACGCGTCGTACCCAATGCAAAAACGAGTCCGGGTCGCGTTCCGCGTGCGTGACATTGACGTGGGTGCAGCCATACACGTCGTCGTCAATCAGCGGTAAATACAATTGCTCGCGCGGCGCGTTGGAAAAGCCCGCGTTGTCTGAATCGTTCCACTGCATCGGCGTTCGCACGCCCCATCGGTCGTCGAGCGCGATGTTGTCGCCCATGCCAATTTCGTCGCCGTAATACAACACGGGCGAGCCGATGAGCGTAAGCAACAGCGAATGGGCGAGTTGAATTTGCGCGCGGTCGTTTTGCAAAAGCGGCGCGAGGCGGCGGCGAATGCCGAGATTCAAACGCATCCGCTTGTCGGGCGCGTAAAAATCCCACAGGAAGGCGCGTTCGTCGGGCGTGACCATTTCGAGCGTGAGTTCGTCGTGATTTCGTAAAAATGTTGCCCATTGACAATTGGCAGGGATAGGCGGCGTTTGCTCCAGAATCCAATCGAGCGGCGCGCGATTGCCTTGCGCGAGCGCGAGATAGATGCGCGGCATCAAGGGAAAATGGAAATTCATGTGAAACTCGTCGCCGCTGCCAAAGTACGGCAGTGTATCTTGTGCCCACTGATTCGCTTCGGCGAGGAGCATATTGCCGGGCGCGTATGCGTCGAGAAACGCGCGCAAGCGTTTGTAATACGCGTGCGATTCGGGCAGATTTTCGCAGCTCGTGCCTTCGCGTTCAATCAGATACGGCGGCGCGTCTACGCGAATTCCGTCCGCGCCCTGGTCCACCCAAAATTGCGCGACGCGCAGCATTGCCTTTTGCACGTGGGGATTGTCGAAATTCAAATCGGGTTGGTGATAAAAAAAGCGATGCCAAAAATACTGCCCGCGTTTTTCGTCAAACGTCCAATTTGATTTTTCGTAA
Source organism: uncultured Anaerolineales bacterium (assembly GCA_964644955.1). Classification (GTDB taxonomy): domain Bacteria; phylum Chloroflexota; class Anaerolineae; order UBA4142; family SHND01; genus SHND01. The sequence continues at coordinate 12,082 of CAZXYP010000044.1, read as the reverse complement.
TCAATAAAAATGATGCGCGCGTCTTTATATTTTTCGTCCGTATCGCTCCACACATACCAATCGCGATATTTGGCGTGTTCGGGATGCTGTGGGTCGCGTGACGCTTGAAACCACGGATGTTGGTCGGACGTGTGATTCGGTACGAGTTCGACAATGACGCGCAAATCACGCGCGTGCGCTTGCTCGACCAAACTGCGGAAATCGTCCAGCGTGCCGTAATCGGGATGCACGTCAAAGTGTCCGCTCACGTCGTAACCGTGGTCGCGCAGCGGTGAAGGCGTGATGGGCATCAACCAAATCGTATTGACGCCGAGCGCGCGGATGTAATCGAGTTTCGATGTGACGCCGTTCAAATCGCCGATGCCGTCGCCGTTGGAATCGCAAAACGCGCGGACAAAGATTTGATAGAAAACTGCGTCCTTGAACCAATCTTGCATACGTGCTGAGGACAGAGTACTGAGGACTGAGCGCGGCGTTCTTTGCTACTCAATCCTCAGTCCGCGTTACTCATCGCTTGGTTAATACACATTCGGCACAAACGTTTGGTCCGTGATGGGGGGACGCACATAGCCAATTTCTTGTTGGCGCGGCGGCAGTTCCAGAGTATCGGGCGTCAAGTCCTGGTACTGAATTTGTCCGAGCAAATGCGTAATGACGTTGAGGTGCGCGCGCCGTTTGTCGTCGGCATTCACCACAAACCACGGCGCTTGTTTGATATCGGTGTACGCAAACATCGTATCTTTGGCTTTGGAATAGTCCACCCAACGGCGGCGTGATTCAAGGTCCATTGGACTGAGCTTCCAACGTTTGGTGGGGTCTTGAAGCCGCGCTTGAAAACGCAGCTCTTGTTCGTGGTCGCTCACCGAGAACCAGTACTTGATGAGAATAATGCCCGAACGTACCAGCATCCGCTCAAATTCCGGACACGAACGCAAAAATTCATTGTACTCGTCGTCGGTGCAAAAGCCCATGACATGTTCGACGCCGGCACGATTGTACCAACTGCGGTCGAACAAGACCATTTCGCCTGCCGCCGGCAATTGCGCGACGTAGCGTTGAAAGTACCATTGGGTCTTTTCGCGTTCCGTCGGCGTGCCGAGCGCGACGACGCGGCAGATGCGCGGGTTCAAGCTTTGCGTGATGCGTTTGATGGTGCCGCCTTTGCCCGCCGCGTCGCGTCCCTCAAAAATGACCACGACCTTCAAGCCCTTGTGTTTGATCCATTCCTGTAGTTTGACGAGTTCGATTTGCAGCCGCTTGAGTTCGCGTTCGTAAAATTTCTTGTCGAACCGCTCGGAAGAATTCTGCGCCTTGTCGTGCTGAGCATCTCCGTTCGGAGCGAATTCAGAAGCGGCATTTTCCTTTTGCTTGTGTTTTTTTTCCTTCGTATTCTTTTTTTCCTTGTGCTTTTTCGACATGGCTGCCCTCGCATGGAACCAAGCAGCAGAAAGATAGCAGCTGGTGTTGTTTGACAGCTGCTATCTTGGATGGTTTGTTCGCTATCCTTTGACCGACCCTGCCATCAAGCCGCGCACGAAATAGCGTTGGAGCGAGAGGAAAACAATGAGCGGCAGAATCATCGAGACGAACGCGCCGGCGGTGAGCAAGTGCCAGTCGTTGCCGCGCGAGCCGACCATTTCGGCGATGCGCATCGTCAGTACCTGCACGTCCGGTTTTGCCCCGATGAAAATCAACGCGACGAGATAATCGTTCCAGACCCACAGGAATTGGAAAATCGCAAACGACGCGAGCGCCGGCATCGAGAGCGGCAAGATGAGTCGCGTAAAGATGGTAAAGTGCGATGCGCCGTCAATGAATGCCGATTCGAGAATGTCGCGCGGCAGTTGGCTGATATAGCTATACAAAAGATACACGGCGAGCGACAAGCCAAAGCCGGTGTGCGCGAGCCAAATGCCGAGAAACGTGCCGTTCAAATTTAACGCCACATAGTCCTTGAGAATCGGCACGAGCGCGATTTGCAGCGGCACGACGAGCAGCGCGACGACCATGACGAAAAAGACTTTGCGCCCCGGAAAACGCATCCAGGCAAAACCGTACGCCGCGAACGCCGCAATCAGAATCGGAATCTCGGTGGAGGGGATGGCGACGACAAGACTGTTGATAAAGGCGTTCACCAGATTTTCGCCCTGCACAGTCAGCGTCGAACCATCGGGTTGTTGGATTTCAAACGTTTTGCCCTCCAGCACCGCAGAATAATTCTCCAGCGTCCAATTCGAGCCCCACACCCATTCTTGTTTTTGGATTTCAATCGTGCCGAGCCGGCGATTCCCTTTCCACACGATTTTGTATTCGCCGTTCGGAGAAGTGACGCCTTCGCGGAATTGTTCAAATGTTCCGCTTGCGCCTTCGATGAGCATTACGCCGGTGCGGTCGCCTTCCGGTAATGGAATCGTGTTGACAGTCACATATTCGCGGTGCGGAAAAACGGTCCACCAGCCGGAGGTCTGAATATCAAACGCCGGGCGAAAGGATGAAATGAGCAGACCGACGGTGGGCAAAAGCCATGCCAGCACCAACATGAGCAGCGTTCCATTGACGATGATGGCTGAGGGATTGAACGGCTCGCGGCGACGTCCGCCAATTTTTTGGGTTTTGGTTGAGACAGCCATTAGAACGCCTGCCTTTCGTTAAAGCCCTTGATGTTATAAATCATCACCGGAACGACGCACAGTAACAGCACGATGGCAATGGCAGAACCCAGTCCTGCATTCTGTGAGGTAAAGAGTTCGCGATAAAACTGCGTTGCAATGACTTGGGTGCTGAATTGTCCGCCGGTCATTACCCACACCACGTCAAAAATTTTGAGCGTGAAAATGACGACGGTCGTGGTAACGGTGATAATGGTTCCCATAATGGAGGGAATCATGATTTGGAAAAATACCTGAAGTTCATTTGCGCCATCCACGCGCGCGGCTTCGAGGATTTCCGTCGGGATGCCTTTGAGCGCTGCCGAAAACAGCACCATCGCAAAACCGGTCTGCAGCCAAATCATGACAAAGATGAGAAACAGGTTGTTCCAGGGCTGGAGTTCCGCCGAGGCGGTCCATGCAATGGGGGTGTTGCCGGTGATGCCGGTATAGATGGCATTGAGCAGCCCGATGTTGGGATTTACCGCGTACAGCATCTTGAAGATAACCGCCGCGCCGACCATCGAAATCGCCATCGGCATAAAAATCATGATTTTGGCTGCCGTTTCCCACCGCGTGCGGTCCGCGAGCACGGCAACCAGCAGCCCAAAGATGACCACAAACGTCGAGCCAAAGATAATCCACATGATGTTGTTGCGGAACGCCGTGAACATGGTACGGTCGGTAAAAATTGTCACATAGTTCTGCAAGCCGACGAATACGGTGCCGTCTGCGTCAAAGAGACTGAGCCAAAACGTCCGAACCGTCGGCAGCGCGAGATACCAGATGAGAATGGCAACCGCCGGTCCGACAAAGACGAACGGTAAAACACGCGCGCGCCATTGCTGACCGAGGTGTTCCACAAGCCAATTCGAGACCGTGTACAGCAGCGCCACGCCGCCGACGCCCCAAACCACCGCGACCAGCGCAACCACGACTTTTGGCGCATTCGAATCGCGGAGAAAGATAAAGCCCGCGTAAAGGACAATAAACGTCATAATGGGCACAAACAGCGCGAGAAGAATTCGCACCACATTTGTGACCAGCCAATCGAGCGGTCCTTTTGGCTTGACCTGATCGCTGATAGGAGCAAGAAGCGGTGCGCCTCCACCTTTTTCCATAACGGCTCTCCTTTCTCTGGTACCCTGCGCTGCGCAGCTCTATTTGCGCAGCGCAGGGTTCACTTGCTATTTTCCGTTACAACATTGTACCTTTACTTGCTCGCGGGCCAGGAGGCGTCAATTTCTTTGAGAACGGTGTCGAGGTCAGCGGAGCCGGAAAAGTAATCGGTCATGCCCTTCCAGAAGGAACCTGCGCCGACAGCGCCGGGCATCAAATCGGATGCATCGAAGCGGACAGTGGTGGCGGCATTGGCGATTTGGGCGATGGAGCGTGTGAGGTCATCGCCATACCAATCGAGGGAAGCATCCTTTTGAGGTGCGAGTGCGCCGCCTGCGGCGAGCCAACCCTTGACGCCTTCGCCGGTAGAGAAATACTGCATGACGGCGGCGGTTTCGGGTTTCTCGTTGGTGGCGGACATGATGTCGCCGGCAACGAGGAAGGGCTTGCCCTGTGCATCGTCAATGCCCGGGAGATAAAACACATCGTAATCCACACCGGCTTTGGCATCCTTGGGGAAGAAGGAGGTGATGAAATTGCCTTGGCGATGGAGCCAGCACTTGGGCGGATTTTCGAACATGGGCGTTGGGGCATCGCCAAAGAAGGTGGTGACGATTTTGGCTTTGCCGCCGTTGACCATTTTGTCATCGTTCCAGATTTTGGCAAAGGATTCGATGGCATTGCGGACTTCGGGGGACTCGAATTTCAATTCGCCGCGCACCCATTTGTCATAGTTTTCGGGTGAGGTGGTGCGGAGCATGAAATCTTCGGTCCAGTCGGTGGCGACCCAGCCGGTGGCGGCGCCGGATTCGATGCCGATGCACCAGGGGGTGTCGCCGTCAGCGACGATTTGATTTTGGAGGGCTTCGAGTTCCGCCCAGGTGGTCGGGACTTTGTAGCCGGCGGCATCGAACGCCTTTTTAGGATACCAGACGAGCGACTTGCCATTAAAGCGCTGCCAGACGCCGCCTTGGATGTTGCCGCTGGCGCCGGGCATGGTAGCCATGTCGAGCCAGGATTGGATGTAATTCGTTTTGAGCCATTCCATTGGCACGAGTTTGGAAGCGTCCACGATTTTGCCTTGTTTGGCAAAGGTGGCGAGCAGACCGGGCTGCGGAAAGTCAATGATGTCGGGGGCATCGCCGGCTTGAATACGCGCCGAGATGGTGGCTTCGAATTCTTTGGAACCTTCGTATTGGATGTCAATGCCGGTGGCATCTTCAAAGGGTTTGACGGAATTGGCGAATTTGACGGCATCTTCGTCGGTGAACGGACCGGTCATGGTGACGACTTTGCCCTTGAGGGCGCCGCTATACGCATCGGCTAATGCCGTCAGTCCGGCGGCTTTGGCGCTTTCCGCATTTGCGCCGGCAGAACCGGTTGCGCTGCTGCCTCCGGTGCTCGTTGCGCCGGTCGTGCCTTTGGGCCAGGAGGCGTCAATTTCTTTGAGAACGGTGTCGAGGTCAGCGGAGCCGGAAAAGTAATCGGTCATGCCCTTCCAGAAGGAACCTGCGCCGACAGCGCCGGGCATCAAATCGGATGCATCGAAGCGGACAGTGGTGGCGGCATTGGCGATTTGGGCGATGGAGCGTGTGAGGTCATCGCCATACCAATCGAGGGAAGCATCCTTTTGAGGTGCGAGTGCGCCGCCTGCGGCGAGCCAACCCTTGACGCCTTCGCCGGTAGAGAAATACTGCATGACGGCGGCGGTTTCGGGTTTCTCGTTGGTGGCGGACATGATGTCGCCGGCAACGAGGAAGGGCTTGCCCTGTGCATCGTCAATGCCCGGGAGATAAAACACATCGTAATCCACACCGGCTTTGGCATCCTTGGGGAAGAAGGAGGTGATGAAATTGCCTTGGCGATGGAGCCAGCACTTGGGCGGATTTTCGAACATGGGCGTTGGGGCATCGCCAAAGAAGGTGGTGACGATTTTGGCTTTGCCGCCGTTGACCATTTTGTCATCGTTCCAGATTTTGGCAAAGGATTCGATGGCATTGCGGACTTCGGGGGACTCGAATTTCAATTCGCCGCGCACCCATTTGTCATAGTTTTCGGGTGAGGTGGTGCGGAGCATGAAATCTTCGGTCCAGTCGGTGGCGACCCAGCCGGTGGCGGCGCCGGATTCGATGCCGATGCACCAGGGGGTGTCGCCGTCAGCGACGATTTGATTTTGGAGGGCTTCGAGTTCCGCCCAGGTGGTCGGGACTTTGTAGCCGGCGGCATCGAACGCCTTTTTAGGATACCAGACGAGCGACTTGCCATTAAAGCGCTGCCAGACGCCGCCTTGGATGTTGCCGCTGGCGCCGGGCATGGTAGCCATGTCGAGCCAGGATTGGATGTAATTCGTTTTGAGCCATTCCATTGGCACGAGTTTGGAAGCGTCCACGATTTTGCCTTGTTTGGCAAAGGTGGCGAGCAGACCGGGCTGCGGAAAGTCAATGATGTCGGGGGCATCGCCGGCTTGAATACGCGCCGAGATGGTGGCTTCGAATTCTTTGGAACCTTCGTATTGGATGTCAATGCCGGTGGCATCTTCAAAGGGTTTGACGGAATTGGCGAATTTGACGGCATCTTCGTCGGTGAACGGACCGGTCATGGTGACGACTTTGCCCTTGAGGGCGCCGCTATACGCATCGGCTAATGCCGTCAGTCCGGCGGCCTTGGCGCTTTCCGCATTTGCGCCGGCAGAAGTGCCGCCGGTTGCGGGTGCGGTAGTCGGTTGCGCCGGTGCTGCGGTCGGCTGCGCGGGCGCGGCAGTTGGTTGCGCCGGTGCAGCGGTGGGTTGGGGCGCCGCAGTCGGTTGCGGCGCGGGCGTGGCAGGTGTGCCACAGGCAGCGAGAATTGCCAACACGGCAATCAAGCTCGCTAAAATCAGAAAACGTTTCATTCTATCTCCTCCTCAGTACGTGCGATTTGATGGGTTGAAATGGAATTAGGGATTGGTATGGTTTGCACCTCCTTCAAGCGAAATAAAAATCTCAAGCGGTTTCGCGTTGGATTAGTTCCAGGTTTAACCGCACGTTTTGAATGGGACGTGTTTGGTCGTCCAGACGGGCAAGCAGCATTTCCACCGCCAACCGTCCCGATTCTTCAAGGTGTTGGCGGACGGTGGTGAGCCCGATATAGTCGGCAATATCCAAATCGTCAAAACCAACAATGGCAACATCTTGGGGGACGCGAACGCCGCGCCGCCGTGCCGCTTTTAGCGCGCCCATTGCTTGCGTATCGCTGGCGCAAAAAACCGCGGTGGGCGGCGTGGGAAGGTCAAGCAGTTGATTCATGCCGCGTTCCGCATTTTCCATGCTTTGTTCCGCGAGCGAAATGTATTCGTCCGGCAAATTCAATCCCGCGTTCTGAATCGCGGCGCGATAACCGACCAAGCGGCGTTCGCTGGTGGGAAACGCGAAATCGGGAATGTCCGAATCACCGATGAATGCCAAGCGTGTGTGCCCCTTGTTGATAAAAAACTCGGCAACCATGCGCCCGCCCGCGCCATCATCAATTTCGATACTGCTAAACGCTGGATGCGCGCATTCGATGGAAACGGTTTCCAAACTGTTTGAGACGATGCGTTCGATGGTGGTCTCGTTGAACGGGAGCGCCATCAAAATCAAACCGTCGAGCCGACGCGTAATGGACACGCTGGCGACATAACCGTCGCGACGCGCGGAACTGTCCACGTTATACACGGTCAATTCATACGGCAGGGCGGCAAGCGCATTGGCGAACCGATTGCTGCGCTCGGCGAGCTCGCGATA
>CAZXYP010000044.1:0-4544 GCA_964644955.1 uncultured Anaerolineales bacterium | reverse complement strand
CGCAAGCGTTGCACAAAAGAGGGATAGGTAAAGAATGGTGCCAGCACGCCGATGCGTCCGGCGCTTTTGCGCGCGCGGGCGGCGGCTTCGGCTTTGGGGATGTAACGCAAATCATCAATCGCATCAAGCACGCGCTGGCGTGTATCGGGATTGACCTTGTCGGGCGCATTCACGACGCGCGAAACCGTAGCGATGCTTACGCCCGCTTTGTTGGCTACGTCATAAACCGTAGAATGTGCCATTCGCCTCCGCTTCATTGCGAATACAGTTGAAAAAACGAATTGGGGAAATTATAGTAAGCGCTTACATGAAAGCACTTACATTTTATCAGGATGTAGGTCTTTTGTCAAGAGTTTTTTTCTGACTCTCGGCACGCGTTTTGCGCAGACGAATTCCGTGCAGGGGCTATCGAGAAAAAATCGTCGCATCGCAGCGCATGTGCCGCGTGTCACGGCGTGTTTTTTCATTTGCCAATTCACAATTCAATGCTACACTTTCGCACCGCGCCGTAATCGCGTATCGCAAATCAGAAATCCGAAATCAAAAATCTCAAATCATAAATTCCCCCCATGGTCATCGGAACTGTCGCCCGTCTCTCCAAAGCCACGCTGTATTTTGGCGCGCAAGAAATTTTCCGCGATTTGTCGTGGGAGATTTATCATGACGCGCGCATCGGATTGGTCGGTCCGAATGGCGCGGGCAAGTCGTCCATTTTGAAATTGCTCGCGGGGGAAATGGAAACGAGCGCCGGACTCGCGCAAATCACGAAGGGCGTGCGCGTGGGATATTTGCCGCAAGAAGTTCATTTTGGTCTCGACCGTACCTTGTTGGACGAAGCGTTGGACGCATCGCCCACGCTCGCCGCGCTCGAACACGAGATGCAGCATCTCGAAGCGCAGATGGGCGACCCGAACATTTACAGCGACGAGAAAAAATTAACGCGGGTCATGGACCGTCATGCGCGCGTCGTCGAGGAATTTGAGGCAAAGGGCGGTTTGAATTTTGACAACCGCGTGCGCTCCACGTTGCGCGGTTTGGGATTTGGCGATGAAGATTTCGCGCTGTCGTTATCCGCGTTATCGGGCGGACAGAAAAAATTAGTGGGGCTCGCGAAACTCTTGATTGAACAGCCCGAACTGTTACTGCTGGATGAACCGGACAATCATCTCGATTTGCGCGGCAAAGAATTTTTGGAAAAACTCATTGCGGATTATCCGGGCGCGGTGGTGATTGTTTCGCACGACCGTTACTTGCTCGATCTTGTCGCCGAAGAAATCGCGGAACTCGAAGACGGGAAAATTACTTTATATGTCGGCAACTATTCCGAATACCAATTCGAGAAACGACAGAAACTTTTGCGCCAACAGCAAATGTTTCAAATTCAACAGCGCGACATTCAACGTCTCGAATTTTCGATTCGCCGTTTGATGGGCTGGGGCGCGGGACAAAATGAAAAATTTGTGCGGCGCGCGCGTTCGATGCAAAAACGTTTGGACAAGATGGAAAAAATTGATCGCCCCAAAATGGAACGGCGCGCCATCGGTTTGGACTTGAACGCGGCGAAACGCGGCTCGAACAAAGTATTGGAGATTCAACATCTCGCCAAAAGTTTTCCCGACCCAAAAGGGGGGACAAATGTTGTTTTACGCGATGTGAATTTGACCATGTGGCTCGGCGAACGCGTCGGCATCATCGGACCGAACGGCGCGGGCAAGACGGTTTTGTTTCGCTGTCTTCTCGGTCAGGAAGAGGCGGACAAGGGCGAAATTTACATTGGACCTTCGACGACGCGCTCGTACTATTCGCAAGAACACGAGACGTTGAATTTCGACAACACCGTCGCGGATGAAGTGCGCCGCGTGAAACCGATGCTCGACCGCGAATTGTACGGCTTGCTCGGACGCTTTTTATTCAGCGCGGAAGATTCCAAAAAGAAAATTCGCAATTTGTCGGGCGGCGAAAAAGCGCGCGTGCAAATGGCGAAACTGATGCTGCAAAGCGCGAATCTTTTGATGCTCGACGAACCGACGAATCATCTCGACATTCAATCCGCCGAAGTGCTGGAAGAATCGTTAGAGGATTACAACGGCTCGCTGTTGATGATTTCCCACGACCGCTATTTTCTCGATAATGTGGCGACGCGCATTGTGGAATTGGAAGATGGGAAACTGACCGAGTATCTTGGAAATTACACATACTATGTCGAAGAAAAAGCGCGGCGGGCGCGCGGCGAAGTGCGGAAATATACGCGCGATGAAGATGAGGATGAGGAAGAGGAACGCGGGCAAGGCAAGCACACAGTGCCGCGCGAAAAACTCAAGCGCAAGGCGTAAAAATCGCAAACCTGTTTGAAGTTTGCGATTTTTTGGTATCTTGCAGTCCATCTCACTTGGCAATTCAAAAAAACTAAAAAAAAATTATTCTCCAATGCCTGTTTTCGCATACCAACTGCATTCAGTGTAATGGATGTTTTGCATGTGTGATAGCATTTCTCACCGTTTTGTGCGAGGGGTTCATTTCACAAGCATACTTGTTATACTCATCATGGCATTGTTTGTTTCGCCGCAACCCGCAGGTGCAAGGCGAACGACAGCGCATCCGACAAGTGATTTTGGCATCCAATCTAGCCTTGACGCGGGCGTTCGCACACGCCGCGTTCAACCTTTGCGTACCGTTCGTGAGGGCAGCCCTGAACACCGACCGCGCCTGGCGCGCCCTGCCGCTGGCGGTGAAGTTTGGAGCGCCGTTGGAAATGGCGTTAGCGATCCGGAGGGCTATGCGCTTGTGCGTATAGAGAATGAACTCTATGTCGGCGGGTACTTTGTTTATGCGTGTGGAGACGTACTCTCTTGCAGCAGTGGCAACGTGCGCGTCAACAATATCGCGAAATGGAATGGGAGCGCATGGGCGCCGCTTGGTTTTGGTTTAAACAACAGTGTCAACGCACTGGCTGTCATTGGCAATGATATTTACGTTGGCGGCGCATCTACACAGATTTGCGGCAACGCGAACTGTGACAGCGGCAATACACCGGTCAATTATCTCGCCAAGTGGTCCACGGTCAGTAACAGCTGGTCGGCGGTAAGCAATGGGACGAGCGCAGCGGTGGTCGCGTTGGCTGTGAACGGGACAGACCTTTATGTTGGCGGCGCGTTCAGTCAGGGGTGTGGGAAAGCAGCCTGCAATAGCGGCAATCTTCAGGTCAATAGCATCGCCAAATGGAATGGCTCAAATTGGTCCGCGCTCAACTACGGTCTATCGGGTTCCGCCGTAAGACCATTGCCGTGAATGGAAGCGATGTCTATGTGGGAGGCAGCTTTATACAGGCGTGTGGGAATGCCGCGTGCAATAGCGGTAATCTCACGGTCAATCGCATTGCCAAATGGAACGGCAGCGCGTGGTCAGCCCTGGTGAACGGCGTGGACAACTCCGTGTATGCCATTGCCGTGAATGGGAGCGACGTGTATGTCGGCGGAGGATTTACGAAAGCGTGTGCAGTGGGTTTGTGTGGCAGTGGAACGCAGGTGAATTATATTGCCAAATGGAACGGCAGTAGTTGGTCTGCGCTGGGGAATGGCGTTGGCACCTTGAGTTTGGTTCAGGCAATTACTATCAACGGCAGTGATGTATATGTTGGCGGAGATTTTGATGTGGTGTGCGGCAATCTTGCGTGCGACAGCGGAAATATGACCGTCAATAATGTCGCGCGTTGGGATGGCGCAAATTGGATTCCGCTAAATTTTGGTGTGAACCGCAGTCCGAACGCGCTCGTCCACACCGGCGCGGAATTGTACGCCGCCGGCGGTTTTTGGAACCTCTGCGGCAATGAAGCGTGCGATAGCGGCAACACCGCCGTCCGCAAAGTTGCCCGCTATGGCATACCGCTGTGCGATGTGCCTGCCAAACCAACGTTCAAGTCTCCCGCGAACAACGCGGCGACGAGCAAAACGCGTCCCACGTTAAAATGGAACAAGGCAGATTGCGCGGATACATACAATGTCACCATCAAAGATGCGGCGACCGGGAAAAAAGTGGACAGCGCAACGGGACTGATCGATCTGCAATACAGAACCAAAACGTTGACCAAAGGCAAAGCGTACAAATGGTTCGTGCAGGCGTGTAACACGCACGGCTGCACGAAATCCAAGACGTGGAAATTGACTGTGCAATAACATTCGGATGCTCGCCCCAAAAAGCCATACCGCGCACTGCGCGGTATGGCTTTTTTCATTCCTGCAAAATCCCGTGTTCGTGATACAATAGCGCGCAAGGAAATTTGCAATGCCCAAGTACATGACCGCCCGCGAAATTCGCGAACGTTTCGAGGTTGCGTTCTCGACGCATCAAGCCGACGCGCTGACTGAAGTCTTGACCGCGCTGGAAACCGAACGCGTCGCCGAGATGGCAGAGATTCGCGAAAATCTCACCACGCTTGTCGAGGTCACGGCGCGCCTCGCGCAAGCGCAAGCGCGCACGGACGAGAGTGTCAAAACTCTCGCGCAAGTGCAAGCGCGCACGGACGAGAGTGTCAAAACTCTCGCGCA
>CAZXYP010000043.1:9506-21174 GCA_964644955.1 uncultured Anaerolineales bacterium | reverse complement strand
TCTCTCCCTTACCAAATTCCCGGTACCAGGCGGTAGCGCGTTTGTTTTGTATATTCGGTATAGCCCGGTAATTCTTGCTGCAGAGTTCGGTCTTCCAGCGACGTGCGCACAATCATCACAACGATGATAAAAAGCGCGGGCAGCAGCGCCCAAAATGAACCCAGATTCAACGGCGCGCCAATGTAATAAATCAGCGCACCCGCGTATCCGGGATGCCGCACGAATTGGTACGGACCCGTTTTGGTCACCGTATGATCGCGGTCGGTTTGGATGCGGACCACGCCCGAAAAGAATTTGTTTTCGAGCATCGCCCATGAACCGATGATGCTGCCGACGACGGATACCAATACACCAAACCACTGCACGCTCAACGGAATTTCCGGCAGCCAGCCGAAACGATAGTTCAAGCCCGCCACCACCAGCAGCGCCATTGGACCGACGATACCGATAAGTGGCACGATTTTCTTGTCCCACGCTTTGGCGCCTTGCATTTCCAGCGAACGCGCGCGTTCGCTCAACAAGTCGGGATTTTTGCGCCACGCCAAGTAGCGGCTGACCAACGTCGTCGCAAACATTACAATGACAAAAACCCACCCCATCACCCAATCGAGCGTGCCTGCCGCCAAGAACAATACCAACGGATACAACAACAGCAGCAGCCCGAAGCGAATCCAATCGCGCGGCGAGACGCGGTCGTTGGGATGGGGCGATGGTTTTGACGGATTGGAACTTGTCAGGGTATTCATCAGCATCCTCCCAAATCTGTACGGTCAACGCGGGCGGAAGCGTTCGATGTTTTTTCTCCGGTTCGGCGTTGACCATCAAACGGGTTGGAGGCGGAAACTCACTTGATGATGAGACCGGTGATGTACAGCACCACCATACCCGTCAGAACTCCTGTGAACAACGTAAATGGCATCGGGCGTTTTGCGCTGTCGCGCAACACCAATTTAGAAATTTGGTACGCGACCTGAAACACCGCGCCCGCGCCAATCGAAAGAAACAGCACTGCCAATACGGGCGAGTAAAATAGCCCGCCAATCCATGCGCCAACGATCGCGGGCACGCCTCCGATGAGTGCGAGTATGACGAGATTCAGCCACTGCGGTTTGTCCTTGACAATCGGGGCGATGATGCCGAGACCTTCGGTAATGTTTTGAACGATAAAGCCAATCACGAGGAACGCGCCGAGTGCCGCCGCGCCGATGCTGTATGCCGCGCCAATGGCAAGCCCTTCGCCCAAATTGTGCAGCCCGATACCGACCGCAATCATGAACGCCACACTCAATCGCTGTTCCGCTTCGGTTCGTCCCAACGATTGTTGGCGCATCGAAATCGCTTCGAGCAGCAAAAAGGTGCCGACGATGCCCAGTCCGACGAGTCCGACGCCCTGAAACGGTCCACCTACTTGATTCGCGGCTTCGAGCGCTTCGTTCGTCGCGTCAATGCCCAAATAAATCAACAGCCCGATGGTAACTGCCATCAAAAAGGCGAACGCGCGCGCGCCGAGGCGCCGCAGCGCGGGATACCAAAGAATTCCCAGAAACACCGGAATCACGCCGACGTACAGACCAATCAGCGTAAAACTCAAAAGCGTTTGCCCCTGAACGAATTGCGTTTCTGCCGCCGCGCCGATCGTGGTCTCAAAAGGGACCGCGTTGGCGGAAAAAATCTTGACAAGGTACGGATTTGCTTCGACCCACGGATACGGAATCGTCACCGTTGCGCTGCCGAGACGCGGAATGGTCTTGCCCGGTGAAACGAGGAACGGCACAATGGCGTCATTGATGTTGACTTGCGCGAGCGTGATTTCTTGCGGCGACGTGTTTTGCAATTGCAGCTCAATGACGCCGGGTGTCAACACGGTGCGTTCGAATACTACGTTTTCGATTGGCGCTGCCGGTTCGATGTTCAAGCCCGCGCCCGCCGTAAAAACAAACAGCGCAATTACGCCGAGCAACAACAGAATCGGAATTAGAAACAACCCGATGGTTTTCCAGACGCCGGGCGAACTTGTATTTTCGTTTGCGGTTACATTTGGTGTCGTCATATGTTTTACCCTTCGACTTGGAAAATTCCGGTCCAACCGAGTTCGGCAAATTCGGTGACGTGCGCGTGAAACATGTACTTGCCCGGATATTTGTACGAAAATTCCAACATGCCGCGCTGCGCCTGTCCTTGAATGATTGTGTCTGTGTATTCGCTTGGTGTGCGGCTGGTGCCTGTCGGATAGTAATGGAAAAAATTCGCGTGAATGTGAAACGAGTTGAGCAAATCGTACTCGAGCATGTTGATTAAAAAGATGCGCACCTTGGCGTCTTTTTGGATGACGATGGGGTTCTTGTCGAAATGGAATGGGATGAAATTGACCGCGTAGAAATCATTCCCGCCGTCAAAATCAATGTCCACACCATTTTGCACCATCACAAATTCATGTTCCGCCTTGTCCCAACCGTCTTTCGGGTCAACGATGAACGCGCCGTACAAACCGCGCGCGATGTGTTCGGCGAGCGGAAAAATGTGACAGTGATATTGATGCACCCCGAACGGTTCCGCATCAAATTCGTACACAAAGCGCCCGCCCGACGGAACCGGTTCGTACACGCCGTCCATGTTGGCGTGATGCACGCCGTGAAAGTGCATGGTGTGCGGATGCGCGGTGCCGTTCACAAATTCGATGCGGATGCGGTCGCCTTCGGTGCAGCGAATCGTCGGACCCGGCACGCGCCCGTTGTAGGTCCACGCCTCGAACATGATGCCCGGCGCGACCTCAATCATTTTGTTTACGGCATTGATGCGATACTCGCGCAGCGTCTGCCCGTTCGGCAGCGTGCTGACTGTGCCGTAATCGAAATCGGTGAGAATGTCGGTCGGATTAAATCCATTCGCCGCGTGGTCCACTTCGCCGACAAAGCCCGGCATGAACAAGGCATCGCCGTTCGGACCCACGTGCTGTGTATGTGTCGGCGCCGGCGCGGGCGCATTGTTGGGTGAATTTGGCGCGCACGCGTTAATCAACGCCGCCGTTCCCGCAACCCCAAGCGCGGTTGCGCCGCTAACCTGAAAAAATTTTCGCCGTGTCATTGAAGCAGACATTGATTCTCCTCGTAAAAATTTTACGTCTCGGCGACAAGTGCTTGCGCCGTCGAGCGTCCCTGTGCGGTCAATTCCAGATGTCCATTGGCGCGCTGCACCAAACCGCTTGCGGTGGCAAAGCGCGTGACATGCTGCGCCAATTCGGGCGTCCAGAGCATTTCGTTCGATAAATGCGCCATTTCGGCTTCGTGTTCTTCGCCCGTTTGTCCTTCGTGATGCCACAAGTGAATCAGCAGCGTGCGGATCGCAAAATCCACGCGCTGTTTCTTGAGACGGCGCGTTTGCGCGAGGATACCGTGCAAAGGCGAAAACAGAACTGCCAAGCCAAAGAACACGCCGGTCATGGTCGCCATCGCGCCCGAGACGGACGCATCCAACGCCATGGCAATCAAATAGCCGCTCACCGCCGATGCCGCGCCAATCAAAACGGAATACACAATCATGCGCGGCAGCTTGTCGGTCAACAAATATGCAGTCGCCGCAGGAACAATGATAAAGGCGACGACGAGAATCGCGCCGACGACCGTGAACGCGCCCACGCTCGTAATCGAAACCAATGCCATTAACACGTAATGAATCAACAGCGGTGAAAAACCGAGCGTTGCCGCGAGTCCTGCGTCGAACGTGGCGAGTTTCAATTCTTTGTAAAACAACACAATGAACAGCAGATTGACGATGCACAACCCGCCCATTACCCAAAACGCCTGCGGACCGAGATTGGTGGTGCCAAGCAAAAACACATCGAGCGGCGCGAATTCGATATTGCCGTACAACACCGCGTCCGTGTCCAGATGCACATTGGCAAAAAATTTCGACACCAGAAAAACGCCCAGTGCAAACATCGCCGGAAAGACAATCCCGATGGCAGATTCACTGCCCACGCGGCGCGTATTTTGCAGGGCTTCTACGACCGTGACCGTGAATATCGCCGCCACCGCCGCGCCCGCAAAGCCCCACAACAGATTCGGACCCTGCGCGATAAAATAGCCCACGACCAAACCGGGCAAAATCGCGTGGCTGATGGCATCGGACAGCATCGCCATTTTTCGCAGCACCAAAAATGACCCGAGCAGCGCGCACGCGCTCGCGACCAATATCCCCGTCAATAAAATAACCAGACCGCCACTCATCGTACAATTACGATTTGCCTCTCACACCGCGCGTCACCGAAATTGCCGCGCGTATGTGAAACGCCATCGTTCAGGAACTCACTTCTTCCAACGCTTGCGGAAATTCCGGCGGGCGCAATTCCCCGCGCTGCCGTCGCATGCGCAACCATTCCCACACCAACCCGCGCGCCGGCGCAAATGCCAGCGAAAACAAAACCATCGCCGTCAACGAGAGAATCACCATCGGTCCGGTCGGTAAACGCGCTTCGCTGATGCTGATGAGCGCGCCGCTGATGCCTGCCGCCGCGCCGATGCCTGCCGCCGCGACAATCATGACACTGAAACGATTCGTCCACTGTCGCGCCGCAACCGCCGGACCAATCAACATTGCCGCCATCAACACCACGCCGACGGTTTGCAGCCCAATCACCACCGCAATCACAATCAAGGACGTGAGCAGCAGACTCAACCCGTTGGTATGAAATCCGAGCGACGCGGCAAATTCGGCATCAAAGGTCAGAATCTTGAATTCTTTGTACAACAACGCGACGATGCCCAACGCGAACGCGCCGAGAACTGCCATCACCACGACATTTTCGTGGACGAGCGTTGCCGCTTGCCCGAACAAATACTTGTCCAGTCCGGCTTGTGAAGCATCGCCCGTTTTGGAAATGAACGTCAACAACAAGATGCCAAAGCCGAAAAAGACGCTGAGCAAGATTCCCAACGCGGAATCTTCGCTGATGACGGTTTTTTGCACGATGCGCAAAAGCAAGTACGTCGCCAACCATCCCGCCAGCGCCGCGCCGATGAGCAGCACGATTGTGGTTTTACTGCCGGTCAACATGTAGGCAATGCAAATTCCCGGCAGCGCCGCATGCGCCAACGCATCGCCGAGCAATCCTTGCCGCCGCAAAACGGCAAAGCATCCCAAGACCCCGCTTACGATGCCGAGCACTGCGGAACCGAGTGCCACATTTCGCAGCGTGTAATCCAAAAACAAATCGCGCAGCAATTCCATCAGCTCTTGCCCTCCAATGCCGCGATATGTTTGATACTGGATGCCATCGTGCCGCCGTATGTTTTTGCCAACGTTTCCGCGTGAAACACTTGCGCCACCGGTCCCGCCGCAATCACGCGCACATTCAACAGGACGACCCAATCAAAATAATCAGGCACCGAATCCAAATCGTGATGCACGCACACCACTGTCCTGCCGCGTTCGCGTAACGCGTGCAGCAGCGCCACAATCGCTTTTTCTGTCACCGCGTCCACGCCGACGAACGGTTCATCCATAAAATACAGCGGCGCATCCTGCACCAACGCGCGCGCCAAAAAGACGCGCTGCTGCTGCCCGCCCGAAAGTTGACTGATTTGGCGATGCGCGTAACTCAACATGCCCACTTGATTCAACGCGTGCAGCGCGCCCTCGCGTTCTGTTTTGCCCGGGCGTTTGATCCAACCCAACTTGCCATACGTGCCCATCATCACCACGTCGAGCGCGTTTGTCGGAAAATCCCAATCCACACTGCCGCGCTGCGGCACATATCCGACCAACTGCCGTTGTTCCTTGTACGGCTTGCCGAAAATTTTTACCGTTCCCGCTGCCGTAGGCACGAGCCCGAGAATGGATTTAATCAGGGTCGTCTTGCCCGCGCCGTTCGGACCAATCACCGCCACCAATTTTCCGGCAGGCAGTTCGAGGTCAATGTCCCACAAAACCGGTTTTTCACGATACGCGACCGAGAGGTCGTTCACCAAAACAGGTGCGAAATTTTCCATGCACTCCTCATTTCAATGCTTGCACAATCGTATCCACGTTGTGTTTCACCATGCCGATATAAGTTCCTTCGACCGTCCCCGCGTTGCCCATCGCATCCGCAAACAATTCGCCGCCGATGCTGACCTGGCAGCCGCGCGCACGCGCCGCTTCCTGAACGGCATGAATTGTCGCTTCCGGTACGGACGATTCGACAAAGATGGCTTTGATGCCGCGTTCACATAAAAAGCGCGCGAGCCCTTGCACGTCCGCCGCGCCGGCTTCGGTCGCGGTGCTGGTGCCTTGCAAGCCATGAACCTCGACGCCGTACTGGTCGCCGAAATAGCCGAATGCATCATGCGCCGTAATCAAAACGCGCGCGGAAGGCGGAATCGTTTGGATTTGTTGGCGGATATACGTGTCGAGTTCGTCGAGCTGCGCGAGATACTTTGCCGCGTTGCGTTCGTAAACCTCTTTTGACGCGGGGTCGAGCGCGCTCAATTCTTTTGTCACTTTGCGCGTCGCCGCCTGCCACAGCGTTACATCAAACCAAATGTGCGGGTCGTAATGCCCTTCAAATTCAATCGGTTTGCGCAAACGCGCGTGGTCAATGTCCTCGCTCACGGCAAACGTCGGTTTGCCTGTACGCGGCAATTTTTCAAAAACCTGCTCCATCCGCCCTTCCAAATCCAAGCCGCCGTAAAAGATAATGTCCGCATCGGTGAGCCGTTGAATATCGCGCGCGCTTGGTTTGTACAAATGCGGGTCCACGCCGGGACCCATCAACGCCGTCACCGCGACGCGTTCGCCCCCAACGTTTTCGACAATGTCCGCAATCATGCCGACCGTCGTCGTGACGCGCACCTGCCGCGTTGCCAAATCGTCCTGCGCCAATGCATCCCCGCCGCACGCAGAAAGCAAGCTTGCGCCCAACGCCAAAAGAATCAATGCGAACTTGTACATGGTTTGCTCTCTCATTTGCTTTTCGTCGCGCGTTTGGGATTGCGTGTGCGCGGCAGCACCCAAATTTCGCGCGCCAAAGTTTCATCCACGATATGCTCCGCGCCCGACGCCACGCGCACGCGCAAGGGGCCGTCAAACGGTTCGCGTTTCACGACCCGGACGGGCGCGTCCAGCGCCAGCCCCAATTTCGTAAAATGCCGCAGGTGCGCGGGGTCATGGTCACTCACGCGCTCGACCGTTGCCGCTTGCCCGACCGGAATGTCGAGTAGTGACACGAACGCGGGACGTTCGACCTGTCCGCTTTTGGTGGGAATCGGGTCTCCGTGTGGGTCACGGCGCGGGTCGCCGAGAAAATTCGCGATGCGGTCTTCCAGCTCTTCGGAAATGACATGCTCGATTTTTTCGGCTTCTTCATGTACACAATCCCAGGGAATTGCCAGCGTTTCGGTCAAAAACAATTCGATGAGGCGGTGATGGCGAATGACTTCCAGCGCCATTTTTTCGCCGCGCGCGGACAACTGCACCCCGTGGTAGGGGGAGTGGTTGGCAAGTTTGAGCCGCGCCAGTTTTTTGACCATGTTCGTGGCGGACGCGGCAGAAATGTCGAGATACTGCGCCAGAGCGGAAGTAGTCACGCTCGCTTGGTTTTCTTGGAGCGTGTAAATTGCCTTGAGATAGTTTTGGACGGAGGCGCTGGTCATTAGTTACCCCAAATTTCAGAATTAGTTATGGCTAAATCCGTTTCTGCAAAATTTAGCCGCGACTAAATTTAGTCACAGCTAAATTATAGCGAAATGGTCGCATTTGTCAAGCGGCACGCGGCAGGGGGGGGTAGTTCATTTTGGGGGTGAATTTTCGGACAAATCCTTTGCCGTTTGTGGCAAAACCTTGTACAATTGCGCGAAATGCAAAGAGGATAAGGTGCGCCGCAGAGAGACCAAGAACCTGTTGATGAGCGTCCAACGTATCGTCCCGTTTGCGGGACAAGAATCAGTCTGGGATTATCCGCGCCCGCCGCGTGTCGAGCCGACAGCAAAACAGGTGCGCGTTGTTTTTCATGGGGTTGTCATTGCCGAGACGCGCAATGCGTTACGCGTGCTCGAGACCAGCCATCCGCCGGTCTATTACATCCCGCCGCAAGCGATTCGCATGGAATTTCTGCATGTCACCGCGCAGCAAACGTTTTGCGAATTCAAGGGCGCCGCGCGCTATTACACCGTGACCGTCGGCGACAAGACAAGCGAAAACGCGGCGTGGTTCTATCCGCAGCCCGCGCGCGGTTATCAAGTCCTGCAGAATTACGTCGCGTTTTATCCTCAACGCGTGGAGGCATGTTTTGTGGACGGGGAACGCGTGACGCCGCAGCCCGGCGATTTTTACGGCGGCTGGATTACGCATGACATTGTTGGTCCGTTCAAAGGCGCGGTGGGTACGCACGGGTGGTAGATATTTTTAAGGTTTGATTTTCCATCGCGTACACGCCGGTCACAACGCACGTCTGCGTCGAGAATGGAAAAATGGTACTCGTTGACGCTTTTCAGTACGCCGCCGCGCGGTCGAATGAATTGCGCGATGCGTTCGCGCAGCATTTGCTGTTGGTCGCGGTCGCGTTGGGCATTGGCATCGCGGTATGTGTGCCGTTGGGCATCCTTTCGTCGCGTTCGCGCACCGCTTCTTTTGGCATCATCAACACCGCGAATGGGTTGCGCGTGATTCCCAGTCTCGCTATTTTATTCTTGGCGATTCCGTATTTTGGACTGTCGTTCACGTCTGCGGTGCTGGCGTTGACGCTGCTCGCGCTGCCGCCGATTCTCATCAACACCGACGCCGCGTTTCGCAGTATTTCGCCCGCCGTCAAAGAAGCCGCGTATGGCATGGGTATGACGAGCCGCCAAGTCTTGCGGCGCGTGGAACTGCCGTTGGCGCTCCCGGTGATTGTGACGGGCATCCGTACCGCAACCGTTGAAGTGATTGCCAGCGCTACGCTCGCCGCTTTCATCGGGGGGGGGGGGCTTGGCATCTATATCACGCGCGGGTTTGCGTTGTTTGACAATTCCATTTTATTGGTCGGCGCGATTTCGGTGGCGCTCTTGGCGTTGACCGCAGAGCTGGTGTTCGGCGGCTTGGAACGGTTGGTGCGTATCCCGCAATAGATTTCCCGCGCGTGCGGCGCGCGCGGTTTCGGAGGAAAAAGCATGAAACACACACGTTCGTTTTTGATGTTGGGTTTGGTCGCGGCGGTTGTTTTTGGCGCAAGCGTGTTTTCGGCGTGCGGCGGGCAGAGCAAACCGGTCCGCGTCGGCTCGAAAGATTTCACCGAAGAATTTATCGTCGGCAACATGTACGCGCTGCTGCTGGAAGCGAACGGCATTCCCGTCGAACGCAAATTGAATCTCGGCGGTACGCCCGTTTTGCAACAAGCATTGGTGAGTGACCAGATTGATTTGTACCCCGAATACACCGGCACGGGTCTGCTCACGGTTTTGAAATTGCCGACCAACACGGACGCGACACAGGTGTACAACACGGTGCGCGACGAATACAAAAAACAATTCAATCTCGCATGGCTCACGCCCGCGCCCATGAACAACACGCAGGCGTTGGCGATGAAAAAAGACGTTGCCGCCAAATTTGGCATCAAAACGTTTTCGGACATGGCAGCCAAAGCGAGCGAATTGACCATGATTGGTCCGCCAGAATTTGAACAGCGCGAAGACGGTCTGCCCGGCATTCAAAAAAAATATGGCGACTTTAAACTCAAAAAATATGTGTCGGTGGATCCGGGTTTGCGGTATGAAGGTTTGGTGAACGGGCAAGCGGATGTGGTCGTCGCATTCGGGACGGACGGACAAATCGCCGCGTACGATTTACTCGTACTGCAAGACGACAAAGGATTATTCCCGCCGTATCAAATCGCGCCGGTGGTGCGCCAGCAAGCGCTCGACGCGAATCCCAAAATTGCCGAAGTGTTGAACAAACTCGCGCCGCTGCTGACCGACGCCACGATGCAAAGATTGAATTACGAAGTGGACGGCAAGAAACGCGAACCGGTGGATGTGGCGAAAGAATTTTTGCAGCAGAACGGGTTGCTGAAATAGAGATTGGAGACTGGAGATTCGAGACTCCGGTCTCTAATCTTCAGTCTCTCGGTTGTGGCGGCGCTCTCTTTTCAGCACGTCTCAAAAACCTTCCCGCATTCGACTCACGCGGCAGTCCATGACTGTACGTTCGACGTCGAGGCGGGAAGGTTTGTTGTGCTGCTCGGTCCGTCGGGCTGCGGCAAAACGACGCTGCTCAAGATGGTGAATCGCCTCATCGAACCCAGCGCGGGCGACATTTTTTTGGACGGCAAAAATATCCGCGACGTGGACGTGACCGCGCTGCGCCGCCGAATCGGCTATGTGATTCAACAGATTGGTTTGTTTCCGCATTTGACGGTCGCGCAAAACATAGCGGTGGTGCCGGAACTGCTCGGTTGGAAAAAAGCGCGCATTGACGCGCGGATTGACGAATTGCTCGAACTCGTGGAACTCATACCCGAATCCTATCGCGCGCGCTATCCCGCACAATTGTCGGGCGGGCAGCAGCAGCGCGTCGGCTTGGCGCGCGCGCTGGCGGCGGACCCGAATTTGTTGTTGATGGATGAACCGTTCGGCGCGATTGACGCGATTACGCGCGCGAGTTTGCAGGATGAAATGCTGCGTTTGAAGAATGCCATCCACAAGACCGTTCTGTTTGTCACGCACGATGTCGAAGAGGCGCTGCGGCTCGCGGATAAAATTGTGGTGCTGCGCGCGGGACGTCTCGTGCAGTACGATTCGCCCTACGCGCTTTTGACAGAACCCGCCAATGATTTTGTGCGCGCGCTCATTGGCGCCGATGACATGATGCGCCAATTGTCGCTCGTGCGCGTGGCAGAAGTGATGCAGCCGTTGTCTCAAGATTTTGAGTTGGACGATTTGCCGACCATCGCCGCCGATGAAAACTTGCGCGAAGCGTTGTCGAGATTTTTGGCAAGCGGCGCATCTGCATTGGTCGTGATGCAGTCGGATTATCGGGTTGGCATCGTGCAATTTGAGCAAATCCGCGCGTTGAGCGCTCAGCGTTGAGCATTGAGTGGTGAGTATTGAGCGGTGAGTGGTGAGCATTGAGCGGTGAGTATTGACCATTGACCATTGACCATTGACCATTGGTATTGATTCATGGATTACATTCTCAAGAACCCCGCGACGGTGTTGGAACTCTTGCTGCAGCATTTGTTTGTGGTCGGCGTTGCGCTGTTGATTGCGATTGCGATTTCACTGCCGCTGAGTTTACTGATTCTGCGCAGCGCGCGCGCAACGACGTTTGTGCTGAGTGTGTTTGGAATCTTTTATACGATTCCGAGTATTGCGCTCATTATTTTGCTGATTCCGTTGACGGGACTCAATGCGTGGTCGGTCATTATTGCTTTGATTTTGTATGTGCAGGTGATTTTGGTGCGCAATAATGTCGCGGCATTGAACGGCATTGACCCCGCCATTATCGAAGCCGCGCGCGGGATGGGCATGAATCGTTGGCAATTGTGGTGGCGTGTGCAGCTGCCGTTGGCGCTCCCGGTGATGCTCGCAGGCGTGCGGATCGCGGCGATTGTGGCAATCGGGATTGCGACCGTGGGCGCGAAATTTAACGCGGGCGGGTTGGGCAGATTGTTGTTTGACGGGATTGCCCAAACGGGACGCTATGATAAAATCTGGGCGGG
>CAZXYP010000043.1:8250-9406 GCA_964644955.1 uncultured Anaerolineales bacterium | reverse complement strand
GGTTTTCCCGCGTTCCCGATTGGCTTGCTCATCGCGCTGCGTTATTTGTTGTCGCCATTGAGTCTGTATGCCGGCTTTCGTTCCGATACGACGCCGTTTTTGGGAATGAAACGCACGTCCTATATTTGGTTGGGACGCGCGTTGATGGCCGCCTCATTTCCCTTGTTGGGTTTGAGCGTGACGCTGTTTAATGCCGCCACGAACAATCCGATGGGCTGGATTCTCGCTTTGATTTCGTTTTTCCTGTACGGCACCGGCACGCTGCTTTCGGGCAGTCCCTTTTTGGCGTTGGTCCGCGACGCCATGCCCAAAGCGCGGCAGGGTCTGGCATTGTCGGTTGTCGAAACCGCGCTGATTTTGTGTTTTCCGTTGGCGGCGATTTCGTTTAGCGTCCTCTTGCAGGAATATACACTGGCAGGTTTTTGGGAATTGATTGCCCTGACCGCCATCGTCGGCGGATTCTTTTGGTTCTTTGCCATCGTCGGCGTCGAAAAGCGCGCAGTCATTCACAAAGCGGCAGAACATACGCAAGAGAAAGCGCGCGCGCAGTTTCAAGAATTTCGCAGCACGTTCGCCAAAATTTTTGCCGACCCGCGCGCGCGCGCGTTCATGCTCTTTTTGGGCGTCGCGACGTTTGCCGCCTGGATGCAAGACGCGATTCTCGAACCGTTCGGCGCCGAAGTGTTGGACGCCACGCTCGCGCAAACGACGCGCTATTCCAGCACGTGGCAAGGCGCCACTGCTATCGTCTTGATTCTCTCGGTCATTATTTGGCGCAAACGCCGCCCGGAACAACAAGCGCCGATTGCGCAAGTGGGTCTGGGCATCATGGGTGTCGGGATGCTCTGGCTCGCGCTGACCGCGCTCACGCAAATCCGGTGGATGGTGAATCCCGCGCTGTTGGTATTTGGTATCGGCTTTGGCTTGTACACGTTTAGCGGTTTTCAACTGCTCGTGGTCATGACCTCCGACAAGGCGGCAGGCGCGTATCTCGGTTTGTGGACGGTCACGATTTTGCTCACGCGCGGCTTGGGCATTTTTTCGGGCGGCGCGCTGCGCGATGCTTTGCACGCGTTGACACAATCGTATCCGTTCACGTATGGCATGATTTTTGGGGTGGAAGCCATCGGGTTGTTGCTTTCTATCGCGCTGCTCG
>CAZXYP010000043.1:0-8240 GCA_964644955.1 uncultured Anaerolineales bacterium | reverse complement strand
ATCCTCGGTTTTGCCCGCGACACGGGGCGCATTCCCGCTGCCGAAGCGCAAGTCATTGCCGCCGAGCTATGATGTTGAAACGCAAGCGAAAATCCAAGCAGCGCCCACGCCGGGCGCTGCTTTTTTTGTGTGGAATACAAAAACGCCGCGCGGCACGTATCTTGTTAGGTGCGCCGTATTTGACACCGTTCCCGTATCGGGTATAGTCTTTATTGCAACTTGTTGCAATAAGGAGAAAGCGCAAAATGTCGCGTCATGTAGAATTGGTCCAATCCCTACGGCAAGCCGGACATCGTCTGACCCCGCAGCGCGAAAGTGTGCTGGCGGTGATTGCCGAAAGCACGCGGCATCTGACGGCGGAAGAAATTATTGCGCGCGTCCGCAGTCGCTATCCCTATCTCAACAAGTCCGCCGTGTATCGCAGTCTCGATTTGTTGACCGAAATCGGTTTAATCAACCAAACGGATTTGGGACACGGACGCGTCGAGTACGAACTGCATCAACATCCGCATCATCATCATTTGGTTTGTCGGCACTGCCACCACGTACTGCAAATTGACCATGCGGTTCTGGCGGCGCTCGGCAAAAAACTCGAAAGCGATTTTGGATTCAAAGCGGATTTGGACCATTTCGCCATTTTTGGCACATGCAAAAAGTGTCAACCGCGCGCGGCGAAATTGGCGAAACGCCACGCGCACTAAGTCCCGGACGAGTCGTTCACGCAAATTTATTCACGGGAGGTCTTTGATGTTATCTGCACCATACGCGCCGCCGGTAATGCACATTCCCGACGGCTTTTTGTCGGTCGGCGTCGCAATCGGCTTGTGGATTGCCACGATTATCATTGTTGCCGTCGCACTGCGTCGCGTCAGCGCAGAGTTGGGCGATCGTCAAGTGCCGATGATGGGCGTCCTCGCCGCCGCGATTTTTGCGGGACAGATGCTAAATTTTCCCGTCGCCGGCGGAACATCCGGGCATTTGCTCGGCGCGGCATTGGCGACGATTTTGATGGGACCCTGGGCTGCCATCATTATCATGACCTGCGTCATTGGCGTGCAGGGTTTGATTTTTCAGGATGGCGGCTTGCTCGCGATGGGCGCGAACATTTTCAACATGGGTATTGTCGGCGTCGTCGTTACGCATTTTGTGTATCGGTCGGTGCGTGCCATGTCGGGCGGCAAACCGTGGAGCATTTTCGTCGGCGGCTTTTTGAGCGCGTGGCTCAGCGTTATCATTGCGTCGCTCATTACCGCGTTGGAACTGGCGCTGTCGGGAACTTCACCCGCGAACATTGCCATTCCCGCAATGGGCGGCATTCATATTGTCATCGGGATTGGCGAAGGATTGATAACGGTCGGCGCGCTCGCGTTTTTGTATTTTGTGCGTCCGGATTTGCTGCAAGTTGGGGAAGCGAAACCGGCGGGGCGCGGTATTTGGGTGGTCGGATTGATTATCGCTGTTGCCATTGCCATCGCGTCGCCGCTTGCGTCAAGTTTTCCGGATGGCTTGGAATGGGTGGCGGAACAACAGGGTTTTCTGAGCAATGCGCAAGAAGCACCATATCAGATTATTCCTGATTATGTATTCCCCGGAATTACGAATGAAGCACTCGCCACCATCGTCGCGGGAATTGTTGGCACGCTGCTTGTCGGCGGAATGGCATTTGGCATCGCGTACGCGCGACGCAATAAAAATTCTGCCGCCCCCACCGCGCCGCAAACGCAAAACTAGTCACACGCGATGCACGTTCATTTTCTCGACCCCTACCATTCCGGCAGCAGTCCGATTCACCGGCTCGACGCGCGCGTCAAATTGGTGTTGGCGTTGGCGTTTATTTTGACGACCTCGCTTACACCGTTTGGCGCGTGGGCGGCGTACATTTTGCTGCTCGCGCTCGTGTTGTCGGTGGAAATGCTTTCGGAATTGGGCGTGGGCTATGTTCTGAAACGCGCGCTGCTCGCGCTGCCGTTTGTGCTTGCCGCGCTGCCGCTGATTTTCACGGTGCAAGGCACGCCGCTCGCCACCTTCACCATCGGCGCGTGGACGTTCACCATCAGCGTCGATGGTGTGGAACGTGTGTTGAGCATCGCGTTCAAATCGTGGGTCTCGATGCAAATGGCAATCGTGCTTGCGGCGACCACGCCGTTTCCGCAATTGCTCGCGGCAATGCGCGCGCTGCGCATTCCGAAATTGCTCGTGGCAATTTTTGGTTTGATGTGGCGCTACCTGTTTGTGATGGTGGACGAGGCGCTGCGGTTGTTGCGCGCGCGGACTGCCCGCAGCGGCGCAAGTCGTGACGCGCGATACAAAACCGGCGGCACGCTGGTCTGGCGCGCGCGCACGACCGGCGGCATGGCAGGCAATCTTTTGGTGCGCTCGTTTGAGCGCGGCGAACGCATCTATGATGCGATGGCAGCGCGCGGTTACGACGGCGAGGTTCGCACCTTTCCAATGCCCGCGCTCCAATCCATTCACTGGTTCATTCTCGGCAGTGGCTTGGCGGTGTGTGTTTTGATCTTGCTCATCGCGCTGCTGTTGACGTAGGAAAACTATTCGTGCATCACACCATCCAAGTCCACAATCTCGTTTTCAAATATCCCGACGGCACGCACGCGCTCGACGGCGTGAATTTTTCCATTGCGCCCGGCGAAAAAGTGGCGCTCGTCGGTCCGAACGGCGCGGGCAAGTCCACGTTGATTCTGCATCTCAACGGTATTTTGCGCGGCGAAGGACAAGTGTGTGTCGCGGGCATGGAGGTCGGCGCGAACGGCAACTTGCCCAAAATTCGCGCCGCCGTCGGCATGGTCTTTCAAGACCCCGACGACCAATTGTTCTCGCCAACGGTCTTTGACGATGTGGCGTTCGGTCCGATTTATCAGGGGCTGCCCGAAGTCCAAGTCCGTGCGCGCGTCGCCGACGCGTTGGCGGCGGTGCATATGGAGGATTTTGCCGCGCGCGTTTCACATCATCTGAGCGTGGGACAAAAGAAACGCATAGCGATTGCAACCGTGCTTTCGATGCAGCCGGAGATTTTGGTTCTCGACGAACCGAGCGCGGGACTCGACCCGCGCGCGCGGCGCGACCTGATTAACCTGTTGCGCGAATTGCCGCAAACCATGTTGATTGCCACGCACGATTTGCATCTGGTCGCGGAATTGCTGCCGCGCACGCTCGTGATGGACAATGGACGCGTCGTCGCGGACGGGAAAACGAGTGAACTTTTGAATGACGACGCGCTGCTGCGCGCGCACGGCTTGGAGAAACCCTGAAACCAAAAACCGCAGGCGAGCTGCGGTTTTATTTTTTTACGACGGACACCACAGAAGGTTCGTCCGGGCGCGTGAACCCTTTGTGACGCAGATTCCACACCAAACCGCGCCGCGGCGCAAACAAATACGCGAGGAAAAAAAAACCGGTCGCCGTGAGGACCATTGCCGCGCCGGAAACGATATTCAAATAGTACGAAATGTACAGTCCGACCACCGACGCCAACGCGCCCAACAGCGCCGCGACCAACATCATTGCCGGCAGGCGCCGCGTCAACAAATATGCCGTCGCGGCGGGTGTGACCAACATGGCGGCGACCAAACCGACTCCGACCGTTTGCAAGGATACGACGACCACCACCGCAATCAATATCAACAAAACATCCTTGAGCAGTTCTGTCGGTAAACGCAGCGTCGCCGCCAACACCGCGTCAAAGGAGACCACCAACAATTCCTTGTACAACAAAACAATCGTCAACAACACGCCCGCGCCCAACAGCGCAATCAAAATCAAATCGCCTTCGCTTACGCCCAACACATTGCCGAACAAAATATGTGTGAGGTCAATGGCGTAGGTTTTGATGGTGCTAATCAGCGCTACGCCCAATGAAAGCGTCGCCGCAAACAAAATGCCGATGGCAGTATCTTCTTTGATGGCGCCGCGCCGCGTCAAAAAACCAATTCCCAACGCGACAATGATTGCCGCCACCAACGCGCCAATCAAGATTTCCCCTTTGAGCAAATACGCAATTGCCACGCCCGGCAAAATCGCGTGCGACATGGCATCGCCGAGATACGCCATGCCGCGCAAGACGACATAGCAGCCCACCACCGCGCACAAGATGCCGACCATCACCGCTGCCAACATGCCGCGCTGCATAAAGCCGTATGTCATGGGTTCCGTTAGGATTTCAATCACGATTCCGTTTGCTCCAACTCGGGTGAAGCGCCGATGATATATTCATCGGGCGGACAACATTCGTCCACCACCATGTTGCCTTCGACAAACATCGCGTGTGCGCCAAAGGCGCGCACCAGATTCTCGCTCGTCAGGACGGCGGATGGTTCGCCATACGCAATCACGCGGCGATTGAGCAGCAGCACGCGGTCAAAATGAGACGCCGCCAGATTCAAGTCGTGGGTCGAAACAATCAGCGTGACGCATTGCGTTTTGAGTTCGTCCAACAACGCGAGCGTCGCTTCTTGTGTTGTGACATCTACGCCCGTAAACGGTTCATCCATCAACAAAATATGCGGCTCTTGCGCCAATGCGCGCGCGAGAAAGACGCGCTGCTGCTGCCCGCCCGACAATTCCTCAATCGAACGCGCGGCGAGGGACGCAATGCCCATCTGTTCGAGACAACGCGTCACGATGGCGCGGTCGTGTTTGCCCGGACGCTTGAGCCAACCCAATGCGCCATATCGTCCCATCATGACCACGTCGTTCACATTGACCGGAAAACGCCAGTCCACTTGCTCGCGCTGCGGCACATACGCCACACATTCCTCATGCGCGCGAAATGCGATATCGTGAATCCGTATTTCCCCCCCCTGCACAGGCAAGAGTCCGACCAATGCTTTGAACAACGTGGACTTGCCCGCACCGTTCGGTCCGACGACGGCGACGCGCATTCCTTGCGGCACGCCAAAGGTTACGTCATCCAGCGCCGGACGCGCGGCATTGTTGTACGTCACCGAAACATGGTTCACTTGCAAATGGGCGGGAGTACGGGGGGAATCAGGCATCTGTCATCCGTAAAGCGTGAATCGTTACGTTATGCGATACGCGATGTGCTATTTCAGCGCGTCCACAATCAATTGCGTGTCGTATTCGAGCATTTGCAGATAGGTCGGCGCGGGACCGTCCGCCGCGCTGAGGGAATGGGTATAAAGCCCGGTCACAATGTTCGCGCCTGTCTCGCGACTGATTTGTTCCGCCAATCGCGGATTCGTGCCTTGTTCGAGAAAAATTGCCTTGACGCCGGTCGCGCGAATTTGGTCAATCAATGTCGCTACTTGCTGGGCGCTGCTCGTGTCGGCGGTGCTGAAACTTGGCACGAGCATTCCGACGATTTCGAAACCGTAGCGGTCGGCGTAATAACCGAACGTGTCATGGTCGGTTACCAATTTGCGTTGGTTCGGTGGAATCGCGCCGACAGTTTGTTTGATTTTGGTATCGAGCGCATTCAATTTTGAAATATACGCGTCAGCGTTCGCTTGGTAGGTCGCTGCGCCGTCAGGGTCGGCTTGTGTCAAAGCGGCGCGGATATTTTCCACGTACTTGACAACCTGCGTCGGGTCGAGCCAAAAATGCGGGTCCGTCGGATTGTCCTCGTCGTGCGGCTCGCCGGGTTTGAGCGTGCGGCTCGTCAGACCCCGGCTGGCGTCAATAACGGTCGTTCGCGTGCCCGAGTTTGCCAACAGGTTTTCGAGAAATTCCTCAAACCCCGAACCATTCACGATGAGTATTTGGCTGTCGGCAATTTTTTTCACGTCTTGCGGCGTCGGCTCGAAACTGTGCGGGTCAACTCCGAGCGGCATCAGCGTTTCGATGCGCACGCGGTCGCCTGCCACATTTTGCGCGATATCGGCAAGGAAGGTTGCGACGGCGACCACGCGCAAATTGGAACGGGCGGGCGCGGTAGGCATCCCCGTCGCCGGTGACGCGCACGCGCTCACCATTCCTGCCCACAACAGAATCCAGATGGGTAACACAAAGCGAGACATGCTGCTCCTCCGTAAAATGAATTGGCTTGTGTCTTGCTCCGTGTTACAATGTTCGGGCAAGCTTCCAAGCGGCTAACCGGTCAAATGGACTTGCATTCGGGAGCGTGAGCCGTGAACTCACGCTCTCTTTTTTGCTCTGCACACCCAATTGAAAATTGTTTTCAATAGCGCAATGAAAAAAAATTTACGTGCGTTTACGCGTCAGGCGCGCGACACACTCCGGGCATTTCCCCATCAGTTCCAGTACATGCAAATTGATTTCGTATCCCGTCTTGCGCTGTAAACTGGCGATCAGGGGTTCCAGATCACAGTTCTCAAATTCCTGCGCTTTGCCGCACAGCGCGCAGACGAGATGATGCGTGTGTCCTTGCGCGCTCGCGGCGTAACTGTGACAGCCGTCGGTGAAATGCACGCGCTGCACATAGCCGAGTTCGGTCAAGAGGTCGAGCGTGCGATAGACCGTGACCAAACCCAGATGCGGATATTTTTTGCGCGCGCGTTTGTGAATCTCGGCGGGCGTGAGATGATGGTCGGCGGACGCGATAATATCGAGAATCGCCTGACGCGCGCGAGTCAGTTTGCGGCGATGTTCGCGCAGTCCGTCGCGCATTTCGTTCGAGACGGGAAGGGGCATGATTTTTCTAATTGAAAATGATTTTCGATTAGGATTATACACATTTTGCGCGAGAAACAAAAAAACACGCGACTGCACTGCGTGTTTTTTCGAGACTCTCAAGCGGATTGGCAACTCCATATCGTACCATCGCGCGCGGGGACCCTGATGGAAATGTGTCCGTGTGTGACTGTGAGCGCATGCGGACGCCATTCTGGATGCAAAACACTGCCGTCGGGCAAAAGCGCGCCGACATTCAAATCTACTGTGACGGGGGTATCGCCGGCGTTGAGCGCGACGATGACGGTTTCGCCTTCGAGCTGGCGCGCAAAGACATAGACCATGCCGTGGGCATAAAGGCGCGCGTAACCGCCGGGGCGGCGCAGGGCGTGGTATTTTTTTCGCAGCGCGATATATTTTTGCGCGGTCTCCCACAAATCCAGATCCCATTTGGTTTTGTCCCACAGCATCCCGCGCCGACAATCGGGGTCGCGTCCGCCTTGCATCCCGATTTCGTCGCCGTAATAAATCGTCGGCGCGCCGGGGTACGTGAACATGGCGAGCCACGCGAGTTTCAACGCACTCTTGTCATTTTTTGCAATCGAGAGAAAACGCGCCGTGTCGTGACTGTCGAGCAAATTCATTTGCGCGTACGTGATTTCGGGCGGGTACCATTGCTGCACCTGTTCGAGCATTTCGGCGAACGCGGACGCGTCGGCATTGGTGACGTGACCGTAGCTATCGCTCAATAACTCGTGCACGGCATGTTTTTTGCCGATGCAATAGGAAAGCGCGGCGCGCGTGAATTGATAATTCATCACCGCGTCAAATTGGTCGCCTTGCAGCCAGCGGTCGGCGCGATGCCAAATTTCGCCCACGATATAGGCGTCGGGATTTTTTGCCTTGACGCGCACGCGGAATTCTTGCCAGAACGAATCGTCGTCAATGTCTTCTGGCACGTCGAGCCGCCAGCCGTCAATCCCTTGTTCAATCCAGTACTCGCCGACGCGCATGAGGTATTCGCGCACCTGCGGATTGTAGGTGTTGAGTTTCGGCAGCGCTTTCAGATTCCACCACGCGGCGTACCCTTGCTGTCCGTCGTCGTAGGCGTGGAGCGGAAACTTGGTGAAGGTGAACCAATCGAGATACGGCGAGTCCTGTCCGTTTTCGAGGGTGTGATTGAAATAATAAAACCCACGCGAGGCGTGATTGAAAACGCCGTCGAGGATGACGCGCAAGCCGCGTGCGTGCGCGGCGTCCAACATGATTTTGAACGCCTCGTCGCCGCCGAGAATCGGGTCCACGCGAAAATAATCGTGTGTGTGATAGCGGTGATTCGCGGTGGATTGAAAGATGGGACAAAAATAGATGGCGTTGACGCCCAATTCAAGCAGATGGTCGAGATGTTCGACGACGCCGATTAAATCGCCCGCTTTGAAACCATGATGGGTCGGCGGCGAATCCCATGTCTCGATGTGATGCGGTTTCTGCGCGTGCAGCGCCGCGCTTTTGGCGAAACGGTCCGGAAAGATTTGATAAAAGACGGCGTCCTTGACCCAAGCGGGAGTGGTGACTGTCATAGTCTTCGTCCGGAAATAACTTGAACACTTTATTTCGCGCGGCGTGGTCGGATG